>JAYVQK010000149.1:0-7209 GCA_043757005.1 Verrucomicrobiaceae bacterium
ATCGTCCGCTGGGCTTTGAAGGGGTGCAGTTTCATGACGATGACGTGGTGCCGGGGATGGACGGGTTGACGCCCGCGCAACTCATGGCGAAAGCGGGTGAAGTGAAGGCGATGCTCGCGAACCAGGGGCTGACGCCGGAGTTCGTCGCCCCGCGCTTGTGGTTTGCGGAGCAGACGACGGATGGCGCTTACACTTCAAACAGCGCGTCGGACCGCGCGTATGCTTGGGATCGCACGAAGAAGTGCATTGATATTGCGCGGGCGGTGGAATCCAAAGCCATCGTGCTCTGGCTGTCGAGGGAGGGCACTTACATCCGCGAGGCGAAGGACGCGAAGCTCGCTTACCAGCGCCTGCTGGAGACGGTGAATGCGATGCTGGACTACGACAAGACGATCGAAATCTGGATCGAGCCGAAGCCAAATGAGCCGACCGACCAAGCCTACGTGCCGACCATCGGCCATGCCATCGCGATGTCGTATGCGTCGAAGGATCACAGCCGTGTGAAAGGGCTCATCGAGAGCGCGCACGCGATGCTCGCCGGGCTCGATGCCAGCGACGAAATGGCCTTTGCGCTCGCTCACGACAAACTCGCGAGCGTCCACCTCAACGACCAGAACGGGCTGAAATACGATCAGGACAAAAACTTCGGCGCTGCGAATCTGCGCGCCGCCTTTAATCAAGTGCGAGTGCTGGAGGAGAGCGGCTATGGCAGCCGGGGCGAGTTTATCGGACTCGATGTAAAAGCCATGCGCACGCAGCGCGGCTTTCCGGTGACTGAGCATTTGAAAAACAGCCGCGAGCTTTTCCTGCATCTAGTGGAGAAGTGCCGGACGATGGATGAGAAGCTCGTGGCGCAATACCGCGACGCGCGTGATTACGAGGCGCTGGAACTTTATATCCTCCGTCACATCATGGGAGTTCGCTAATCTACGACCATGAAAGACATCAAAATCGGAATCATCGGCGGCGGTCTCATGGGCCGGGAAATGGCGAGTGCGTTTGCGCGGTGGTGCGCGATGACGGATGTCACCGTGCGCCCTGTGCTCGTTGCGGTCGCGGATTTAAACACCACGGCGCTCGCTTGGTTTGACTGCATCCCGAGCTGCACGCAGCGCGTGACAGATTACAGCGAGCTGCTCGCGAATCCCGAGATTGATGTCGTCTATGTCGCCGTGCCGCACAACCTGCATGAGAAGATTTACGGCGACGTGCTCGCGGCGGGCAAAGACCTGTTTGCGGAGAAGCCGTTTGGCATAGACCTCGCCTCGGCGAGGCGCATCGCAGCAGCGGTGGAGGCGAGCGGGCGCTTTGTGCGTTGCAGTTCGGAGATGCCGTTTTTTCCCGGCGGACAGCGCGCTCTTGCAGTGGCAGGCAGCGGGCAAATCGGGCGCGTGCTGGAAGTCGTCTCCGGCTTTCACCACAGCAGCGATCTCGATGCGACGAAGCCTGCAAATTGGAAGCGCTTTAGCGCGACGTGCGGTGAAGGCGGCGTGCTGAATGATCTCGGGATGCACGCCTGCCATCTCCCGCTGCGCCTTGGCTGGAAGCCCTCGCGCGTCTTTGCGCAGCTCCAGCGCGGCTACGCACAGCGGCCCGATGGCAAAGGCGGCATGGTCGCTTGCGATACGTGGGATAATGCGATGGTCCACGGCTGGACGACGATCGCGGGCGAGGAAGTGCCCGTGCGTTTGGAAATGAAACGACTGATGCCCGGCGCGACGAATACGTGGTTTATCGAAGTGCTCGGCACGGATGGCGGCGTCCGCTTTTCCACCGCCGAGCCCAAGACGCTCTGGCTCTTTGAGCGTGGCAAAGAGCAGTGGTGGAAGCGCACGGATCTCGGCTTTAGCACGCAGTTCAAAGTCGTCACCGGCGGCATCTTCGAGCCGGGCTTTGCGGATGTGATCCAGCAAATGTGGGCCGCATTTCTCATGGAGCGGGCAGGGGAACTCGGCGGACGCTTTGGCTGCGCCACACCCGCTGAAGCCGTCGCCTCGCACGAGATTTTTGCCGCCGCGCTGGAGTCGCACCGCACTGGCGCGAACGTCGCAGTTTAGCGCGCGTCGCAGCGAGACTGGGGCGCCTTTACTGTGGCTTAACAATTCTTCGGTATCCGCCACGCCGATGCTTCATAGAGTGGCGGTTTATCGCTCCATGAACTCACTCACTCGCTTCACTACGCTTGCACTCTCGTTGCTCTTTTTCACCACGGCGCGGGGGGCGAATAATGTGCTCTTCATCATCGCGGATGATCTCGGGGCGGACAGCTTCCCGCTCACGGCTGGCGCGGGGGCGAGCTTGCCGCCGATGCCGAATATCGCGGCGCTGAAGAATAGCGGTGTGCTCTTTACCAATGCGCGCGCGCACCCGACGTGCTCGCCGTCGCGGGCCTCGATGCTCACGGGGCGGCATCCGTTTCGCACGGGGATCGGCGCGCAGCTCACGGATGCGACGAGCCCGCAGTTGCAAGCTTCGGAGTTCACGCTGCCGGAGGCGTTCGCCGCGAACGCGGGGCTGGGGTATTCGCTGGGGATGTTTGGGAAATGGCACCTTAACTCGGGTGCGGGCACGAACGATACGCCCCGCACGATCGGTGGCTGGCCGCATTTCGCGGGGACGATTATCGGCGCGCTGCCGGATTATTCCGCGTGGACGAAAATCACGAACAACGTGAGCGCGGCGACGACCACGTATGCGACGACGGATACGGCGAATGATGTCGCTGCGTGGATAGACGCACGCGGCGCGACGCCGTGGCTCGCGTGGGTGGCGTTTAATGCGCCGCACTCGCCGCTGCATTTCCCGCCGAACGATCTCCACAGCTACGACGCGGCGGCGACGACGAATCGCAACCAATACGAGGCGATGTGCGAAGCGCTGGATACGGAAGTGGGGCGCATCCTTACTCATGTGAATCTCGCGACAACAAATGTCATTTTTATCGGCGACAACGGCACGCCTGCCAACGTGATCCAGCCGCCCTACAGCAGCTCGCACTCAAAGGAGACGCTCTACGACGGCGGCGTGCGCGTGCCGCTCATCATCGCTGGCCCAGCCGTCGTGAACCCGAACCGCACGAGCACCGCGCCGGTGCATTGTGTGGATCTTTACGCGACGATTTTGGAAATGGTGGGCATTAGCGTGGCAGCGACGCAGCCAGTGGCGAACCCGCTCGATTCCAAGAGCCTCATGCCCATCTTGCAAAACACGACCGATGCGACGCGCTACTCGTTTAGTCAGGAATTTAGCAGCTCGCTGGCGACGAACGTTTCGGGTCGCACGCTCGTGGATGCGGCGGGCTACAAGCTCATCCAGTTCGACGATGGGCGGGAGGAGTTTTACAAAACGACGACGGACGCGAATGAAGCGACGAGCCTACTCGGCGCGACGATCTCCCTTGCCGACCAGCGCGCCTACGCCGCGCTCAAGCTCCAGATCGGCAACTACGTGACGGACGCCAATTCCAGCGCAGCCCTGCTGCGAAGCTGGTTCACGGCGAACAGCGGCGAATACGCACGCATCTTTCAATCGCAAGCCGCGCTCACGGCGGGCACCAGCTCGACGACTTGGAGCCGTGGCTCGGGCGTGCAGAGCAGCCCGGTGTATGCAGGCGTGCATCAGGTGGATTACTCAGCGAGCTGGGCCTACATCCACACGAGCGGGCTCGGCAGTCACATCATGGGCCCGTGGTATTTGAACGCTGCGAAGACGACGGATTTCCCGAACTTCCCATCGAACACCGCCGCGACTTTCCGCTTTCCCCGCACGCCCACGATCCCCACCACGAAGACGCTCTTTGGCCTCGGCTCGGTGGGCTATTTTGTGGATGGCATTTCGCTCTTCGACATCCGCGATGGCTTCACCTGGAACGGCACCACGGAAGTCTCCGGCACGGGGAGCTGGAACCGCGACGCCTACATCAATGAAGGCGTCACCTTCGACAACGCAGGCGCGCACCAGGCGGGTAATAACCACCACTACCATGCGAGCCCGAAGGCGCTCCGGCACTTGCTCGGCGACCATGTGGACTACACCGCCGCGACGAATCTTTACCCCGAGCGCAGCGACGCACCGCACCACTCGCCGATCCTCGCTTGGGTGCGCGATGGCCTGCCACTCTACGGCCCGTATGGCTACAGTTCCGCGCTGGATTCCACGAGCCCCGTGCGCCGCATGGTGAGCGGCTACGTGCTGCGCAATCTCACCACGCGCACCACGATCCCGCTCTGGGCTTCGCGCGAATACGGCGTCTCGGTGAATCAAGCCGGCCCCACTGTTTCCACCACGTATCCGCTCGGGCGCTACCTCGAAGACAACGACTATCTCGGCGACCTCGGCCTCACGCTCGGCACCGATTTTGATCTCAACGAATACAACGTGCGCTATTGCGTGACGCCGGAATTCCCCAGCGGCACGTGGGCCTACTTCCTCTGCGTGGCGGCGGATGGCACGCCCGTCTTCCCCTACCAAGTCGGGCGCAGCTACTACGGCAGCGCGACGGGCGGCAGCGTGACGACGATAGGCGAGCCCGTAGCCACGGCCTTCCTCGGCGGGCCGGTGAAAGACGACGCCGCTGGCGGGGTCAATGTGAGCACTGGAAGCGGCGACGTGACGCTCTCCTGGAGCGCCGTCGAGGGCGGCATCTATACGGTCGAGGCGACGAACACCCTCGCGAGCTGGAGCCCCATTGCCACAGGCGTCGTCGCCACCGGCGACGACATCGGCACACTCATCGAGAGCGGCGCGGCGAACACCACCAGCAAACGCTTTTACCGCACCACCCGCACCGCCCTCTCCACCTACGACCGCACTGGCTTCGCGGGCACCACCGCCTCCGGCAATCTCACCGCCATCGCCCCCGGCGGCACCGCCACGCGCGGCACCGTGGTGGATGTCACGATCACCCTCACCGCCCCGCCAAACGTCCCGCCCGCCAACGTCCTGCCCAACACCGTGACCCTCGCCGGGAGCATCGTCGGCACCAGCATCAGCCGCCCCAGCGCCACGCAGGTGAAGGCCACCTTCGCCATCCCCGCAGGCACCGCCATCGGCGCACAAACCATCGTGGTGAGCTTCGCTGGCCCCAGCTACACGCTCACCGGCGCGCTCACGATCCAGTAGCTTTTTTGGGTGGCCAAACTCGGGCGAGGAAATAAAACGCTGGCTCATGCGTTTCACACACCCGCTGTTTTGAGCACTCGGAAAAGTATCGCCATCATCGGCGGCGGCCCGGCGGGTCTGCGCGCGGCGGAAGTCGCAGCCGCGGCGGGCGCAGCGGTGACGCTCTACGACGGCAAACGCTCCGTAGGGCGGAAGTTTCTCATGGCGGGAAAGAGCGGGCTGAACCTCACTAACGCGGCGGAGTTCGAGGAGTTCGTAGCGAGCTATTCCGGCCACGAAATGCCGAGCCAATGGTGGCGGCGATGTCTCGCAGAGTTCGACAGCGCGGCGCTGCGCGAATGGGCCGCCGGGCTGGGGATCGAGACGTTTGCCACGCCGAGCAAAAAGATTTTCCCCACGATGATGAAGGCCGCGCCGCTGCTCCGCCGCTGGGTGGAGCGACTGCGCACGCTCGGCGTAGAGATGGCGATGAACCACCGCTGGGCGGGCTTGCAGCACTTGAACCACTTGAACCACTTGCAGCACTTGAACCACTTGAACCACTTGAACCACGAAGAGCACGAAGAGCACGAAGGACATGAAGGACATGAAGGACATGAAAGACATGAGGACGACGAAACCCTGCATCCCAACCTTCGTGCCCTTCGTGCCCTTCGTGCTCTTCGTGGTTCAAGCACCCCTCGTGGTTCAAGTGCCCCTCGTAGTCCCCAATGGCGCGTGCTTTTCCAAAACGGAGCCACCCGCGAGCACCACGCCGTGGTGCTCGCGATGGGCGGCGGGTCTTGGCCGGAGACAGGCTCGGACGGCGGCTGGGTGAGCATTTTAGAAAGCCTCGGCATCGCCGTGAGCCCCCTGCGCCCCGCGAACTGCGGCTGGGAAGCCGCGTGGACGCCCGAGACCCGCTTGCGCGTGGAGGGCAAGCCGCTGCTCAACGTCCACATCCGCGCGGGCCACGAGCGAGCCATCGGCGAAGTCATGCTCACGCGCTACGGCATCCAGGGCACACTCATCTATGCCCTCGGGCGCGCCCTGCGCGGCATGGAGTCGCCGGAGATCCATCTCGATCTCAAGCCCACCTTTTCCATCGCACAACTCGTAGAAAAGATGCGCGCCGTCCCCCGCAACTTCATCTGGGAAGCCCCCCGCTGCTGGAAGCTCCCCGACGCCGCCTGCGCCCTGCTAGAGCAACTCTACCCGCCATTCTCCACCGCCGAGGCGCTCGCCCGCGCGGTAAAAGATTGCCGCATCCCCCTCCTCGCCCCGCGCCCCCTCGCCGAAGCCATCTCCACCGCAGGCGGCGTCCGCTGGAGCGAGCTAGACGACTTGCTCATGCTGAAGAAACTCCCCGGCATCTATTGCGCAGGCGAGATGCTAGATTGGGAAGCCCCCACCGGCGGCTTCCTCCTACAAGCCTGCTTCGCCACCGGCACCCTCGCCGGCAGAGCGGCGGGGCGGCAGGGGTGAGGGGAGAGTGTGTGAAACCTCTGGAGTTCAGAGTTCGAAGTTCGAAGTTCAGAGTTCGAAGTTAGCCGCCCGCAGGGCCTAAGCCACTCGCGCGAGTCTCAGAGCCTGCGGCGGGCCAAACTCTTAACTCTTAACTCTTAACTCTTAACTCCGAACTCCGAACTCCGAACTCCGAACTCCGAACTCCGAACCTTATTGCTTCGAGAGCGTCGTTCCAAGTTCAGAGTTCGAAGTTCCCAGAGGTTCCCTTGATTGAATCGCTCCAAGTATTTTTTTGGAGTCACCGCCCCTCCGGTCAAGGCCGATGGAAATGCGCTGCCCGCACCCCACCCCGCCCGCAGGACGTGCGAGGGCGGTATGGATGCGTTGGATCAGGTCGCCATGCAGGATGGCTTCTTGGATGATGATATTACTCATAATGTTTCGTCGGTGATGGATTGTTAGCTTTGTGAGCGGATCATGGAGAAGGTTGCGCCTTTTCGGCACCTGCGGGAGCGCGCATACAGTTCTGTATGGGCGTTTTTTTACGTCCCGGGACGCTCATGCAGACCTGTATGCACGTCCCCGCACGTCCCGGAGTGGTCATACAGATCTGTATGAGCGTCCCCGCACGTCCCGGAAAGG
>JAYVQK010000150.1:0-7201 GCA_043757005.1 Verrucomicrobiaceae bacterium
GCGACCTCCATGAAGAGCGCGCTGTTGGTGGGGACGTTGGTGGCGGCATCGTCGGCGCTGATGTTTTATGTGGGGGCGAGACACGTCATGGATGGGCGGCTGACGGTGGGGCAGATCTGGTATCTCTCCACGCTGTTGCTGATGCTTTACCAGCCACTCGAAGCGCTCACGCAAGTCGCATGGGCGCTGCAAGGAGCGGCGGCGGGGACGCAGCGGTGCTTTGAGGTGCTGGATAATCAAAACGATGTGGCGGATGCGCCGGACGCGGTGGAGCTGCCTGCGGTGCGGGGGGAGATTACGTTTGAGCACGCGGCATTCGGCTACACTGCGGATCGGCTGATTATGCGGGATGTGAGTCTCACGGTGGTGCCGGGGGAGACGGTGGCATTCGTCGGCGGCACGGGCGCGGGAAAGAGCACGCTGCTCTCGCTGGTGCCGCGCTTTTATGATCCGACTGCGGGCCGGGTGCTGGTGGATGGGCACGACTTGCGGGCGGTGACGAAGAAGTCGCTGCGCAGCCAAATCAGCATCGTGCTGCAAGACACGCTGCTCTTTTCCACGACGGTGCGGGAGAATATCGCGTATGGCAGGCCGGACGCCACGGAGGAGCAGATCGTGGAGGCGGCGCAGCGGGCGCAAGCGCATGAGTTCATCAGCGCGATGCCCGGTGGCTATGCGGCGCAAGTGGGCGAGCGCGGCGGGCACCTGAGCGTGGGGCAACGCCAGCGCATAGGCATCGCGCGAGCCTTCCTCAAGAACGCGCCGATCCTCATCCTCGATGAGCCGACGAGCGCGCTCGATCCGACGACGGAGGCGGCAATCATGGCCACGCTGGAAGAGCTGATGCGCGGGCGCACGACACTCATCATCACCCACCGCATCGCCACGGTGCATCGCGTGGATAAAATCGTGGTGCTCGGCGAAGGCACCGTGCTGGAGGAGGGCAAAGGCCCGGAGCTGGTGGCGCGCGGTGGGGCGTATGCGCGGCTGTATCATTCTGCGAACTTGGGGCACGGGATGGGTTGAATTTTGAACGCAGTCGGTAATTCCTTTGCCGAATCGGACACCTGAGAAAACTAATAGATTTCCCAAAGAATACCTTCACCTTCCGGCTGGAAAAAGCCGCCGCTGCGTTGGAGACGCCCGCCATCCGCTGCTGGCGTTTTCGGCGTTGCAGATAGGGCGTCGCTGCCAAAGCGGCAGAGGACAGCCGCACTCCAAAACGCAAGCGCGTGGGAAGCCCCTCTGCAAAACCGTTTTTTGCTTATTTTGGATGCGGGATATGTCCGCTCCGCTTCGTCCGGTTTTCATCTGTCTTTGGTCTCGCACGATGAAACGGTCTTTTTTGTATGAAGTATCGTAAATTACTGATGTAGAGGACTTGCGCGCGCCGCTATGCGTAGAGGCTGGTGATGGGTTTTCCGAGGCCGTCTTTCGTGGTGTAGAAGGGGCGCTCTTCGACGAGGTAGGAGAGCTTTGGCGAGATGCCCATGGCTTGGTAGATCGTGGCGTGGAGGTCGGTGATTTGCACGGGGTCTTTGATCGAGCGGCAGGGGCGCTCGTCGGCGGTTGCGCCGTGGACGTGGCCGCGCTTCATGCCGCCGCCCCACATCAGCACGCTACCCGCTTCGGTGAAGTGGCGGTGCATCCCGTAAAATTTCGGCTCTTCGATTTTCTCGGGCACGCGGGATTGCTCGCGCTGTTGGCTGGCTTCTTTTCCCTCGATCATCATGTCGCGGGAAAACTCGCTCGCGAGGACGACGAGCGTGCGATCCAGCATCCCGCGCTCTTCGAGGTCGCGGATGAGTTGGGCGATGGGCGCATCTATCATCGCTTTCATCGAGCGCAGCTTGCTGTTGCCATTCTCGTGGGTGTCCCAATTCAGGAACGGGATGTATTCCGTCGTCACCTCGATAAAGCGCGCGCCATTCTCCGCGAGCCGCCGTGCGAGCAGGCAGCCGAGGCCAAAGCGCCCGATGCTCTGCGCTTCGTAGGCACCCTCGCGGTCGAGTTTCAGGCCACCCACCTTTCCGCCGTCAAAGCCCGCTGGCACATACTTCGCCACGTTCTCCGTAGGCTCCAGCGAGAGGTCAAAAGCTTTTGCGCTCGGCGAACTGAGCAAGCGGTGCGCGTTATCCATCGCTTGCACGAAGCTCTCGCGCTGATAGGCGCTGCCTTCGCGCACTGGGCTGGCCTCCAGCATCCGCTTGTAGAATTTATTGCGATCCTCGAAGCGCCCCGGCGTCATCCCCTCCGGCGGGCGCACGGTCTGCGCGGCGTCTTGCGGGTAGGGCACATTAAATGGGCCGTAGGCGCTGCCGAGAAAACCAGCCGTGGTGAAAGACTTCAGCTCCTCGCCTTCTCCGAGATCGAGCCGCTGGCCGATGTTGATAAATGCAGGCATCGCCGGGTCGCGTGGCCCGAGCGCCTTGGCCATGAACGCGCCCATGTGCGGCGCGGCGACGGACTGCGGCGGCACGTAGCCCGTGTGCCAGTGATACTGATGCCGCGAGTGCAGGATGAAGCCGAGATCCGCCGCCTGCGCCGTGCGAATGAGCGTGCCGCGATCCATGACCGCCGCCATTTTTTCCAGCCCTTCGCTAAAGCGCACGCCATCCACAGAAGTCGGGATGCTCGGGAAAGTGGAGAGCACGCGCTTCGACTCCACGCCCTTCACAAAAGGCGTGTATTGCTTCGGGTCAAACGTCTCCGTGTGCGCCATCCCGCCCGCCATCCACAGCAGGATGATGCAGTCCGCACGCGGCGCGATTTTCTCCACCTCAGCGAAAAGACGCGGTGCCCCGGCAGACAGCGCGCCAAGCGTGGCGGCGGAAGCGGTTTTTAAAAAGTCGCGGCGAGTGTGGGTGTGGAAGGTCATGGTGCGAGTGTTAATTAGTAGAGATGCGGGTGCGCCAGTAGCCCGGCTTGCGGCTACAGTGCATGATTGCGAGGATGAGAATGGTATCTGCCTCAATGGTGTAGAGGACTCCATATGGAAACTTTTTGGTGAGGCAGCGGCGAACGTCCTGTTCTAAAAAGCTCCATCGTTCTGGATCCTCTAAAATACTACGAATCGCTGACTCGATTTCATCGGTGAAGGCGAAGCCCAGACGGGTGCGTTGGCTTTCATAGAAAACGGCGGACTCTCGGAATTCCAAGCGAGCTTCGGGGTGAAACTCGTATCTCATTTTGCTAACATCTCCCGGATTTCCGCTAAAACCGTTTCGCCTGGGATCGTCTTCACACGCCCATCGCGGACTTCATCGCGGCGGCGCACCGCTTCCGCCTGCCACGCTTGCCGCACTTCATCGTTCGTCGTGAAGTCGAGACTCTCGACGAGCTTCTCCGCGAGTTCTGCGCGCTCGAATGGAGTCAGGGCCAATACTTCGGCGGTGAGCTGTTGTGTGGACATGGCTGGAAAAGTAGGCGGTGAAAGTGGCTTCGTCAAACGGGGCTGGGCTTAGTTGATGAGTTGAAACTCGGGCTGGTTCAGCACCGTCCACAGCAGATCGGCGATGGCTTCGGGGGTGGGGTCTTGGCCGAGGAAATCGAGTGCGGCTGCCTTTTCTTGCGCGCTCGGTGGGCGGGCGATGGTCTCACGGGTGAGATGCTCTAGCCATGCAGCGGGGTCTTTTGCCGCAACGGGTGCGAGAGCGGCGGCGGCTTGTTTGAGGCGGCGGTCGAGGGTGGCTCCGTTGGTGAGTTCGAGTGCTTGGATCGTCGTCGCAGTGGTGGTGCGGACGGGGAGGATCACTTCGCGGTTGGGGCGATCCAGCGCGGCTTGCAGCGGGTCGGCGGCGAGCATGGAGGCGCGGATGGTGCCGATGTTTGCGGCGGTGCTCGCGGCGGGGCGGATGGCGGGGCCGAGGTCCACGGGGATATTGGCGAAGTCTTTGCGTTTGATCGGCGCGAGGCCAGGCGTTTCATCCACGGCGCTCTCGCCAGCGGGGAGCAGCGTGGCATTGGCCCAAGCGGGCTGGAAGCTCGGCGCTCTCCAATCGCTCTCGGGCGCGCGGCGCACGCTCCAGCTTGCATCGCTGATGAGCTGCACGGCTGGGCTCCCAGCGGGCATCGCGCTGTGGAGGTAAAAGGCCATACCGCTCTGTTTATTGAGATGGTTTGTGGACTGCGGGAACTCGGCGCGCTCGGTGGTGTTTAGCCCTTTCTCCGTGTGGCTCTCCACGGAAATGGCGATGGAGTTTTCCCCCGCGACGAGCAGCCGCGCGAGGTCGTAGAGCTTCACGCGGCCATTGCGGAAGGCGTCGCTCATCGTGGCTTTGACAGGCTTGCCATTCACCGTGAGATCAAAGCCCTGACTGGCGGCGAGCATGGCGTAGGCTTCCGTGGGCGCGGCGGTGAGGGTGAGTTTTTTTAGAAAGCCGACTGGATGCCGGTCGCTCGCTGGGCGCGTGATCCATTCGCCGGGTTGCGCGACGGCTTTCACATTTGCGGCGGCGGCGAGCTGCGCTTGCGCGGCGGCGATGGCGGCGTTTGCTGCTTCGGTTTCTGCGGTGGCGGCGGCGTCCCCATCGCTCAGTTTTTTCTGTGCAACGGCGAGCTTTTGATTGGCTCCCGCGAGCGCCGATTGCGCGGCGCGGGTGGCGTTGCGTTGCGGGCCGAGGTCGAGGGGCTCATCCGTCCAGACCCATTGTGGGAGCACGATGCCGTCGCTTCCGAGATCAAATTCCAGCGACGCCGGCAGCCGCGCCCAGTCGCCCGTCAGAGCACTTACTGCGTCGCTGAATTGCTCGGCGGTGAGGCGGCGCGTGAGCGGGCCTTGGAAAACGAACGGAGCTTTTTCATCCTTCGGCCCTTCTACGGTCGTCAGCGAATACGCACGCGAGGTGAGCAGGATTTCCAGCGTGTGCTTTACGTCGTAGTGGTGGGCGACGAGATCTTCCGCGAGCCAATCCAGCACGTCGCGGCTCCACGCGGGCTTCTCCATATCGTCCAGCGGCTCCACGAGGCCGTGGCCGAAAAGCCGCGCCCACAGACGATTCACGAGCGTGCGGGAGAGGCGACCGTTTTGCGCGTTGGTCATCAGCTCGGCGAGGCGCTTCATCCGCGCGGGCTTCGAGAGCGCGGGGTCTATCGCGCCGATCTCGGGGTAGAGGAAGCGGGCGATGGCCTTCTTGCCAGTGGGCTTGTCGCAGCGGACCAGCTCCATCGCTTCATCGCTGTAGATGCCCGCGAGGCCGTAGGCATCGGCGAGCGTCCAGTCGCTCACGAAGCTATCGTGACACCCGGCGCATTTGAGATTCACGCCGAGGAAAACTTGCGAGACGCTTTGCGAAGCCTGCATCGCGGGAGTCATAGAAGCGTTCACATTTCCCCGCCACAAGATGCCACTGGTGAAGCCTTCGCTGGCGTAGTCCGGCGCGATCAGCTCGGCCACGAAGCGGTCATACGGCTTGTTATTAAAGAGCGCCGCGTAGAGCCAGCCGCTGATCTGTTTACGCCCGCCATCAATGAACCCCGTGCCGCGATAATCATTGCGAAGAAGATCATTCCAGAAGGTGAGCCAATGCTCCGCGTAGCCCCGCTTATCGGCCAGCAGCCGGGCGACGAGCTGCGCGCGTTTGTCCGCCGCAGAGTCCGCGAGGAAAGCACCGAGCTGTTCCACGCTCGGCAGCAATCCCACCACATCGAGGTAGGCGCGGCGTGCAAATGCAGCATCGCCCACCGCCGCTGGAGGCGTGATTTTTTGCTGCGCAAAATAGGATGCGAGCACACGATCCAGCGCGTTTCCTGTGCCCACGGGAGCTTCGACTTTGTGCGGGTGGAGATTTTCCGCCGGGGGCTTTGCAAAGGTGATGCCGTCAGGCCATTTCGCGCCTTGGTCAATCCACGCGCGGAGCAGGCCGACTTGCTCGGGCGTCCAGCGCGTGCCCTTTTTGGGCATGATGCTGTCGGGATCCATCCCGGCGACGAGTTCTACGATGAGGCTCTTGCCGCCATGCCCCACGACCGCGCCGGGGCCAGTGTCGCCGCCTTTTAGAAAGACTTCGCGCGTCTCCAGCGAGAGCCCGCCTTTGTCTTTCCCCTTTGCATGGCATTTCACGCAAGCCGCCTCGAACAGCGGCTGGATGTCTTTCACAAAATCCACCTCCCGCTGTGCAGGTGGTGGCAGCTCGGCGGCGAGAGCAATGATCGGGATGAAGAAGAGAGCGAAGCGCATGGGGAATTTAAGATTTAGGATTTAAGATTTAGGATTTTTGCGAGCGCACCTTATTTGGGCAGCGGGGGGCTTTGTGCAAATTTTTAAAGTTAGATGCGAACACCGATTTTTGAACTTCGAACTCTGAACTCGGAACTCTGAACTTCGAATGGCGCTCTCGAAGCTGTAGGGTTCAGAGTTCGAAGTTTGCAGCGTTTTTTTGGGGAGCGTATTCGAGTCGTTCATTTTTAAAAAATCGAACGGCATCTATCTCGCACGGTCTGAAAGGGGCGCGTGCGTTTCTGCGGTGCGTCCATCATCCATCAACCTTTCGTAGGAACTTCGCGCGCGATCTGGTGTTCAGCGGAGGGCTCGCTCGGGCGGGCGCTTTATTTTTTACTATGACTTCTATCTTTCATTCTGTGCGGCGACTTCTGTTGACCGCTCCGAGACGCATGGCTACACAGCGCGGCGTGTCATTCCCATCCAAGGTCTTACTTTCCACCATCATCGCAATCGCTACTTCCGTCGCTCAGACGCCACCACCTAAAGGAGCGGCGGCGACGAAGCCAAAGACGAGTGCTCCGGCTGCAAAATCCGCGCCCGCAACCACGACCTCACCAGTCGCTCCGGCCACGCCTGTCCCAGTGCCGCCTACGGGGCTGGTGCCGGCGGAGTCGCTGATCGCGCCTGCTCCAGTCGCGCCCGTGCAACCTGTGGTCATCCCACCGCAACCCGCGCTTCCTTTACCCACGGAGCCAGTCGCTCCAGTCGCTCCGGTGGTGACTCCGGCGAATTCTCAGGAGCCGATGGTGCAGCTCAAATACCTCTCGGCAGACGTGCGCGATGTGCTCGCCTACTACGAGACGCTCACGGGGCGGCGGTTGATTTACAGCGCGCAGCTCGTGGGGCAGATCAATCTTTTCATCACTGAGCAGGTGGTAAAAAGCGAGGCCATCAAGCTCATTGAGCTGAGTTTGGCGATCAATGGCTTCTACATCGTGCCGACCGAGGATGATAAAATCTGGCGCGCCACGGGCGTGG
>JAYVQK010000151.1:0-7176 GCA_043757005.1 Verrucomicrobiaceae bacterium
CTCGCCGACGGAAGGCGACGCATGGCGCCACAAAAATGACGGCGACACGGATCCGTACCAGCAGGAACACGACGATTTCTTTGCTGCGATCCGCAATAACACTCCATACAACGAAGCCGAATACGGCGCGATGAGCACGATGACGGCGATCCTCGGACGCCTCGCCACCTACAGCGGTGTGGAGGTGGAGATGAAAGCGGCCCTCAACAGCGAGAAAACCATCTTCCCGCCAAACCTCGCGTGGGACGCCGATATGCCCGTGAAGCCCGGCCCGGACGGGATGTATCCCCGCGCCATCCCCGGCCAATTCAAAGGCATCTAGTCTCTAGCCTTTAGCAAAAAAAATCAAAGCGCCCCGCGCCTGCACCTCGCAGCGCGGGGCGTTTCTTTTTTATAGTGGGGTGGCCTTCCAGCCCGTCTAGGAACGCCACCTTTAGAGCAATCGCAGGCATCCACGCAGAGAGGCTGGGCGCGAAAAAGCCCCGCCTCTTGTGAAGGCGGGGCTGATTGCGTGGGGCGTTTCTTTTACCGCTCTAGCGGGTGCATATCGAGGCGGCCTCCTACGGTGTTGCCTTTGAAGTAGCCCCATGCGCTTTGGCTTTTGGGGAGGTAGATGCCGGAGCAACTGATGCGGGAGCTGCGGATGGGGGTGTAGAGGAAGCTGCGGAAGGTGCCGCGGGTGACATCTACATTCCATGTGCGGATGAGGGGGGTGAGGGTGGGTCTTCCTCCGCTGGCGGTGGTGGTGCTGATGAGTTCGGCAGGCAGGTTGCCGCCGGTGATGTCTAGCTCGACGGGGCCGCTGACGAGCGGCATCCCGGGGGTGTAGATGCAGCCGTTGCCGGTGAGGATGGTGTCGAACCCGGCGGCGTTGAGGCCGCCTGCTTGCGCGGGTTTGGTCCATTTGAGTTCGCCGGTGATGTCAGTGGTGGGCAGGTTGGCGAGGGTGAAGCCGCCGGTGACGATGCCTCTCGGGGAGAGCTTGGTGAGCGGGTGGTAGATGAGCATGGTGTCGTTATCCAGGAGCTGGCTGCGGCCCCACATGGCGGTGCCGTCGGGCAGGGTGCTGAGGTAGTTCACTCCGCCGGTGCTTTTTACGATGGCGCGGAGGATGCCGCCGCCGGGGATGGTGACGCTGTCGGTGCTGGCGAGGGCGACGTTGTATTGCCTTGGCGTTGCGCTGCTCACGGTCGGGCGGAGGTCGCCGATGCGTGTGCTGCCGGACTGGATGGTGACGATGAGGTGCCCGTCGCTATCTTGCGTGGCGGTGACTTGGCCAATCGGTGGGGTCATGGGGACGGGGATGTCTGTCTTTGTGCCGATGAGATTAAAGAGGCCGCGCGCGGTGTTGCTGCCCATTTTGATCTGCACAGAGCAGCGCCCGGTGGCGGAGCTATTCGTCTGCATCCAGCCAGCGACGCCGCCGTCGGGGTTGTAGATGAGGCCGATCCATTGCAGGCGTGCGGAGGGCCGGCGGGCTGTCACTACGATCTGTGCGGTGGTGCCGATATTCGTCGTGTAGGTGATCGTTCCGCTGGCGCCGCTGGGGATCAGGAGCGAGCGCCCGTCTGCCGAGATGAGGATGCCGCTCGCGCCGCTCACGCTGGTGATGCGTGTATTGGTAGGGGCACCGGTATCATTCGCCAGTGGGTAGAGGCGGGTGTAGCCCGTCGTCACCGTCACCGCGTCGGCCTCCGCTTGGGTGAGCGAGACGCCGTTGCCGGTTACAGGGAACTGGAAGGTGGCGTAGTCCGTGGCGTCGCTCTCGATGTCCACAAACCAGTCTTTTTGCCCGGTGCTCTGTGGCTGGAAAACGACATCGAAAGTGATGGAACCATTTATCGAGATGACGGCGGGGAGGGTGACGCCGGAGATCGCGTAGTCGTCTAGGTTGATCTGTGCTGCTACGCCGCTCAGTTGGATCTGGGAGTTATCGTAGATATTGATGCTGCTCACATTCATCGGCCCATCTCCATGATTGAAGATAGTGAAAGTGTGCGTGGCCGTGCTGCCGACGCCGACATCGCCGAAGTCATAGACGGGGATCTGATCGAGGCCTTCATCCAGAGTAGTCTCGGTATTATGCACGACGCTGATGAGCGGCTGTGGCGTGCGGCCCGTGACTGGCACGAGGAAGGGCGTGGTGCCTGGGTCATTGCTCACGATGGAGAGGTTGTCGGTGAAGGTGCCGCTTCCTACTGGCTCAAAGAATACGTCGAAGAACCGATCCGCGCCTGCTGCGATGGTGAGCGGGAAACTGCCGACGATGAATGGGGCGATACCGCTGCCAGTGCTGCCAGTGGCGCTGCCGCTGCCGCTGACGCTGCCGCTGCCGCTGCCTGTGCCGCCGCCTACTCCCTCTGTGATGCGGTAGCCTGTGGGCACGGTGATGTCGCGGATCGTCAAAGGCGCAGTGCCGTGATTGGCCACGATGAGGGTGTAGGTCGAGGAGCCATTCACCGCTACCACGCCGAAGTCCACTGCGGCTCCAGCGCCGCTGGTGCGCGGGCCATTCAGATCCACGGCGATGCTGCCGCCTGCGGTCACTGCCAGCGTGGTCGCATCGCTCGCGGTCGCGACGACTACGCCGTCGGATTGGAAGACGAGGCGCTCGTAGGCCGTGCTGCCATTTAGACCTGTGAGAGCGCCGATCCGGTAGCCGCCCGCGCCGATTCCCGTATGCCACGAGAGCCGCCGGTCAGCGTTCGGACTGCCATTGACATCCGCCTCATTGCGGGTGACCGGGTCATTCCCCTCCGCAAATCCCCACGACCAGTTTGAGCTAAAATACCAGCCCACACCGTTTGCCAGATGGGTCGTATTCGTGTGCCCTGTGTCGAAAATCACATCCGCCCTCGGCGCTGCGCCGAGTAGGAGGATCGTATCACTACCCACCGCGCGCGCGGCGAGCATGAGGTAGTAGCCCGTAGCACTGGTCAGCACGGTATTCGTGACCATGTTGTTTGCATAAAGATCGCTGTAGCCCAGCGTCCATCCGCCCGCGAGGATCGTCGAGATCGGCACATTGAGCTGCGTGCCAGTGGGGTAATAAGTAGGCGCCCCAGAGACACCAGCGGCGTATTCTTTCCCCGTGACGCTCACTGCCACCGAGGCCACTGGCCCCGTGACTCCGAGGGCTTGGAGCTGCGCCCAAGTCACCGTCGGATTTGCACCGGTCGCGGCATTGGCCACGCCGTTGATCGTCCACGAATACGTGATCGGATTCCCCAGCACCGACGGCGTCCCCGTCGCTGTGAGCACCAGCGGATTCCCCGCTTGGACGGTGTAAGTGCCATTCGCGCTCACCACCAGCGCCGCCGCCACCGTCCACGTCGCGCTTGCGGGCGTCGCGTCCACATTCCCCGCCACATCCACCGCGCGCACTCGGAAAGTATGCTCGCCTACGGAGAGCCCCGTGAGGTTCACCGGGCTTGTCGCTGCGCTAAAAGGAGCGCCATCGAGACTGGCCTCGAAGCTCGCCACGCCACTGCCGCTCGGGCCTGCATTGAATGCTGCCACACCCGCCAGCGCAAAACCATCCGTCCCGGTAAAAGTAATCACCGCCGTCGTGCTCGTCGTCGTCCCCGTCGGCGCGCTGGTGATCGTCGTGTCCGGCGGCGTTGCGTCCACCGTCCAAGTCACACTCGCAGGCGTCGCGTCCACATTCCCCGCCGCATCTTTTGCGCGCACGCTGAACGTATGCGAGCCATCGCCAAGGCCCGTGAGGCTCGCCGGGCTTGTCGCCGCAGTGTAGCCCGCGCCGTCCAGACTCGCCTCAAAACCCGTCACCGCCACGTTATCCGTGCCGCTGAAAGCAATCGAAGCCGCCCGGCTATTCACGAGACTCGCTGGCGCGCTGGTGATCGTCGTGTCCGGCGCAGTCGCGTCCAGCACCGTCAGCCCGAGCGTCCCTGCTCCGGCAAAAGTCCCATCCTCATCCGTCAGCGAAACCGTGATCGTCTGCGCTCCCACCGCCGAATAGCTGTGCGTCTTACTGCCGCTCGACACGCCTCTGAAAGACTGCGTCGCCCCATCGCCCCACGCGATGCTGTATGCGCTCACCGTATCCGTGCCGGGGTCCGAGATCGCGCCGAGATTCAGCGTATAAGCCACCCCAGAGCCCGCCGTCGCATTCCCCGTCAGCGCGATAGTTGGCGCGACGTTGTTCACGGTGAAAGGGAACGTCACCTGCGTGCTCGTGCTATTCGTGGAATCCGTCGCCGTGATCGTCACCGTCGTCGGCCCAGCAGGGCCATCCGTCCCCGCCGCACTCCAGCTCCACGTGCCGGGCGTCGAGTATTTCACCACGTTGTGAGCGGAGTAATTGACGATGTAGAGGCTCCGGCCTTGATCCACAAAAGCGATACCGTCCGGGAAACTCAACGCCCCCGCGCCCGCTCCGGGGCCAAACTTATCCACGAACACTCCGGCCTGCGTGAACTTCTGCACGCGGTTATTTGCGAGGTCGCAAACGAAGACGCTGCCGCTCGGATCAATATCCACCGAGACTGGCTGATTAAACTGCCCGTTCCCCGTGCCCGACGTGCCCCATTTCGCCACAAACGCACCCGCCGTCGTGAACATCTGCACTCGATTGTTATTCCGATCCGCGATGAAAAGCGTGCCGCCTGCGCTGATCTGCATTCCCGCTGGGAAATTAAACTGCCCATCCCCCGTGCCCAGCGAGCCCCACTTGCGCAGGAAGGCACCCGCCGAGGTGAACGCCTGCACGCGGTTATTCCCCGAGTCGGAGACGTAGAGATTCCCCGCCGCATCCTTCGCCAAATTGTAAGGCCCGTTCAACTGCCCATCCCCGCTGCCAGGCCCCGCAAAGCGCGAGATGAGGGCGAAGGTATCCAGCCGGTATTTGTAGATGTAGCCCGCGTTGCCACTGGAGACCCCGTGCTCCGCGAGTGCGGAGACGTAGAGCGTATTCGTCGCGCTATCCACGAGGATGCCGCCGGATTGATACCCAAAGACAAACTGCGACTGCACTCCCGCAGGCGTGATTTTCACGATGTAGCCCGCGTCCGTGTTGATGTAGAGATTCCCCGCCGCATCCAGCTTTGGATCCCCCACATTATCCCCCAACGCAATCGCCTGCTCAAACGCCCACACCCCCGAAGCCGTCTGCGACACCGTCCCCGCCGAAGCCGTCAGCGTGATCGTATCCCCCACCTGCCCGCCAAAAGTCCCGCTATTCAGCGCCACCGTGCCCTCGGCCACCGTCACTGCCGCTTTGTCTTTATCGATCGTGGGGGCTGGCTGTGCGGTTGCCGTGTAGGTGTGAGTGTGCGCGGGCAATTGCGCGACGCTCAGGGTCATCGTCTCCCCGCCCCACGTATTCCCGAGCGCGCGCTGGGGGAGCCCCGGCCCGGTCCCCACGCCAGCGAGCGAGCGGCCACGCAGGTCGGGGATGTTAAAATTCGACGTGCCATTCCCGCCGTAGTTGGTGCCGAGTAGGGAAAATAGCGCGGCGTTTTGCTGGATGGGGAGCGTAGTGCCAATGGCAGCCGCATAGGGTTGATTGAGGGCGCTGCACGCAAATAGGCGCAGCTCGCCCATGGAGGGATCCTCATCACTCCCCGCATAAATCCCCTGCGTCGCGATGGCAGGATTCAGCACGATGAAGGGCTGCACTTTGCTGAAGGCCTGCCCGCCGCCCGTGCTCCCCGTATTTCCGCCGATGATGGTGTGGCTGTGCGCGGGGATCTGCGTCGTGTTCAGCGTCACGGAAGTCGTGCCGCCCGTTTGCCCCAGCACGCGGTTAGTCAAGCCACCCCCTTGCCCCTGGCCGATCAGCGTGCGCCCTTGGAAATCCGGCAGGCCAAATGTCGTGACGCCATCTCCGCCGTAAGTGGTGCCGAGCTTCGCATAAAGCGCATCGTTATTGGCGATCTGCTCCAACCCACCCGTGCCGCGGTAAAAGCCGGGCGGCAGGAAGTTGAAGCCAAAGATCCGCACCCAGCCCATGGAGGTAAAGATTCCGCTCCCTTGCGTGCCAATGGTCAAAGCCAGACAGGGCTGCTGATTGGAGAATGCCTGCCCGCCGCCCGTGGAGCTCGTCGTGCCGCCGGGCACCGTGTGCGTGTGGCCGGGGAGTTGGGTTGCGTTCAGAGTCACCTGCTCCGCTCCGACGACGGAGCCCAATGGATACGCTGCGGAGGTTCCCATTGGCACGCGGACGCGGAGATCCGGGATGGCAAAGTTCGTAGCGCCATTGCCGCCGTAAGTCGTGCCGAGCAGCGAGAAAAGCGCGGTGTTTTGCGCGATGCTCAAGAGTCGGCCATCGCAGGGGAGGAACTGGTTCGGGATGCTCCCCACATTCGCACCAAACGCCAGGCAGCGGATCTCGCCAATCATCGTCCCATCGTAGCCTCCGTCCAAAGGACCCCCGTCCCGCGCTGGAAAGACCCCGTATTGGGCGATCACCCACTGGACGCCCAGATTCGGGTTCGTCGTATCCACCGCCGCGCCGCTGCCTGTGGTGCCGGTGGTATCGAAAGCCGAGACAGCAACAGCCTGCGGCACGCTGAAGCAAGCGAGCGCGACAGCGACGAAGCAGAGCAGCAGTGCACGAAGTCGAACGAGGCTCGTCTTTAAAAAAATTGGTTTGAGCAGGTGAGCCACCGTGGAATAAATTTGAGTCTTCATAGCGATTACAGAGCCACCCGCATCCCGGCCACCATGGCCAAATACGGTTGGATTACGGCACGTTTAGAGAAACCTCCGTGGCGAGGCGAGGGAAATGTAACCTCTTTCTAGAAATTATAGGGTTTCACTTTAATCCGAACGCCGCAGTTGGAGGGCCGAAGGCTCGGTTTATACCAGCCTTGGGCAACGCCCAAGGGTGATTCGCGGGTGCGATAGAGGGCCGAAGGTTCGGCCCATTTTATCCGGGGGATCGCCGCGATGGATCGGGCTTTCAGCCCTCGGTTGCTCACCGCGTCCAGACCTAGGCCGTCGCTCGTTCCTCGCTTTGGCCTAGGCTGGTATAGAGCCGGGCCTTCGGCCCTCAAAAGCGGCGTTCGGGTTTAATACCAACTTTTGAAATTAAAACGACACCACGAAACAGGAACGGTTTGTATGGACGGAGCGCGCGCGTCCCGCGTGCTGCGTTGGGCATCTTGCCCGGCGCGTGAGAGACGAGCTACTGGATTGGGGCATCTTTCCTAC
>JAYVQK010000152.1:0-7094 GCA_043757005.1 Verrucomicrobiaceae bacterium
CGCTCTGGACAGGCGAGGGCGCCTGTCCCACCACGACAGGCGGGGCACCTGTCCCACTCTGGGCAACTCCGCTTGTGCCACTGAGGATTCGTTTCAGCAGCGCCGCAATCGCATCCGCGCGCTGGAGCAGTGCGCCATACGTCCATTCCACGCCTGCGTGCAGTAGCGCGGGGCGCTCGGGTTCGGCAGCAGCACGGGCTGCGACGAGGTCGGCGACGTTCATCGCTGCACCTCCGTCTCGATCTTAGCGCGGACTTCGGCGGCGGAATATGTCTGCAATGCCGCCGCGACTCCCGCCGCCTGCCCCGTGGCCATGCAAGTGCCGATCACGCGGAGCGCGGCCTGCGCTTCGTGCTCGCAGGAGATGCAGCGGCCAGCGACCCACAGGTTTTCCACGCCACGCACTTTGAGCGCGCCGAGCGGGATTTGCGTGGGGCGTAGGCCATCGGGGAAGCGCCAGCGCGGGCCAGTGGCTTTCTCGCGCAGCTCCATCGGCCAAGTGCCGAGCGCCACCATATCGGGCGTCTCGGTGCCGCGCTGCACATCCGCCGCCGTCACCGTGGCCTCGCCCACTACGCGGCGGCTCTCGCGCACACCGACGCGTGCCGGAAACGCAGAAAGCTCGGCCTGCGCGAAGGGTGCGTATTCTGCGCGGAGGAAATGATGCAGCGCCACCGCGAGCCGCCGCCCCTCGCGCTCCAAGGCTGATAGATGCTGGGGCGAAGCAGGGTCGTAGTCGGCAGGGCCTGCGAGATCCACGGTGACATACACCTCCGAACCACGCCCGGATGCGCGGAACTGCGCGCCCAATGCGCCGCGCTCCAGCCGCCCGGCGCGCACGGCTTCCGCGATGATCCCGGCGAGGCGGATGCGCGCATCGTCACCCAGCGCGGCAACCTCCACGGTGTGCAACGCAAAGATAAACGCGGGACGCTGGAGATGCTCGGTGGGCGTCTGTTCCGTGCGCGCTCCGGCGAGCTGGGAAAGCAGGGCGTCGCCACTGGCATCCACCACCGCGCGCGGCTCGATGCGCGTGCGGACTCCTCGACAAATCAACTCCACAGCCTCGATGCGCCCTGCACCCTCCACCGCGACCAGTTCTGTGTGCAAGCGGGTCTCCGCACATTCCGCCGCCAGCGCATCCGCCACTGCGGCGAAACCCGGAGGCGAGTGGGGCAGCACATCCATGCGCCCCATCCGCACCGGTCCGCGCGACGCCCCAGCGCGGATGAGCCGCTCGGCGACTTCGCCGGGCAGGCCGCTGTGCGCGAGCACTACGCCGAGTTCCTCGCGGAGAAAATACAGCCCGCACACCGAGTGAACGAGCGCCGCCGTGGCCATACCGCCCAGCGCGCCGTGCCGCTCCACGAGCACCGCCTGCGCGCCGACGCGCGCCGCTGCGACTGCTGCCGCGAGGCCGGCACTACCGCCACCGAGGATGAGCACGTCGCATTTCATTCGCCGAATAGATCACGCCGGAGCTGCGCGCGCATCTCCGCAAGTTCAGCGGCGTCGAGCACGCCTTCGCGCCACGAGAGCGTCGCGGAGAGGCGTCCATCGCGCTGGTTAAAAAAGATGCCGCTACCAGGCGGCTGGCTCACGGTGGGGATGTGCCAGCCTTGCGTGATCGGCGCTCCGCAAAAGGTGCGGCACTCGGGCAGGAACTCGCCCGTGTGCGAAAAGAAAAACGATGTGAGATGTCCGTGGGAATTATGCCGCAACATCCGCAGATAGAACCACGATGGCAGTCGGCGGAAAAGCCGCGCCATCACCGCAAACGCTGTCTCCAAGCGGGCGCGCGACATTTCCGTGAACTGCTGCTGCAAAAGCTGCGCCGCCTCACCGAGGTCGCCGAGCTGCGCGGGGCGGAGGCAAAAGAAGAGCTGCGAGACTTGGTTTTGCCAGATGGGATGCCGCGCCCCGCGCTTGCGCTCCTGCACCGCGCAGCCGGATTGATACGACTCCGGCACTTGCCCGCGCTTTTCTAAAATGACGTGGTGCGCCCGCATCGCCGCCGCGAGGAACCACCCGATCTGAAACATCCCCCGCGACACCTCGCTCGCCCGCGCCGCGATCTTTGCCGACTCCTCCGCCGTGAATTCCTCAATGTGAAACCACGCCGCACTCGCCCGCGCCTTTGCTCCGCCGAGCGAGCGCAGGCCGAGCTTGGCCAGCGCGTAAAAGTGATCTTTGAATTTCTCCGCCTCGCCGCGCAACGCCCGCCAGCCTTGCGCACGCGGCGCGATGGCTCCCCACGACTCGGCGTGGGGCTCGGCGGCGGCGTCCTCCGCGAGCCTCGCGACTTCGGCCAGCAGCAGCTCCGCGCCTTTGCCATCCAGCCACGCATGACGCCAGCGCATGAGCAGCGTCGTGGTGCCGTCGGCGGCGGGGAGGATTTCAAAGCGGACGACTTCGGGGAAATTTTCGCCGAGCAGACGATGGGCGAATAGCTCCCACGGCTCGGCATTTTCATGCACTCGGATGGGGAAGTCTCCGCAGTGCAAAGTGGGATAGGCACCCCGCCTGTCGGAGTGGGACAGGCGCCCCGCCTGTCCATCGTCGCTCCGCGACACAACAGGCGGGGCACCTGTCTCCTTCCACTGCCAGCGCGGCACGCCGAGCGGCTTCTTTTTTAAACACGCCACTGCAATCGGGCTCGCCGCTGCTACTCGGGCGACGGCTCTGCGCAGCGCCTCCACATCGAATCCAACGCCGAGTCGCAGCACACTGAGCGCGGCGTGATCCCCCTGCCCTGCCGCGCGCATCATCCGTTCGACCGTCACGAGGAACCAATCAGCCCCGCTCAGTTCCGCCCTGCCACTCGGTGCCATCACGCTGGTTTGCTGGCCTCGCGGATCGCCTCGGCAATGTGACGCGCGGTGGCGAATGTCGTGCGGGTAATCGAGCAATCCGGCAACTTCACGCCAAACTGATCCTCCACGATGAGGATCGTCTGCATGATCGCCATAGAATCCAGCCCCGCCGCGAAAAGATCCGAGTCCACGCCGAACGACGGCTCCAGCTCGATCAATTCGGCGCGGATGCGGGCAAGTAATTGCTCGGCAAGCAGCGTCGTTTCGGGATCGCAAGAGAGTGCATCGGATTCAAAAGGAAGGTGGCTCATTTCAGGCCGCGCACAGTATGCAAGCGCGGCGCGGTGACAAGCGCGGGGTGCGAAGATTGAAAATCAGCGGCGCTTACCAAGCTCACTCAATCCGTCTCCGACATCGCCTCGTCCGCCTGCGTCACGCGCACGATTTCTTCCACGGTCGTCTGGCCTTTGAGCACTCGCCGCCAGCCGTCGGCGCGGAGGGTTTCCATGCCGTCTTGGGTGGCTCGGGCTTTGAGGGCGGTGCCGCTTTCTTTGCGGATGATCATGCGGCGGAGGCCTTCATTCACCACGCAGACTTCGAAGATGGCGAGGCGTCCACGGTAGCCGGTTTGGCGGCAGGTGTCGCAGCCAGCTCCTTTGTAGAACTTCATTCCGGGCGTGGCGATGCAGCCAATTTCGCGGAGGTAATCGGCGTCGTAGGTGGTCTCGGTGCGGCAGTCTTTGCAGATGGTGCGGACGAGGCGCTGGGCGAGGAAGCAGCGGACGACGCTGGCGAGGAGGAAGGGCTCGATGCCCATATCCATGAGACGCGTGATGCCGCTCACGGCGTCATTCGTATGCAGGGTGGAGAATACGAGATGGCCCGTCATGGCGGCGCGGATGGAGATTTCCGCCGTCTCGAAATCGCGGATTTCTCCGACCATGACGATGTTTGGATCTTGGCGGAGGATGGCGCGGAGGCCGTTGGCGAAAGTGAGGCCGATCTCGCTTTTCACATCAATCTGCGAGATGCCGGGGAGGCGATATTCCACGGGCTCCTCGACGGTGATGATGCGGCGGGTGGGCTGATTGATGCTGGAGAGGAAGGTGTAGAGCGACGTGCTCTTTCCCGAGCCGGTGGGGCCGGTGACGAGGATGATGCCGTTGGGGAGCAGCAACATTTGCTTCATCTGGTCCATCTGCTTTGTGCCCATGTCGAGGCGGTCGAGGCCGAAGGTGAGCGTCTCGGTGCGGGAGAGGAGGCGGAGGGAGATGCTCTCGCCATTCACCGTGGGAATGGTGGAGACGCGCACGTCAATCGCGCCAGCGGAGGTGGTGAGATTGATGCGTCCGTCTTGCGGCAGGCGACGCTCGGCGATGTCCATGTGGGCCATCACTTTCAAGCGCGAGATGATGGCGCTTTGTAAAACGCGGAGCTGCGGCGGGACGGCGGTGGCGTGGAGGATGCCGTCAATGCGATAGCGGATGCGGAGGTCGTTTTCCAACGGCTCGACGTGGATGTCCGTGGCGCGCTCGACGATGGCTTCGCGGATGACTTGGTTGACGAATTTCACGACGCTCGCCTCGGGGTCGTCGCTCGTGATGTCGAGCGTGTTGTCCGCCTCGACGGAGTCGAAGGTGCGGTTGTTTTTGAGGATGTCCTCGAAGACATCCGCGCCCACGCCATACGCGGTGCGGAGGGCGCGGAGAAGCTGGGTGCGCGGGGTGAGTTGCCAGCGGATTTTTTTGCCTTCGAGCTGCTGCTGGGAAAGGCGGCGACCTGTTTGATTCAGGACATCGTAGGTGGCGAGCGTCACTCCGTTTTCATCCGCAGCGATGGGGAGGATGTGGTGGCGGAAGACAAAGCGGCCCGGCAGGAGTTGCAGGGCTTGGCGGTCTATTTTTTCGGCATCAATCGGCTCAACGGGGGTGCGAAAAATTTTGCCGAGTTCGGCAGTGAGTTTGTTCTCATCCACCTTGCCGGAATTGAGCATTTCGACGGTCCAAGTGCTGCCTGCCGGGGCCTTGGTCGCGAGCAGCGCCGGGGCGTCTTCTTCGGAGACTCCGGCGGCGAGCAACGCATCAAGTAGAGCGCGGAGCTGGCTCATCGGGCGAGCCTCGTTGCGGATGTGGGACAGGCGCCTCGCCTGTCGTGGTCCGACAGGTGCCCTCGCCTGTTGCGTCGCGGAGCGACGATGGACAGGCGGGGCGCCTGTCCCACTCCGACAGGCGAGGCGCCTGTCCCACTCCGCGCTACACACGAATCCGCTCCCATAAATTCTCTCATCTACTTGCGACGGGTGGCGGGTGGCTCTTCGCGTAGCACGGGGGCGGTGGCGCGAGGCTGGGAGATGACTTTGGCTTTCGGAATCGTCTCCCTCATTCCTTGCGGGATGATGGTCTGATCGAAGTCCGGCGGGATATTAAAATCCTGAAAGGTCTTCTCGCGGAGGTTGGCGGTCTCCGGCGGATCCATCGTGACGATGGGGCGCATGAGCACGATCAGTTCGGTGCGGGTTTTGTCCTTGGTCGTCTTGCCAAAGAGCGGGCCGATGATCGGGAGGCGGACGAGTTTACTGATGCCGCCGCGTGTGTTATCGAGGCTCTCTTTGATGAGTCCGCCGAGGATGAGTGTGCCGCCATTGGGCACGGACACGTAGGTCTTGATAGCGCGGCTGGCGATGGTGGGGATGTCGTTGTTATCAATGCGCGTCGTGCCGGAGCGCTCGGAGATATTCTGCACGATGTCGAGGGAGACTTCGCGTTCGCTGTTTACGAGCGGTAGCACTTCGAGGGTGAGTGCGATTTTTTTGTAAGCGATGGAGCTGTTCGATTGGATGCCGCCGGTGGTGCCAGTGTTGTTGAATTGGCTCTGGATATTCGTAGGCACCGGGACTTCTTCGCCGGAGGTGATGGTCGCCTTTTTCCCGTTCGTGGTGAAAATGTGCGGCTTGGTGATGACTCGGAAGCGGTTCGTGCTTTCGAGCGCCTTCACGGTGGCATTGAAGGCGTTGCTCGCAGCGACAATGCCGCTGAGCCCGCCACCACCGCCCGCGAGGGCTTTATTGATGGTCTGTGAACTGAGCAGGCTATTGAGGTTCAGCACGGAGCCGCCCGTATCGCTATAGCCGACGAGATTGGGTGCCGTGGTGGTCCCCGTGCCAGTGCCGGTGCCCGTTGCGGCGGGGAGGATGCCGCCGTTGCGTAAAATAAACTCCAGCCCGAACTGCTCATTTTCCGTGAGGCGTAGTTCGCCTACGACCACTTCGATCTGCACCTGCGACTGGCGTTGATCGAGTTTATCCAGCAGCGAGAAGACCTTCTCTTTCACATCCGGTGTGCCGATCACGATGATGCTGTTGGAGCGTTTATCCGCGATGATCGTGCTCTTACCCACCTGCTGCGAGAGTGGCGTGCCGTCGCGCTCTTGCGTGGAGAGCGACTCGTTCAGCGTGCCCGCACCACCACCGCTATCGCCGCCACCACCCGTATTGCCGCCGAAACGATCTGTCCCGGTGCTGCGATTGTTTTGGCTCTGAGTCTGCGCGCGTGGAGTCTGGGCTGTGGCGCTGCCTGGTGCCGAGCTGCCGCCCGCTCCGCCGTCTTTTTCGCCGGGGTCTTTAATGGCGGCGACGACGGCATCAATCACTTCTTCGACTGGCCGGTAGCGCATCGGGCGGATGCCGGGTTCGGGGAGCTTCACGTCGGCGTCGTATTCTTTGATGAGCGCACGGATGAGCTTCATATTCACCGGGCGCGTGACGATGTGGATACGGTTCGTGCGCTTGTCGGCGGTGAGCCGCACTTTGCCGATGATGATGTTATCTTCCGTCGGCCCGGTGCCGTTCCCGCCATTGATCTCTACGACGGTATCGCCACCGTCTTGCTGCGCCGCCGCCTGTGCCGCGCGAGCCGCACGTCCGCCCTGGCCGGGCTGGATGCCCTGCGCTCCTCCTGGGACTGCGCCCGCTGCCGTCGCTGCCTGATCTTTTTTCTCAAAAAGCTTCTCCAAATTCGTCACCACCTCATCCGCCTGCGCGCGCTGGAGCGTGAGGAATTCACTCACCACTTCGGAAGGCTTCACATCTATCGCCTTCACCACGCGGATCAGCGTGCGGATCATCGCCGTATTTTCCGTCACGAGCAGCGCGTTCGCTTTTGGCAGCGGCACGATGCTCGTAAAGCCTGCTTGATTTGGCACCAGCACGCCCGTGCTCAAAGTCGTCGCAAGCTCCGTGGGGTCTGCGTATTCCAGTTTAAAAAGGAACATCACCACCTGCTC
>JAYVQK010000153.1:0-1852 GCA_043757005.1 Verrucomicrobiaceae bacterium
TCATTTTGGAAGATGCCGTTATTCGCGCCAGTAGGCGGGGAGGTTGGGCTTGGTTTCGCGGAGGATTTCGAGGATGGCGGTGCGGTCTTCGGGGGTGAGTCGGGCGAACTGGGGGTCGTCCACTTTTCCCGTGAGGAGGTCGTAGAGTTTGCCGAGGATTTGCTCGCGGATGGGCTCGGCGATGGCGTCGAAGCTGGGGGTGTAGATGAGGTAGCTGCACGGGAATCGGAAGAGCCGCGTGTGGAGGTCGAGGTCGCGAAGGCTGCGGCCTTTTTTGTCGCGCAGGGCGCGGGCGGCGAAGGCGGCTTGGAACTCGGGGATGCCGACGATGGGGGCGGTGAGTGGCGTCTCTTCTACGAAGAGGAGGTAGCGGAGGAAGGCGTCCACTTGCGCGTGCATGTAGCGGACGTGGCCGTAGGCGGCGAGCATCTCGCGGGCTTCGATATTCAGCCGGGCGATGTAGTTGTGCATGTGCGTCTGGTGGGTGTGGAGGAGGTGGGCGACGATGTCGCTGGTGGGGGCTTGGTAGCGGGCGATGTCGAAGAACTCCGAGAGGTCGGTGAGGTTCGCGCGGCGGAGGGGTTGCTCTTTATAAAGGGCGAGGTCTTTTTCGCCGATGAGGTTGCCGCGGTGGGGCTGTTCGCCGCTGCCACCGGTGAGATACCAGCCTGCCCAGCGGTCGGCGAGTGGGGTGCATTGGGTGATGTCGCGGACTTCTTCGAGAGCGTTAATTTCGCCCGTGGGATCGGTGAAGATGCTGCGGGTGAAATGGCCGGGGACGCCGAGGCTGCGCTGGCCACCGTGGCAGGAGAGGCAGTCGGCGTTGCGGGTGAGTTTGGGGCGGCGGACTTTATCCTGTTCCAGCGTGTAGAAGGTGCCGCCGAGCGCGGGGTCCACGGTGGAGATTTCCATGAAGGGTGCGCCGGGGATGTAGCCGATATACACGTCGTCGCCGAAGTAGAGCGCGCGGGGCGTCTCGGGGGAGATGAGTTTGCGCTGGGCCGAGGTTTTCGAGAAGACGAGGAGCTGCGAGGCGGGGGAGATGCCGAAGGCTTTCAAGAGCGCGGGGAGGTAGCCGAAGGTGTCGTGGAACTCCAGATGTTCGGTGCCGTCGAGGATGCGCTTTTGCAAAGCGGCGACGGGATCGGCGGGCGTGGTGGTGGCGTAGGAGATGGGCGGCTGGTCGTATTCCAGCGGGTGATCGGAGCCTTGGAAATCCTCGGCGCGGGCGAGGGCGGCGGCGATCAGTGTGAGGATGAAAAGACGGAGCATAGAGGGGGGACTTTACGCCGTGTTTGGCAAAGGGAAACAACGGTAAATGGGCGAGAACGCATACAGAGTTGCTATCCGCACACGCTCCCGCCACGTTCCTGCTCCGATGAAATATCTTCTTCTTTCCGCGCTCACTTTCGCCACCACTGCACTCGCCGGGGACTACGTCGGGGAGACGGGGCTCCAGCTCTACAGCTTGCGCGATTCCTTTAAGACCGACGTGCCGGGGTCGCTGGATAAAGTGAAGAGCTTCGGCATCAAAAGCGTCGAGACGGCGGGCACGTATGGGCTGTCCACGGCGGACTTTCGCAAGCTGCTCGATGAGCGCGGACTCAAGGCGGTGAGCGGGCACTTCTCCTACGACCGCTACGAAAAGGAGCTGCCAAAAGTCGCCGAAGAAGCGAAGGCGCTCGGGCTGGAATATCTCGGCATCGCGTGGATCCCGCACGTCCCCGCGCTCTTCGGGATGGATACGACGGAGAAGGCGGCGGCGGACTTTAATAAGTGGGGCGAGGAGCTCTCCAAGCAAGGGCTCAAGTTCTTTTACCACTGCCACGGCTACGAATTTAAGGCCATCGCG
>JAYVQK010000154.1:0-7070 GCA_043757005.1 Verrucomicrobiaceae bacterium
AACTCTTAACTCCGAACTCTTAACTCTTAAATTCAGAGTTCGAAGCTTCCCAAAACCTCTGCGGGCGCGTAGGACTGTGGTGGCGTCTTTTTTCGCCGCACAAATCAAATGACTATGGAAAACAACGAACGATTTTTAACTCGCGACTGCGAGGCCATCCGCATCCCAGGAGGCGAGACCTTTATCATGCCTGCGGGCACTCGCGTGATGCTCACGCAGGCGCTGGGCGGGAGCTTCACGGTGGGCACAGATTTCGGGCTCGCGCGGATCACGGATGCGAATGCAGACGCGCTCGGCGAGAAATCCGCCGAGAAGGTGGAGCCCGCGGCGGACGTTAATGCGAAGGTGGACGAGAAAGCGGTGTGGGAGCAGCTCAAGACGTGTTACGACCCGGAGATCCCGGTGAATATCGTGGACCTGGGGCTGGTGTATGATTGCGCCGTGGAGCAGCCCGAGGGGCAGCCCGCGAAGGTGCTGGTAAAGATGACGCTCACCGCGCCCGGCTGCGGCATGGGCCCGACGATCGCGGCGGAGGCGCGCGCCAAAATCGAGACCGTCCCCGGCGTAGCCTCGGCGGATGTGGAGCTGGTGTGGGACCCGGCGTGGAATCAGGCGATGATCTCCGAAGTCGGCAAGATGAAGCTGGGGCTGATCTAGTCCATGCGCCTCTTTGCCTCACTCTGTTTTGCCGTCGCGCTTTTCTATGGGTGGACGGCGGTGGATGCTATGCGCAGTGGCGTGACTACGCCGATGCGCGGCGACACGAGCGCCGAGCATCGGCGGGACGACCCAGCCTCTTCCTACAGCAAGTATCTCGCAGCGCGCTGGCTCTTCGCGGGCGGCTTCATCGCGCTGGGTGTGGTGATGAATGTTTTCGCCAGCCGCTTTGAGAAAATGGAGCGGGATGATGCGAAGTGAGCCGCGCGAGGTGTGGTTCATCCGCCACGGCGAGAGCCTCGCAAATGCAGGCCTTCGCACCAAAGAAGCGCCGACATATCCGCTGACCGATCTCGGTTTTGCGCAGGCGGTAAAGTGCGCGGCGGCGCTCCATGCCGCGCCTGATCTCATCATCACGTCGCCCTACCTCCGCGCGCAGCAGACGGCGCTGCCCACGCGGCGACGGCACGCGGACGCGCTCCACGAAGAATGGCCTGTGCAAGAGGTGCAATACCTCGATCCTGCGCTGTGCGTGGACACCACACAGGACGAGCGTCGCGCGCTTTCTCACGCTTATTGGGAGCGGTGCGATCCGCATTTTGCTGCGCCCGATGCGGAGTCTTTCGCAAACTTCATCGCCCGCGTGCAGCAAGCACTGGAGCGCCTCGCACAGCGCACGGAGCGACGCATCTTCGTCTTTAGCCACGGGCAGTGGATGGGCGCGCTGGCCTGGCTCATCACCACACGCCCGGCGGTGATGGACTCGGCGGCGATGCGGGATTTTTACGAATTCCTCCACCGCAATGAGGTGCCGAATTGCGCGATCCTCCCGCTCCACTTCCACGCAGAAGGAACGCACTTGCTCGGCGACTGGTGGGTGCCTTGCGGGTGCCGCTGAAATCTCCGCCGCCGCGAAGATTTGCGAATGAAAATGCGTTAGAGAATTCCTGAAAATTCGCCGCGCTCGCAAGTCCGAGCATCCTTTTTCGCGTGTCCCATTTGCTCCATCCCTGACACCGCCAGCGCAACGAGCACGGCAAGCTCTTTTTGTTTGAAAATTCACCGCGCCCGGCTTGACGAGACGCGCCAGATACCGCTACAGCAAGCGCACGCTCACCGCAAAACCACCATATAGTGTGGTTTCGCTGTTTTCCGAGCCAAACGACCACTTTTCTATGACCGCTGCCATTTCACCTTCTGTTCTGCTGATTTCTTCCCGAAAAAACTCGGCCATTTTCCTCGCAAATTCAACAGCGGCAGCGACGCTCTGAGCTATGGGAATTCACGCAGACCATTGGATTCGCCGCATGGCGAAAGAGCACGGGATGATCGAGCCTTTTGTGGATGGGCTCGTGCGCGAGAATGAGCACGGGAAGGTCATCAGCTACGGGCTGTCGAGCTACGGCTACGACTTGCGCGTGGCGGATGAGTTTAAGGTTTTCACAAACGTCTATAACGCCGTCGTGGACCCGAAGGCTTTCGACCCGCGTTCGTTTGTGGACATGAGCGGGCCGTCTTGCCTCGTGCCGCCAAATTCTTTCGCGCTCGCTCGCAGCGTGGAATACTTCCGCATCCCGCGCGATGTGCTCACGCTTTGCGTGGGAAAGAGCACGTATGCCCGCTGCGGCATCATCGTGAATGTGACGCCGTTTGAGCCCGAGTGGGAGGGGCACGTCACGCTCGAAATCTCCAACACCACTCCCCTCCCCGCCCGCATCTATGCAGGCGAAGGGCTCGCGCAAGTGCTCTTCCTCGCTGCCGCCGAGCCGTGCGAGACGAGCTACGGCGAGCGCGGCGGGAAATACCAATCCCAGCGCGGCATCACCGTCCCTCGACTGTAAAAAATTTCACAACCACCGAAGTCCGACCACACCATGAGCGCCACCATCGCACCCACCTTCGTTCTCAGTAACGATCCCACGCCCGCCACTCCGGGCAATCTCCCTCAAGTCATCCGCCGCGACCAGCACGGCGACGAATCCGGCAAGCCGCGCGTCGTGCCTTGGCTCGGCCACAAGATCGAGCGTGCCGTCGGCGCAGCCTGCCTCGCGGTCGGGGCCGAGGAAAATATCGGACGACAAGTGCGTGCGGAGCTGGAGTTCCGTATGCACCGCGAGCGCCCGCTGTATGTCCACGTCGAACAGCTCCAGGACATCGTGGAAGAAACCCTCCTCGAACTCGGCCACGGCAAGGTCGCGCTGGCCTACGGGAAATATCGCGCTACTCGCACCGTGGAGCGCGAACAGGCTCACGCGCTGGCCCCCGGCGAGGCCGAGCAACAGATGGAGCTGGCCACCCCCGATCAGCTCTCCGACATCCGCTCGCGCATTTCTTTTGCAAAGATCGGCCTCAAGCTCGCGCTGAATGACGACGACATCCTCGCGCGCCTCCTCCGCAGCACCTCGATCAATCTCACTCCTATCGAGCGCCGCGACACCATCGTGCTCAATGCCAAATCGCTGCTCGACCTCGACGCCGACGCCCGCTTTTTCGCCGCCCGCATCCTCCTCAGTTACATCTACGAAGAGACGCTCGATTGGCGCGTCGCCGACGGCCCGCAGTTGTTGAAAGAAGCGCACCGCAAAGCCTTCATCGCCTACATCCCCCACGGCATCACCATGCGCCGCCTCGATCCGCGCCTTGCGGAATTCGACCTCGCCCGCATCTCCACCGCGCTCGATCCCTTCGCGGATTTGCAGTTCGACTACATCGGCATCCAGACCCTTTACGATCGCTACCTCATCCACACCCACGACAGCGTCACCGGCCTCAAGCGACGCCTCGAAGCCCCGCAGATCTTCTGGCTCCGCGTCGCCATGGGCCTCTCCATTTTGGAGAAAGACCGCGAAGCCCGCTCGATGGAGTTTTACTCCGTCTATAAAACCCGCCGCGCCTGCTCCTCCACGCCGACCCTCTTTAATGCAGGCACCATGCACCCCCAGCTATCGAGCTGCTACCTGCTGTATTGCGGCGACTGCATCGAGGACATCACCGAGACCTGGCGGCGTTTCTCGCACCTCTCGAAATGGGCGGGCGGCCTCGGCTGCTCGTGGACGGCCATTCGCGGTAGCGGCGCGCACATCCACGGCACCAATGGCGAAAGCTCCGGCGTCGTCCCTTTCCTCAAAGTCAGCAACGACATCGCCATCGCCGTGAACCAAGGCGGCAAACGCCCCGGCGCGCTCTGCTCCTACTTGGAGCTGTGGCACGCCGACATCGAAGACTTCCTCGATCTCCGTAAAGAGACCGGCGACGACCGCCGCCGCACGCATAACATGAACACGGCGCACTGGATCCCCGACCTCTTCATGAAGCGCCTCAAAGCCATCTCCGACGGCGCGCTCCCAAAGGACGCGACGTGGACGCTTTTCCGCACCAATGAAGTCGCCGACCTCCCCGAGATCTACGGCAGTGCCTTCGAGCGCCGCTACACAGAATACGAGCGCCTCGTGGAAGACGGCAAACTCTGGGGCCGCAAAGTCCGCGTCCTCGCCCTTTGGAAAAAGATGCTCGAAATGCTCTTCGAGACCGGCCACCCGTGGCTCACTTGGAAAGACCCCGCCAACGTCCGCAACCCGCAAGACCACAAAGGCGTCATCCATAATTCGAACCTCTGCACCGAGATCGAGCTGAATACCAGCAACGAAGAAGTCGCCGTCTGCAACCTCGCCAGCATCAACATCGCCGCACACCTCGGCGAAGGCGGCGCGCTCGACCACGATAGACTCCGCACCACCGTCACCGTCCTCATGCGGATGCTTGATAACGTCATAGACATCAACTTCTACCCCGTCGAAGCCGCCGCACTTTCCAATAACCGCCACCGCCCCGTCGGCCTCGGCGTCATGGGAATGCAGGACGCCCTCTATGATAAGCGCGTCGCCTTCGATTCCCCCGAAGCCGTGGACTTCAACGACGAAGCCATGGAAGCCATCGCCTACTACGCCTACACCGCATCCAGCGACCTCGCCGCCGAACGCGGCACCTACCCCACCTACCCAGGATCAAAATGGGATCGCAGCCTACTCCCCCTCGATACCCTCGACCTGCTAGAGCGCGAACGCGGCATCCCCATCCTCGTAGATCGCAAAGCCCGGATGCCGTGGGAAGAACTCCGCGCCAAAATCGCCAAGCAAGGAATGCGCAACTCCAACAGCCTCGCCATCGCGCCCACCGCCACGATCTCGAATATCCTCGGCTGCACCCCCTGCATCGAGCCCACCTACAAACACATCCACACCAAGTCCAACCTCAGCGGCGAATTCATCCGCACCAACGACCACCTCCTCCGCGACCTCCAAGCCCTCGGCCTGTGGGATGAGGATATGCTCGCCGACTTGAAATACTTCGACGGCAGCGTGCAAGCCATTGACCGCATCCCCGCCGAACTCCGCAGTCTCTACAAGACCGCCTTCGAGATCGCCCCCACATGGATCCTCCAATGCGCCGCCGTCCGCCAAAAGTGGATAGACCAAGCCCAAAGCACCAACCTCTGGCTCGCCCAGCCCGACGCCCGCGCCGCCAGCTTCATGTATCGCGAAGCCTGGGAACGCGGCCTCAAAACCACCTACTACCTACGCACCCTGAACCACAGCGCCATGGACTCCGCCGCCCGCGAACGCCGCCCGAGTGCGGAAAAGAAAGAGTTCACCGAAGAAGAAAAAACCACCTGCTCCATCGAAGCCATGCGCAACGGCGGCACCTGCGAAGCTTGCCAGTAAAAGAGGGCGTCGCACTCGGTTTAAAGAATTTGCCGCATCCACCGTCGCCGCCTATCTTCATGCCATGATCACGCCGCAAGCCACAGACCGTGAAGAAGCCGAGGCGCAAGCCTTCCGCGAGCAATGCCGCCGCCAGATGGCTCGCCCACTTTCCGCGCGGATGAAATACGGCTTCTGCCGCGTCCACCGCCCCGTGCTCGACACACCGGGCGTCCGCACTTTTGCCAGCACCAAAGAATACCGCGAATGGTGCGCCGCAAACCTCCCCGCTTACCTAGGCTTCCAGCCCGCCCCCGCAGAATGAACGACCGCCTCCCATTCCACCCCCTTCAAGCACAAGAAGTCGCCGAAGCATTTAACGCCGCCGGGGTGGAATACCTCTTCATCGGCAAAAGCGCCGCCATCCTCCTCGGCTACCCCGGCACCACGCAGGACGTAGATGTCTTCCCCGCAAAATCGCCTCAGAACGGCGAACGCATGGTGCAAGCTCTGTTAAAAATAGGCTTCATCCTCGACGACAATACCCAAGCCGAAATCATTCACGGCAAAGACTTCGTTCAACTCAAAAACGGCCCCTTCGATCTCGATCTTATTTTCGCCCCCGATGGTATCGAAAACTTCGCCGAAGCCAAAGCCCACGCCGTCCGAGAAGACATCTTCCCCATCGCCAACCTCCGTCACATCATCGCCAGCAAAAAAGCCAGCGGACGCATGAAAGACCGCCTCGACCTGCACCTCCTAGAGCTATTCCGCCTAGAGTATGAAGGGCGAAAGTACTGAGTTCACAGAAATGCCTGAGCACAGGTCAAATCGCACCACGCCGCTAATCGCCATGCACACCTACCTGCTCGAAAAAGTCACCGCCATCCAACCGCTCGACGGCTACCGCCTCCGCGTCACTTTCGCCGATGGCTTTACCGGCGAGGCCGACCTCTCGCCCCTCCTTGATGCCGGGCCCGTCTTTACACCGTGGCGCGACCTCGCCTTCTTCCGCACCGTCCAAGTCGTCTATGGCGCACCGGAATGGAGCGACGACCTCGACCTCTCCCCCGCCTCCCTCCGCGCATGGTGCGAAGCAGGCCGCTTCCTCGACTACGATGCAACCGACCAGTGGATCGCCCAACACAGCCGCGCGGCGCAAAGCGTGGCGTGACCCCCTATTTCGTCAACTATCTGTCAGTCACCTTTGCTTTTGTGCTAAACGTTAAATTTATGGAAAATAGATTTGAAATTATTTTCGTTAGTGACGCGAATAAGGAGTTCCTCATTGCTGAGATACAATTTAATAAGCAGCGTCTTTGCCAAATCAATCGAGAAAAAGGAGAGGAGGATATGGAGATCGAATTTCTAGATGACATTTACGTTTTAGCACAAAAAGTGAACATGAAATTCTCATTAGCAGAATTTGAGACTACTCTGAAAGAGGCTAAAAATGACTTAAAAAGCTGCCTGAAATTGCCTGATTAAAATTTCCTCCCTTTCTGTGTGCCTGATACGGATTCGTTGGCCTCCCCCATTTGTGATCAGGGCAAGGTGCCAGACGGATTATTCACAAGGGCAAGGTGCCAGACAGATCACAAGGGCAAGGTGCCCACAAGGGCAAGGTGCCTGCCCAAGGGCAAGGTGCCAGACAGATTATTGACGTAGAAGAATCGGGTGTGCGCTGACCATAGCCCAGCACTTTAGTGCTGG
>JAYVQK010000155.1:0-1846 GCA_043757005.1 Verrucomicrobiaceae bacterium
CCTCCCTCCCATCCCCCGTATTCTCAGCATACAAGCCATGTAAAAACTCCTTCCGACTCCACTGAATAAACCCCACAAAAACCCGTCGAATCCCAAAGAACAAAAAATACAAACACAAGTTGGCACGGCATCCGCTTAATAATAATTTATCAATCCAATCAACCAACCAAACAAACCAAAACCCGACCATGAAAAAGAACCTCAGCAAAACATCACGACTCACCCTGGGCGATCTCGTCCTCGCAGTCTCCAGCGTCAGCCGCAGCACGAATGAAACCGCCGCCGCAGTCAGCGACCTTCTGGAGAGCGGACGCATCCGCCTCACCAGCAATGGCCGCACCATCCGCGCCCGTGTTGCATAACACTTCCGACAAAACTTAAACTCATTCTCGACCATGAAAAAATCTCTCAAAACAGCCCACCGCAACTTCACCCTCGGCGAGCTCATCGTCGCCGTCAGCAGCCAGAGCCGCAATAACCGCGAAACGCTCGCCGCCGTCTCTGACCTTCTGGAATCTGGCCGCGTCCGCCTGCAAGCTGGCCAACGCGCCGTCCGCGCCCGCATGATGTAAGGCTCGCCCTATCATGCCCAGCTCACTCCGAGCTGAAATACTTTCCAAAAACCCGCCGCTGGTGAATAACCTCGGTGGGTAAGTTTTGCCTCCCAAGCCCTCTTCTAACACATTCTCCACCCCATCCATAAATCTTTCCCTTTCCTCGCCGCACGCCCTTTGCTTCATTCCATCCCCTCATGCTCCACGCCCGATCCTACATCCGCACATTCTCTACCCTCGCGCTCTTTACCACCGCTGCGTGGGGCGACACGATCATTCTTAAAAGTGGCGACAAAGTGGAAGGCAAAATCCTCAGCGAAACCGCCACAGAAATCGTCGCCGAAGTGAAAATCAACGCCTCGATCAAAGACGAGCGCGTCATTAAAAGATCGGACATCGAAAAGATCGAAAAGATCCAGCCCGACGAAGAATCGTGGAGCGTCATCAAAGGCTTTTCACTAGGCAGTGAATCGCTGGAGCAAAGCGACTACGCGGGCGCAGTAAATCTGCTCAATACCTTTGTCACACAATTCCCAGCGAGCACACACGTCGCCGATGCAAAGGGGATGCTTGCTAAATTCGAGGAGGAAAAAAAGCGCGTGGATCTGGGCGAAATGAAGCTCGATGGCAAATGGCTCACCACCACGCAAGTGCAAGAAGAGCGCGTGCAAATCAATGGACGCCTGCTTTTTTCCCGTATGAAACGCTACGCCGCCGCCGGGCAATACGTGGAGGCGTTCAATGTTTTTGATGCGATTGAAAAAAACTTTAGCGGCAGTGCAGCCTTCCCGGATGCAGTGGCCCTCGCACGCCAAAGCGCCCCACTTTTAAAAGCCGCCGCCGAGCAGCGTCTCGCGCAGCTCAAGCAGCTCGTAGAGCAAAACAAAGCACGCCTCGCCAACACCCAAGGCGCGGATCGCGTGCAACTCGAAGCCCTGCAAAAAAAGCAGGCCGCCGCGACAGAAGCCAGCGTGGCCGCCACCGAACGCAGCGGAGTGCGCTGGACTCCACTCACCCCCTCCACGGAGCGCACCGTCAGCATCATCATCAGCCGTGCGGCAGCCGAGACAAACCGCCTCGTCAGCCAGCGCGTGGAAAAGATGCGGGAATCCGTGCAAATCGCCCAAACCGCGAAGGAAGCACTCGACGCGGGCGATGTCGTAAAAGCCGACGCCGCCATCAGGGAAGGCACCGCTGCGTGGTCAAATAACGAAATCCTCAAACGCCTGCTTCCTAAATTTGACGAACTCCAAAAAGCCACCGTCGCCGCCAAACTCGAAGCCGAAAAAGCC
>JAYVQK010000156.1:0-6968 GCA_043757005.1 Verrucomicrobiaceae bacterium
CCGCCGCCTCGTAGAGCGCGGTGTGCGATTTGTGCAAGTCGAGCACGGCGGCGGGGATATGCACGGCGGTCTGGAGGCCTCACTGCCTCGCGTCGCAGGTGGTATTGACGGCCCTGCGGCTGCGCTCATCAAAGATCTCAAGCAACGCGGGATGCTGGACGACACGCTCATCATCTGGGGCGGCGAGTTTGGCCGCACGGTGACGAAGGATCGCAATGGCAACGACGCTCCGGGACGCGATCACAACGGTCGCGCGATGGTCGCGTGGATGGCTGGTGGCGGCGTGAAGGGTGGGCAGACCTACGGCTCGACGGACGAATTCGGCTCGAAAGCGGTAGAAAACAAAGTCCACATTCACGATCTGCACGCCACGCAGCTTGCGCTGCTCGGGTTCGATCACGAGAAGCTGACCTATCGCTACAATGGCCGCGATTTCCGCCTGACGGATAACTACGGCAAAGTGGTCAAAGCCCTCATCGGCTAGACTGCGTCGCAGCAAATTCAACAAGCCGCCGGAGTCCTCGAAGCTCCGGCGGTTTTTTTGCAAAACTGCCGGATAATTTCACCCATTTTTGACGATTGATTTTCCCTATTGTAGGGCTAAATCTCACTCTAGTTTTAACCAATTTTTCCTATGAAAACGCGCATCACCATACTCTTCGGCCTGATCTCAGCGGCACTCCCAGCTTTCTCTGCGGAGCCGACGAAAGAACAGCTCGATTTTTTCGAAGCAAAAATCCGCCCGATCTTCTCGAGTAACTGCTACAAGTGCCACGCCGTCGAGACGGGCAAGAGCAAGGGCGGGCTGACGCTCGATACCGAAGGAGCCTCGCAAAAAGGTGGCGATACGGGGCCTGCGGTGGTGCCTGGGAATTTGGAGAAATCGTTGCTTTATACGGCGATCAATTATACCGACAAAGACATGGAAATGCCGCCGAGCAGCAGCGGCGGGAAATTGAGCGCAGCACAAATCGCGGATGTCGCAGCGTGGATCAAAATGGGCGCTCCTGATCCGCGTAAAACACCGACGAAATCTGGCAAATTGAGCGGTATGACCGACAAGGCGCGCGCACACTGGGCCTACCAGCCTGTGAAGCGCGGCATCGCAGTGCCGGTGAATAAAAACCAGCAATGGTGCCGCACGCCGATTGATGCGTTTATTTTACAAAAGCTAGAAGCCAACGGGATGTTTGCCTCGCCGGACGCGGGCAAGGAAACCCTCTTGCGCCGTGGCTACTACGACCTCATCGGCTTGCCCCCTAGCCCGGCGGAGATCGAGGCTTTTGTGGCGGATAAGAGCGCGAACGCTTGGGAGAAAGTCGTAGATCGTCTGCTCGCGAACCCCCATTACGGCGAGCGTTGGGCGCGTCACTGGCTGGATACCGCGCGCTATGCCGACACCGTGGGCGGCGATGCGAATACGAATAATGGCCGCGACGATTATCGCTACGCGAACGCTTGGACTTATCGTGATTATGTGGTGCGCGCTTTTAATGAAGACAAGCCGTATGATCTCTTCATCACCGAGCAGCTCGCGGCGGATTACCTCTACCCGCTAAAGCCCGTCGGCACGCCAGCTGCGGCCAAGGTGGAGACCAAGCCTGCTGCGCCTGCGGTTGCCTTAAAATCAACGCCACCAGTCGTCGCAGTCGCCCTCCCGCCAGTCGCAATCGCGCCTAAAACAACAGGCGCTGCAACTGCCGTAGCTGATCCTTTTAATCTCTCGCCAAAAAGCACGGGCAACGTCGCCAAGGCCAACCTCGCGCCACCACCCGCTCCGATGAAATCCGGGAGTGCAGCCGCAAAATCGGAAGCCTCCATGCAGCCTGCCATGATGAGTGGCGACAGCATGATGATGGGCGGGGCCAGCGCAAGCAGCGCCAGCGGCCCTGAGATGGAGGGCAATGCAAATCTCGCGGCGCTCGGCTTCATCACCGTGGGCGAACGTTTCAATAATATCAACGACATCATCAATGACCGCATTGATGTGGTCGGGCGCGGCCTCGTCGGCCTCACCGTGGCGTGTGCGCGCTGCCATGATCATATGTTCGACCCCATCTCACAGAAGGATTACTACGCGCTGCACGGCATCTTCTCCTCCACCGTCGAGCCGAAAGAAAAACCGCTCATCACTGCTGCCGACCCAAAGGCGCGCGCGGACTTCGAACAAAAAATAGTGGCCGTGGAGAAGGAGAATCGCGACATCTATTTCCGCGAAGTGGAGCACTGGCTCGATCTTTGGAAAACCAAGCCAGCACAGTATCTCAAGGCCGCACTGCTCCGCGATGGCAAGGATGAGAAAATGCAGCTTGAGCGACAGGAGATTATTAAAAGCGAGCAGCTCGATAACATCCTCGTGAACTACTATGGCCGTGCAGTGAACCCTAACAGCCGTGTGTATGGGCCGCTTAGTAAGTTTAAAAATATACAGCCTAGCGACTTTAGCACCCAAGGCGCGCTCGTTTTGAAAGACATCGCGGGTAGCGGACGCTACAACCCGCTCGTCGTCAAAGCCATTCAAGACGCCAAGCCATCCTCGATGAACGAAGTCACGGAGGCTTACTATAACCTCCTGAACAAAGTCGCCCCGAAGATCACTGGCCTCGTGAAAGCCTACCAGAGCGCGACCACAGATAAGGTGGAAGTTTGCAGCAAAGACGAGCTGGAAATCCTCATTGGGGCCTTCGAAATCGCCCCCGCTCCGAAGGTGGACAGCACCTGGATCCGCACCGCTACCGGCAACTGGCCTGTGCAGCTCACTGGGCGCGCACGGTTCGTTTTTGCTAAAGTCAACGAACTCGAACTCACCCACCCCGGAGCACCTGCCCGCGCGATGGCCGTGCGGGATTCTGCGAATATTAAAAATTCAAATGTTTTCATCCGTGGCCAAGCGGGCCAGCAGGGCGAGATGGTGCCGCGTCGCTTCCTCGATATCCTCAGCCCAGATCACCAGTCCAAGCCATTTAGCCTCGGCAGCGGGCGCTTGGAACTCGCCAAAGCCATCACCAGCAAAGACAACCCACTCACCGCACGCGTGATGGTCAATCGCGTATGGCTGCATCACTTCGGCGAAGGCTTCGTCCGCACGCCCGATGATCTCGGCGTGATGAGCGAGGCACCGAGCCACCCAGAGTTGATTGATTACCTAGCGGGCTGGTTTATGGACAACGGTTGGAGCATTAAGAAGCTGCACAAATTCATCATGCTCTCCCGCGTGTATCAGGAAAGCAGCTACATCCTAAAAGACGCCGGCTATGCCAATAAAGACCCCGACAATCGCTTCCTCTGGCGTGCAAATGTCCGGCGTCTCGATTTTGAGTGTGTGCGGGATTCGCTGCTCACTTTTAGCGGACGCCTCGATCAAACCATCGGCGGGCAACCCGTGAACATCACCGACGAGCCCTACATCTATCGCCGCTCGATCTACGGCTATATTGATCGCGGAAACCTCTCTGAGCTAATGGGTCACTTCGACTTCAGCGACCCAGATATGCCGAACTCGAAGCGCACCACCACCATCGTCCCGCAACAGGCGCTCTTTTTAATGAACAGCCCGATGGCTGTGGACGTGGCTCGCCGAGTCATCGCCCGCCCAGAGGTCGCGCACGCTGGCACCGATCTCCACCGCGTCTTCGCGATTTATAGCATCCTCTTCCAGCGCCAGCCGACGATGGATGAGATCAAAATCGGCGTAAGCTACGTGCAGAACGAAGCCAAAAAACAACCAGAAGTGGATGCGATGGGGGCCGAGTTGGCGAAGAAAAATCTGGAAATCGCCAAACGCATCGAGGACCGCCGCAAACGGAATGACGACGGTAAAAAGACCATCGAAAACACCGGCAGCATCGTAGAGCGCAAAACGCTCAACCCATGGGAATCCTACGCCCACGCCCTCCTCTTCGCCAACGAGTCCGCCTACATCAACTAAGCCTTGACGCTACGGAATCGCTGACGTTGCGGGTGTCCGTGGTCTTATTTCAAATCCTCACCACGACAGGCGGGAGCGGCATCACTTCGAAGTCTGGGTTCTTTTCCTCGAAGTAGCGTGCGGTCCATTCGCTGGGGAAAAATACGACCCATGCGCCGCGTGCATCGCGAGCGAGGGTGGCCCCGGTGGGGACGATCACTTTGGGACGCCAAGAGTCGGCGCGGCGGGTGATGTCGTCGGTGGGCGCTTTTTCGCGGATCCAGCGCACGATGTTCCACGAGGCGGCTTCGCGGCGGGTGGGTGCGCCATATTCCATCTCCATGCGGTATTGTAGCACGTCGAATTGTAGCTCACCGACGGCGCCGAGCAGGGGCAGGCGGGTGAGGGAGTCGGGGAGTTCATAGACTTGGGCGACGCCTTCTTTAAGGAGTTGCGAGAGGCCGTCGCGGAAGCGTTTGAAGTTCGCGGTGATGTCGTTGTGGAGGAAGATGAATGTCTCGGGGGCAAAGCGGGGCATTTCGTCGAAGGATACGCCGGGATCCTCGGCGAGGGTGTCGCCGATGTGGAGGTCGTAGTTGCCGACGAGGCCGACGACGTCGCCGGCGTAGGCTTCGTCCACGGTCTCGCGCTCGCGGGCAAAGAGGCGCTTGGAATTGGCAAGGCGGATGCGCTTGCCGGAGCGCGGGTGGATGACCGTCATATCGCGCCGGAAGACGCCGGAGACGATGCGCATGAAAGCGACGTGGTCGCGGTGCTTCGGGTCCATATTGGCCTGGATCTTAAACACGAAGCCGGAGAACCCGGCGGCATCGGGCGCGATGGGGCCACTGGTGCTACGGCGGGGCGTGGGCGGCGGCGCGAGCGCGAGGAATCGCTGGAGGAGTAGATCCACGCCGAAGTTATTCATGGCGCTGCCGAAGAAGACGGGGGTCACTTTTCCGGCGCGCACTTCATCGAGATCGAACGCGGTGCCCGCGCCTTCGAGTAGTCCGATTTCGTCGCGAAAGCGCGCGTAGGCATCGGGCTCGAGGGCTTCGCGAACGATCTCGTGCTCGATGCCCGTGACCTCGACTGGCGCGCGATAGGAGCCGCCGGGCGTCCTTTCAAAAAGATGCACTTCGCTCGTCTGACGATCATAGACGCCGCGAAATTCCGCGCCGTCGCCGAGCGGCCAGTTCATGGGCAGTGCGTGGAGTCCGAGCACTCGTTCGAGTTCGTCTAGCAGCTCGAGCGGCGGGCGTGTGGGCCGATCGAACTTGTTCATGAAGGTGAAGATGGGCACGCCACGCTGGCGGCAGACTTCGAAGAGTTTCAGCGTCTGCGCCTCGATGCCCTTGCCAGCATCAATGACCATGACGGCGGCATCCACTGCGGTGAGCACGCGGTAGGTGTCCTCGGAGAAGTCTTTGTGGCCGGGCGTATCGAGCAGGTTCACGACGCAGCCGCCGTATTCGAATTGCAGGACGGTGGACGACACGGAGATGCCGCGCTGCTTTTCCAGCTCCATCCAATCGCTCGTGGCTGCGCGCTGGTTTTTGTGCGCCGTGACGCTGCCCGCGAGCTGCACGGCACCGCCGTAGAGGAGGAATTTTTCTGTGAGCGTGGTCTTGCCAGCATCTGGGTGAGAGATGATGGCAAAGGAGCGCCGGCGTGCGATCTCCCGCAGGGCTTCGGCGGAAAGCGCCGGTTTTTCAGATTGGATTTCGGTCATGGTGAAAATTCGCGCGGATTGCAAAAGTTCACAGCGACCCGGCGCGCTGGCGCTCTGGAGAACATACGCCGTCACGGGGGGAGTGGCTGGAGCCGGAATCGAACCGGCGACACGATTCCGCATAGGGAATCGAACCTTTTTTACAGTAGAGTGCAAACAATTTTGGAATGGTGTGGACAAGCATGGTTGTTTGCACTTTTGTTTGCACTGTTATGGCTAGTATTTTTAAAAAATCGAAGTCTCCGTTCTACTTCGCTGCTTATCGTGGGGCGAATGGTGAGCGAATGCAACGCACAACAAAGCAGCGGAACCGCTCCGCCGCGCTCCGTGTCGCGCAGGAATGGGAGACGCTTTGCGCGAAGGGCCGGGCTCGCACGATTACGGAGGCGGTGGCGAGGCGCACGGTGGCGAGCATCCTCGAAAGCTCCACGGGGGAGATTATGCAGTTCTTCACGGCTCGCGAGTGGCTGAGTGAGTGGGTGGCGGGGAAGCGAGGTGCGACGGCAGCGGCTACGGTGGCGAAATACGAGCAAACCGTGCGCGACTTCGCGGAATACCTCGGCGAACGGGCGGAGCTTACCATTACGGCCATCGGGCCAAAGGACGTGCGCGGCTTCCGCGATGCGTTGGCCAAGGGCGGGCGGGCACCTTCTACGGTGAACATGGCGATTAAAAAGACGCTCTCGGCTCCTTTCATGGCAGCCATGAAGCTCGGCTACATCCCCACAAACCCTTGCGCGGGGGTGGAGGCTCTGCGCGACGATGCAGACGTGGAGCGGGAGAATTTCACTACGGAGCAAGTGCAAGCTCTCCTACGGGCGGCGGTGGGCGACTGGCAGGGGGCGATTCTGTGCGGTTTCACCACGGGGCTCCGTTTGCGGGATGTTACGGAGCTGCTTTGGGAGGCGGTGGATTTCAAAACGGGGGCTCTGCGCATCAAAACGCGCAAGACAGGCGCGGTGCTAGTGCTCCCGCTGGCGGAGGAGTTCACGGCTTGGCTCCGTGGTCAGACGCGCGGCATCGGCAAGGCTCCCATCTTCCCCATGCTCGCGGGCAAGAGCACGGGCGGGCGTTACGGGCTGAGTGGACGCTTCAAGGCCATCATGGAGGAGGCAGGCATCAAAGGCCGCACTCTGCGCGGGTCAGGTGCCAAGGGGGCGGCGGGCAAGGGGCGGCAGACGAGTAGCCTATCCTTTCACAGCCTCCGCCATTCCTTCGTTTCCGCGCTGGCCAATGCGGGCGTAGCGGCGGAAGTGCGGCAAAAATTGAGCGGGCACGCCGACGACCGCACCCATACAAAGGGTCTTAGGGCGTGTTCACACTATCGAA
>JAYVQK010000157.1:0-6965 GCA_043757005.1 Verrucomicrobiaceae bacterium
CAATGACGGTGCTAACTGAATAAATAACTTCAAATCACTTATGCCCGATACCAATATTCCACCCTCAGCGCCGAAACCTGAACCTGCAAAAGCGGACGCGGTAAAGAAGGTTGTAGCCGAAAAAGGCGGGCAGTCTTCCAATGGCACCTTGCTCACCCCGGCGGAGGCGTGGGCGGAGTGCAAGAAGCGGATGTGTAACGTGGTGCCGGATCTCCCGGCGTTAGGTCTCGTGGTGATCTTCGGCGCGGTGGGGGCGCTGCTTGCGTATTTTTGGAAATTGCAACTTCCAACAGGCGACGGGCACATACTCATCAAAATCGCCGAACTCCCCTTGCCACTCGCCCTGGGGTTAGGAGTGGCGGGAGCGGTTGCCGCCGTTTTCTTATTGGCCAAAACGGATACCAGTAAGCTCATCCACTGTTCCCTAGTGGCTCTATTTTCGGGGATGGCTGGACCATATTTAGTGCTAAAGGCGCTCAATACCGTCACCAGTATTGAGATTGCCGCGCCCACCGGCCTATTAGTGCAAGCAGCAGGCGTGGACTCGAACTCGGCAAATGAAAAATCTCTCGAATTAACTCAGAAAAAGAAGATGAGTGGCACTACGGGCGGACGTATCTCAGCGGAAGAATTCAGCCCTATTACCCACAATGCCGTGAATTCGCTCGATGCGTTTAATCAGTTGAAGAACAAAAAGGCACCCGAGGCAGACATCGTCCTCAAGAAAGTTACGGGCCGACTCAGTGCTACGCTGAAAAATCTGAATACGTTGGCACAGGATAATTCCCCGGACGCCGTGCTCGCCATCAAGACCATCGGCGACGCTGCGAAGCAGGCGGGCGCAAGCGAGCTATTCACCGAGGCGCAAACCATCCTCGTGGCGAATAAGGACAATCTCACCAAAGCACAGGAGAGCTTAAACGCCCCCTACCTCTACTTTATCACCCCGAGCGAACTGGGTGATGCCGAGCTAGGGCAAATGCGAGGCCAAATCCAAGAATGGCACAACGACTGGAAGATCAAACCCGCCGAGCATCCCAAGAAAATTGATGAAAAGGAGCTGGAAGTCGTCTATTACAATCGCACTTTGGCAGATGATAAGGTTAATCAGAAGAGTGCGATGGAGTTAAGCGGCTACTTAAAAAAATATTTCGAGGGACTTGGGGCGACGCTCACTCAAGAGATTACAGTGCGCAGCGAAGCACAAAATGACGGAGAGGCTAGGACTCAATTTGACATACACATCGGCGGCAAAATGGCGACGGTCATCCTCGATAGCCAAAAGCCAAAAATAGGCTCCACTCCTACGCCAACACCGTTGCCCGCCCCCATCAAACTACCTAAAAAATGAGCTAATACAAAAACACCACTCGCACCTCGGAGCACGGAAAAATCTTTAGGGCACTCCCGAAAACTCGGGTTGACGCCTCTGGAGTGCGGGGCATGACCCCGCTCTGGCGGGCGAGGAACGAGCGGGTGGGCCAGTCGCTCGCCATTCCGACCGTGTGCCCACCCAAAGGCCCCTCCAGAGCGGGGTCATGCCCCCGCACTCCAGAGACACCGCTCGCAAGTCCCAAAGTGTCAGTTTTCGGGAGTGTCCTTAAATCTTAAATCTTAAATCTTAAATTCACCATGAACCTCACTATCGCTACTTTTAATGTCGAAAACCTTTTCAACCGCTATGCGCTGCTCGATGGGCCTTGGGATGGGCGGGGGTATGAGAAGGTCGTGCTCGCTTATGACATCGCCAATGTCGTCAGCCGCGATGGGGACATCGCGAGCTATGAGACGACTCAGCTTCAGCGCAATAATACGGCGCTCGCCATCGAGCAAGCTGCGCCGGACATCCTCGTCGTGCAGGAGGTGGAAAATCTCGTGGCGTTGCGCAATTTCAATCATATCTATCTGGATGATTATTTCGATCATGCGCTGCTCATTGATGGGAATGATCCTCGCGGGATAGATGTCGGGGTGCTGCTCAAGCGGCAGTTTGCCAATAGTGTGAGTGCCGTCCGCACGCACATCAATGACCCGAAAGACCCGAAGAAACCTATCGTGCGCGATGGGCGAAAAGGCTTCGGCTATCTCGCGCAGAACGCGCTCTTTTCGCGCGACTGCTTGGAGATAGACATCGCCATCGGCAAGAAGACGCTGACGCTGTTAGTGAATCATTTCAAAGCGCAGGATGCCACGCCGGAATCCATCGTGCGGCGCAAGACGCAGGCCGTGCGGGTGTCGGAGATTTTTGCGGCAAATGTGAAGGCTAAGCGGCTGCCTATTGTCCTCGGCGATTTAAATTTCGACTACCGAGGGCCGAAGAACGACGGTTCGCTCGACCCGCTGCTCGCTACGAAGGACCTCGTGGACCCGCTGCCCGCTGGCGAGTGGACGCATTACTACGCCTCGGACAAAAAGTGCAGCCGTCTCGATTACATCCTGCCCCACAAAAGCATCGCGCTCACAGGCCCGCCCGTAGTCACCCGCAACGGGCTGACGACTAAGTGCAAGCAATACACCGGCCCGCGCTTCCCCACCATCGGCCCCGAGCACACCGAGGCCAGCGACCACTGCCCGTTGAGCGTGACTATTTCGATCTAGGGACGCACCTATTGTCCACGGAGAACACGGAAAGACACGGATTTGAAAGTCCGAATATCACTACATAGCTTGAAAGGAAGTCCTTTCGTGTCTTTACCAACTCCCAAAATGAAGAAGACTCCACGCAGGCCGATGCACGCCCTGGGCCAGCCGCACTGGCGCTGCTCGGCTGGGGAGTACTAGGGCCCGTCTTCGATTTCTTTTTTTCCAAAGCGGGCGAAACGCCAGGCCAGCGTGGGGAGCACGAGTAAATTGAGCGCGGTGGAGGTGGCTAGTCCGCCGAGGATGACGATGGCCATGGGGCCTTCGATTTCCCGCCCGGCTTCGCCGCCGCCGAGTGCGAGGGGGAGCAGTCCGAGCGCGGTGACGAGTGCGGTCATGAGGATGGGGAGCAGCCGCTCGCTCGCGCCGCGTGCGATGGTTTCGAGCGACCATTCTGCGCCGTCGGTGACGACGAGGTGCTCGTAGTGCGAGATGAGCATGATGCTGTTGCGCGTGCTGATGCCGAAGAGTGTGACGAAGCCGACCCACGAGCCGATGGACATGAGCCCGCCGCTCGCAAAGACCGCGAGCACGCCGCCGACGAGGGCAAAAGGGAGATTGGCCAGCACGAGTGCGACGTGCCGCGCGCTGCGGAAAACCAGCGCCAGCAGCATGAGGATGCCCACCATCGCGATGCTGAAATGGATGATGAGGTCGCGCCGCGCTCGCTCTTGCTCCTGGGCTGCGCCGCCGTATTCGAGATAGACGCCCGTGGGGAGCTTCACCTTTGCCGAGATGAGTTTGCGCGCCTCTTTCACAAAGCTCTCCACGTCGCTGCTCTTCGTATTGCAAGTCACCGTCTGCCGCCGCCGCGCGCCTTCGTGTTGGATGTTTTCGCGGCCATTCGTGAGCTCGATGTCGGCGAGCTGGCGCAGTGGGAGACGCAGGCCCTCGGCGTTTGTGAGGAGTAAATCGCCCACGCTCTCCGGCTCGCGACGCGCTTCGTCTGCGAGGATCACGGCGAGTTCAAAGATGCGGCTGCCGCGCACCATCTGCGCGATGTCCGCGCCTTGATATGCGGCCTGAATCGCCTCCAGCACATCCAGCGGGCGGAAGCCAAACTGCGTGAGCCGCTCGGGCCGTAGGTGGATGGCGAGGCGCGGCGCTCCGGGCGGCGACTTCACCTGCACGTCGGCGTTGCCGGGCACTTTGCCGAGCACCGCTGCGACTTCGCGCGCGGCGGTGTCGAGCGCGTCGAGATCGTCGCCAAAAGCATTGATGACCACGCTCGCCGTCTCGCCCGAGATCGTCTCGCTGATGCGGTCGCCGAGGAAAGTGAGCACCTCACTTTGCACGCCGGGGAACTCGTCGAGCAAGTCGCGCAGAGCCTTCTGAGTCTCCACCTCTTGCTCCGGTGTGGTGCCGCGCTTTAGCTCGATGTGAAATTCGCTCGTCTGCGGCCCCCAAGTATCCTCGCCCGATTCCGCGCGGCCAATCTGCTGCTCCACCGTGGCGATGTGCTCATTGGCCAGCATCTGCTCGGAGAGGAGCTTGCCGATGCGCAGCATCTCCTCGATGGAAGCGCCGGGACGCGCGCTCACTTGCGCGACGAAATGCCCCTCGCGGAAGTCCGGCATGAGCGCGCCGCCAAAGCTCCGCATCAAAAGCAGCGAGCCCGCCACGAGCGCCAGCGCACAGGCAATCGTGACCTTCGGCTTGCGCGCAAAAGTCAGCAGCCAGTCGCGATGGATCTCTTTCAAAAGCCGCACCCATGCAGGGTCGGCGTGCGCTTTCGCCCTGCCAAGCATGACGAGGCAGAGTGCGGGCGTGACGGTGAGTGCGACGAGCAACGACGCCATGATCGAGAGGATGAAGGCGACGCCGAGCGGTGCAAAGAAGCGCCCCTGCACGCCACTCATCGTGAGCACGGGCATGAAGACGACGGCGACGATGAAGGTGGCATACACCACGGCGGTGCGAACCTCGACGGAGGCATCGAGCACGACGCGCCAGAGCGGACGAGGCAATGCGTGCGTGGCGTTTTCGCGCAGGCGGCGGAGGATGTTTTCGACATCTATGATCGCATCGTCCACGACGACGCCGATGGCCACGGCAAAGCCGCCGAGCGTCATCGTATTCAGCGAGACGCCCCACCAATTCAGCACCAGCACAGCGGAGAGCAGGGAGAGTGGGATGGAGACGAAAGAGATGAACGCAGTGCGCAGATCGAGCAGGAACAAAATGAGCACCAACCCCACGAGCGCGCCGCCGATCATCAGCGACGATTGCACATTCCCCAGCGCCGTCTCGATGAAGGTCGCGGGCCGATGGAGGCGCGAATAAATCTGGATGCCCTCGCTTTTAAACACCGGCTGGAGATCCGCTAGTGCAGCCTCCAGCGCGTGCGTGACGGTGAGCGTATTTGCGCCGAATTGGCTGGCGAGCGTGAGCAGCACGCCGGGCTTTCCCATGATGAGTGCATCGCCAAACTTCGGCTCCGCTCCATCCACCACACGCGCGACATCGCGCAGTCGGACGCTCGTGCCGCTGCTGCGCGCGACGACGACATTGCCGAGGTCTTCCGCAGTGAAAATCTGACCGTCCGTTTGCAGCACGATGCGCTGGCCGGGCGTCTCAATGAAGCCCGCGCCACGCACGCCTGTCGCGGATTTCGCAGCGGTGATGACGTCTGTGAGCGTGAGGTCGAAAGCGACGAGTCGCTCCGGCAGCACTTGGATCTGGAGTTGCGCGACTTCGCCGCCAAAGACGTTCGCGTGCGCGACGCCGGGGACAGCGAGGAAACGCGGCTTGAGCGTCCAATCCGCAAACGTGCGTAGTTCGCGTGGCGACATCTTTTTTGAAATCAGTCCGACCTTCAGCAAGTCCATCGTGGACGAGGTGAGCGGCGACATCGCTGGAGCGTGGACGCCGTCTGGCAGCCGTTTCGCGACTTGCCCGAGCTTTTCCGAAAGCATCTGGCGGGCGGTGAGGATATTCGTATTTTCCTTAAAGACGGCGGTGATGACCGAGAGCCCTTGGATGGATTCCGAGCGCACGGATTCGAGCCCGGCGGTGCCATTCACTTCCGTCTCCACGGGGCGGGTGACGAGCACCTCGACCTGCTCCGGCGCGAGGCCGGGAGCTTCCGTCTGGATGGTGACTTGGGGCTGCACAAATTCGGGGAAGACATCGAGCGGCGAGTTCGACGCCACGTAGCTGCCCCAGCCGAGCAGCAGCAGCGCGAGCGCGAGCACGATGCCGCGAAAGCGCAGCGCAAATTGGACGAGACGATTCAGCATGGCTTAGTCGGGTGCGCCGCCGCCTTGCGCTTTGAGTTCCTCCGAGAGCAGCGTCTGCGGGCCAGTTACCACGATCAACTCGTCGGCTTTGAGCCCGCCATCTTCCGCGATGAACCAACCTTTATCGCCGCCGAGGGGAGCGCCGAGCGTCACCGCTTTGCGCGCAAATTTCTCCTCCTCTTCCTGCACATAAACCCAAGTCCGCCCATCGTGCCGGAGCACTGCGGACTGCGGGATCGCAAAGCCAGCGGTCGCTTTCTCCGGCATCTCGAACCAAGCGGTGAGCGCCATGCCGGGGCGCAGTTTGAAGGGCGGCTTATCCACACGCAGCACGAAGCTCTGCGCCTGCGTCTTCGGATCAGTGTCGCTGGCGGGCGTGATATTCGTGGTGGTAAAAAGCTGCGCCTCCCGCCCGAGCACCTGCACACGGGAGGCGGCAGGAATCTCCGCGAGCGCCTCGCCGGGCAGCACGTCGGCGCGCAGGAGAGAGGCATCGCCTTTGACGAGCTGATCCACCATCGCAGCGCGCTTGCTGGGCGTGAGCGCGGCAAATTCCGCGCCCCAATCCATCGCGGCTTTGCGACGTAGGCCGAGGAGTTTGATGTCGTCCGCGCGATACTGCGCTTCGGCGGTTTCGGCGATTTTGCGCGAAGTATTTTCGCCACCGCGCAAGAGCACCTGCGTGCGGTCATAGTCCGCCTTCGAGGCGTTCCATGCGGCCTCGGCGGTATTCATCTCCGCATCCAGCGCGAGGATGGGGGAAGGGTCGAGCACGCTGCCAAATGCGGTGCGCTGGGGCTTGAGTTCCGTCTTCTCGGGCTCGGCCATTTCGAGGCCGAGGGCTTTCCATTTTGCCTTTTCGAGCGTCACGGTGAAGTCCTCGGGCTTCTCTTCTTTCACCTCGCCCTCGGCGGCTTTGGGCTCGTCGTCTTTGCCCTCTGTCTTGTGGGTAAAGCCGCGCACCAGCGCCCATCCGAGCGCCGCGAGCACGGAGAAAATCAAAAGTCTATTCAGCAGTTTTTTCATTTATTGGAGTGTCGTTTGCGTCGCGGCTTCGAGGTCGCCGAGAGCTTGTTGGAATTCCAC
>JAYVQK010000158.1:0-6919 GCA_043757005.1 Verrucomicrobiaceae bacterium
TGCCCCCGCACTCCAGAGGCGTCACCCCGAGTTTTCGGGAGTTCCCCTGAATTGACAAGCAGGTTGACTACGAAGAGCGCGAAGACGCTAAGGAAGGCACTCTAGCGGACGCTTTGAATTTTCGCGTCCTTCGCGTCCTTTGTAGTCACCTTTTTGTCAATCAACCGGACAGGCACAATTTAAACTGAGCCACCACCCGGCAGAGGGGTGCTTTACGCGGGGTGCGGGGCGATGTAGTGAAGGCGGATATGTCCACGCCGCCGTTTATTTTCCAAGAGTCCTTCGAGTTGGGTGCTGATGATGCGGAGTATCGTTTGCTGACGAGAGAGTTTGTCTCGGTGAAGCAATTTGATGGGCGGGAGGTGCTTTGTGTGGAGCCAGAGGCGTTGACGCTTTTGGCAAATCAGGCGTTTCACGATATTAATTTCTTTTTGCGCCCGGCGCATTTGCGGCAGGTGGCAGCGATCTTGGACGATCCCGAGGCTTCGGAGAATGATCGGATGGTGGCGCTGACGATGCTCAAAAATGCGGATGTGGCGCAGGCAGGATTGTTGCCGTTTTGCCAGGATACGGGGACGGCGATCGTGATGGGGAAGAAGGGGCAGGCGGTGTGGACGGGGGGCGGCGATGAGCGGTCGATCTCGCACGGGGTGTATCAGGCCTATACGGAGAATAATTTGCGGTATTCGCAGAACACGGCGCTGACGATGTGGGAGGAGAAGAATACGGGGACGAATCTGCCGGCGCAGGTGGATCTGATGGCGGTGGATGGGGAGGAGTATCGGTTGCTTTTCGTGGCAAAGGGCGGGGGCTCGGCGAATAAGTCGTTCTTTTATCAAGAGACGCGGGCGGTGCTGAATCCGAAGGCGCTGGTGGAGTTTCTCACAAAGAAAATGCTGACACTGGGGACGGCGGCGTGTCCGCCGTATCATTTGGTTTTTGTGATCGGGGGGACTTCGGCGGAGGCGACAATGAAGACGGTGAAGCTGGCCTCCACAAAGTATCTGGATCATTTGCCGACGACGGGGAACGCGCACGGGCGGGCCTTTCGCGATCTGGAAATGGAGGCGGCGATGCTGGAGGCGGCGAGGACCTGTGGGATCGGGGCGCAGTTTGGAGGGAAGTATTTTGCGCTGGATACGCGGGTGATCCGGCTGCCGCGCCACGGGGCGTCGCTGCCCATCGGCATCGGCGTGTCGTGTTCGGCGGATAGACAGGCGAAGGGGAAGATCACGCGGGACGGGGTTTTCCTAGAAGTGATGGAGCGGAACCCTCTGCAATACATCCCTGAAGCGCTGCGGCATCGGAAGGATACGACCGCAGTGAAGATTGATCTGAACAAGCCGATGGCTGAGATCCGGGCGGAGCTGAGTCGGTATCCGGTGACGACGCGGTTGTTGCTCACGGGGCCGATCATCGTCGCCCGTGACATCGCGCACGCGAAACTACAGGAGCGGCTGAATGCGGGGCTGCCGCTGCCGGATTATTTTAAGGATCATCCTGTTTATTACGCGGGCCCGGCGAAGACTCCGCCGGGCATGGCCAGCGGTTCTTTTGGCCCGACGACTGCGGGGCGGATGGATGGATATGTGGAGGCGTTTCAATCGCAGGGGGGGAGTCTGGTAATGATCGCGAAGGGGAATCGTGGGCAGCAGGTGACGGATGCGTGCAAGCGGCACGGGGGATTTTATCTCGGCTCTATCGGCGGCCCTGCGGCGATCTTGGCAAAGGAGAACATCAAGAAGGTGGAGATCGTGGAATTCCCCGAGCTGGGGATGGAGGCGATCTACCGGATCGAGGTGGAGGATTTCCCAGCGTTTATCCTCGTGGATGATAAGGGAAATGATTTTTTCCAACACGTAGCACCGGGCTGCACGATGTCGCACTAATGGCCGACGTGGGGCGCGACGCGGCGCTCGATCTCGTGGAGCATGGCGAGGTGCGCAGCGATGCGCGCGGGGAGGGCGAACTCACTCGGAGTCTCGATGGTGTAGGCGCGGTCGGCGTGTTCGGCAAAGAGCCAGATGGCCTCGGGGTAGCCGATGTCGGCGAAATGCTCCGGGGTGACTTTGCGGCGGATGTGGCCGAGCTGGCAGCGGCTGCCCTCGATGGCGCGACGCGGGTCGGGCGCGATGGCGAGGCTGCCGGCATCAAGGATGGAGCGCCCGTGGAGGGTTTTGCTGCGAGCGAGTTCGTAGAGGTAGATGCCCTCGGCGTCGTAGTCCTCGTGGAGATGCACCGTGGCTGCGAAGCGATGCCCGTGAGCGGCGCTGCGCACGGCGGCGATGATGGGATGCTGGGTGAGGTGGAAGCTACGGTTCAGATCGAGCCCCTCTACATCCACGCGGATATTGCGCGCGAGTCCCCAGGGATTCAGGCAGGGGAAAATGAGCAGCGGCATCTCGCGGAGATGCGCGGCGTGGCTCTCGGCCCAAGCGAGGAGAGCCTCTGTAGCGGCTGGCTCGTCGCCGTGGACACCTGCGGAAAGATAGAGTCCGCCGGTCGCACCGAGTGCTTTTGTTTTTAGAAAAAAGAGCGGATCTTCTCCGGCCTGTGCGAGCGGCTGGAGGCGGACACCTGCGGCGCGCGCGAGTGCTTTCCAACGATGGATGAGGTGGCGGCTGTCGTGTGGGCTCATGCGGTTGTTTCAGACGCTGTCGCCGCGCATTGGAGCAGCACTTTCCCGCCGCGCTGTGGTCGCTGGGCGTGTGCGAGGGCGGTGGCGATTTCGGAAAGCCGATAGACGGCCTCGATGGGAACGTGCAGAACTCCGGCGGCGAGGAGGGCACTGAGTTCGGCAAACATCGCGGCGGTCTCGGCAGGCGTGGCGCGCTCAAACCAGCGGGTGATCCAAAAGCCGCGCCACGCGATGTCGCGGAAGATGAGCAGGCCATTCGGCACGCGCATGGGTTGGCGCGCCATCGCGCCGTAGGTCACAAGCACGCCGCTATCGGCGAGCGTATTCGCTAGCGCCAATGCGCTCTCGCCGCCGACGGCATTCAGCGCGAGGCGAATGGGCGCGTTGCTCGTGGCGGCGGCGATTTGGGCGGCAAGTTCGGGGCTTTCTACGAGGACGATGTCGGCCCCGAGTGCGGTGAGTTCAGCGACGAGTTCGGGGCGGCGGACGACGTTCACCGTGCGCCAGCCGAAGTGCCGCGAGAGCTGGATCACACAGCGACCCACGCCGGAGTTCGCGGCGTTTTGCACGATCCATTCGCCCGGTTGTAGCGACACGAAATCGCGGAGCATTCGCAGTGCAGTGGGGGGATTGATCCGCAGCATCGCGGCCTGTTGCACGTCGAGCCCCGCTGGCAGTGGTATGAGCGCGGAGGCCGCGACATTTCCCGCCTCCCGCCAGCTCCCCCACCCTCCCGGCAGCAGCACGCGCTCGCCGGACTCCAGCTCGCCCACGCCCTCCACTCCCGGCGTGCCAGGCAGCGCGGGGCGACGCGGGTAAGTGCCTTGCAGCACATTCACATCGGCGGGGTTGATCGGCGCGTAGAGCACACGCACGCGCACTTCGCCGGGGCCGGGCGGCGGCAGCTCGGTGAACTCGCAGCGCGCGACTTCCTCGGGCACTCCGTGTTCGTGTAAAATGATCGCTTTCATCTACATCTCCCGCGCCCACTCGGGCCGCTGGCGCAAGTGGTAGAGCATCTCGCCAGCCTTCGGCACATGGAGGATGCCCTCGTCTTCGCGCCCCGCGAAATCCTCCACGCGGATCTCGCGCCAATCGCGATAGCCGAGGTTGATCGCCTCGCACTCCTCTTTGGAAATCCCCGTCGCGAGCGTCACGCGGATGCGGCATTTTTCCACACCATCCACGTAAGTCCCGATGCCTCGGACGTGCGTGCTGTGCGCGATAGTCCCACGCGCGATGTGCGCGAAACGCTCCATCTGCCCCGTGAAATAATCCCGGCAGTGGTAGCCGATCTCGCGGATGAGATGCCCGTGCGTGACGCTGATCTCGTGGATGTGCGGCGCGTAGATGATGAGTTCGCCGCCATCCGCCACGACGGGCTCCAGTTTATACATGCACTTCCCGCCCACCCACAGCTCGTCATACATGGACGGCGCGCAGGAGAGCACGGTGTGAAAAGAGCGATCCTTGTAAGTGATGTGCAGTTCCCGCGAGAGGTCGCTCGCCGCATCCCAAGCGCTCACGGCATCGCCCGCAAAAAGCCCCGCGAGCCCGCCCTTCACGCCGCCGCGCGAGGCAGGGTCCACGACCATGCAGATGCAGGAGACGGGCACGGATACAAGCGTCGCAGCCTTATCCACCACGCGCCGCACGGGCGTCCACTTGTTGCCGATGATCATGGGATTCGTCACCAGCGCGCCGAGCCAGTGGAAATAATTCAGCACCGTCGGCCCGCTCACGCCGGGGAAGAGATATTTATTTCCCCCGCTAAAACCGACGACCTCATGCGGGAACACCGGCCCGATGATGAGCAAATGATCGTAGTCGTAAATGCGCGCATTAATCTCCACCGGCACCTCCTCCGCGAGCAGCCCGCCGCTCAGCTCCGCGCTCTCCTCGCGCGTGATCTTGCCGATCGTGCGGAGCGCCGCCGGGTTGTCCCACTCGTGGTTTAAAAGCCGCACACGCTCGTATTTTCCACCCCGCTCCTCGGCGGTGATCTCCAGCCGCTCACAAATCGCCGCATCGCTCATCGCGACGTGCGTGCCCAGCGCGATCATCACATCCAGCGCCGCCGTCGCCGCCCCGAGCTGCTCATGCACCGCCGCAAAAAGCATCCCCAGCGGACACGACCGCGTCGCATCCGGCACGATGAGAAGGATGCGCTTCCCCGCAAAATCCTCCACAGGCAAAGCCCGAGCGACAAGAATACGAACCTGCTCCGCATCGAGGAGCTGACCGGGTGAAGCGATATGAGAAAGTGCAGACATACCACTAAATGAATCCCCCCCACGCACTCTGTCCAGCCTCGCCGCAAGCCGCCCTTTCAGCGAGATCGAGCAAAGAGTCTTTATTTCCCCGCCGAACGCTGCGCGCGTCATACCATCATTCGAAAATCAAAACGACTCCACCAAGTAAGAGATGCTTGTATGGCCGGAGCGCGCGCGTCCCGCGTGCAGCGGTGGGCATCCTGCCCAACGCAGTGCGGCGCGGAAGTAGGAAAGATGTTTTCTTTGTATAACCCGTCTCTCCCGCACCGTGCAGTGTGTCAGCAGCCCCGTGCAGCGTGTCACCACCCCCGTGCAGCGTGTTAGCAGCGTCGTGCAGCGTGTTAGCAGCGTCGTGCAGCATGTTAGCAGCCCTGTGCAGCGTGTCAGCGCCCCTGTGCAGCGTGTCAGCACCCCTGTGCAGCGTGTCAGCACCGCCGTGCAGCGTGCTTGCCATCAGATTTTCCTTGCGTGAGCCCACGTGCTTCGTGCTTGCTGCAAGTCGCCTCTTATCCACTCTCACGCGACCTCAACAACTTCACAAAACAAACACTCCGATGAATAACCGCGAACTCGCCCGCACCACCTGTTTTGATAACATCTCCGCCTTTGGCAAAGCCAAGGCCACCACCCTCGCCGACGCCGCCGCAGACAGCGACGGACGCAAGAAAGCAAAAGCCAAAGCCCGCGCAAAATTCACCGAACTCGACGCCCTCACCACCGCCATCGGCAAAGAAGTCGCCAAGCAACAGAGCGGCGGCAAAGCCATCGGCACCACGAGCCGCGGCGTGCTACGCGACGCGCTCATAGGCGACTTCCGCGAATGGAACCGCACCGCCGCCGCCCTCGCCGAAGACCTCCAGCGCCCCGAGATCATGGACGGCTTTCGGATGCCCCACGGTAACAACGACACCGAACTCGCCGGACGCGCCCGCGCCTTCATCAAAGCCGTCGCCGACCTCAATCTGCACGACGCCTTTGTCGAGCACGGCCTAGAAGACGATTTCGAAGACGCCCTCGACGAGCGCATTACCGACTTCGAAGACTCCAAAGACACCCAAAGCGCCGCCGGCCAAGAAACCACCGGAGCCACCGACGCCCTCGGCGAACTCATCACCACCGGCATGGGCATCCGCAAAAGCCTAGACGCCCTAGTTCACAACCTCTTCAAAAGCAACGCCACCATCATCGGCGAATGGTCCACCGCCAGCCACGTCGAGCGGCAAGGCAGCCGCAAGGCAAAGCCTGCAACGGGCGGCACCACGCCCGCGCCAAAACCACCGGGAACGTAAAGGGATCGGCGAAAATGATAGAGAGCGGGTTAATCAATGAAGCCTCGGTCGTTAAAACGAACCGCCGACGCTACGCCTCCCAGCGAATGTGTCCGTTCCAGACGCTCATTCGTGCCCTCTGGTTCGTCATCCTGTTCTCGTTTCTCGGACCGAGTTCACGCGCCACCATCACCGACGCAAAGGCGATCACCTTCATCCGAAATACTTGGGAGATCGCGGATTTGACCGACTCGGTTCTCACCAACACTCTTCAGACTTCCTACTCGGGTATTCCCTATAAATCATGGATCGAGTTTTTCATCAATGCACCGAGTTATCTCGATCCTCTCTCGCAAGGAGATTTCTCAACGGCTGCATCACGCGCTACAGATTTCTTTGCTGGACAGGCAATCAGCGCGGGTTTGGAGGCTGTTGGGCTCGCTGGTGTGGCCGCCCCGGCGCAGTTAGCAGCGTGGCCTATCGAGCATGCTTTGCAGAGTTTCAACGAGACTGCCAACAACAACGCCTTTCGTTATCAGTGCGGCCTCTACTTTCAGGCCCGCGCCGATGGGAATACTGCACAACAAATTCTCGAATCCGATCCACTAGTCCTCCTGCCGAAGAGTGACATTTCCAAAGTCGATCAAGGCTGGCTAGTGCAGCAACTGACATACTCCGGCAATTTCCCGAACATCTCCACGCCTGCACAGTTTTTCGCTTATGCAGAATTGCTGTGGCAG
>JAYVQK010000159.1:0-25696 GCA_043757005.1 Verrucomicrobiaceae bacterium
CGGGACGCGCGCGCTCCGTCCGCACAAGCATCTCCTATTTTTCGTCCCTCTTCCTATTACGGCGTTCTACTACATCTGTGTTTCATCCGTGTCCATCAGTGGCTAAAAACCCCTGCGTCCCATTGCACAAACCACCAACCATGAGCACACCGACTCCACTCCACCCCGCCGTATTCTTCGACCGCGACGGCACGCTGATGCACGAAGTCCACTACTGCGGCGACCCCGCCAAAGTCGTCGCCATCCCCGGAGCCTCCGCCGCCCTCCAGCGACTGCGCGAGCGCGGCTACCGCATCATCATCATCACTAATCAAAGCGGCATCGGGCGCGGCTACTTCACCGTCGCGCAATTCGAGGCCGTGCAAGCCGAGCTACTCCGCCAACTCGCCCCCGCCCACGTGGACGCCAGCTACTACTGCCCCGACCACGCCGACCAGACATCCGCCCGCCGCAAGCCCTCGCCAGCGATGATTTTCGAGGCGGAAAAAGATCACGCCCTCGACTTGGCGCGCTCCTTTTTCATCGGCGACGCCGCCTCCGACATCCAGTGCGGCAAAGCCGCCGGAGTCCGCACTCTCCTAGTAGGCACCGGCTACGGCCAACGTGACGCCGACTGCCAACCCGACTTCAAAGCAGCAGACGTGGTCGAGGCCGTGGAGCAGATTCTTTCCCAGCCGAGCTAGGGCTCCGCGAGCAAAGCGAAGAGCGCGCGGATCTCCCTCGCACCTTCCGTGATTTGCAGCACCGCCGTGCAATACAGCAGATACGCGAGCAGTAGCGTGCGCTCCCGCCCAGCGCAGCCAGCGGAAGCCGCGTAATCTTGCAACGCACCACTGCCAAGCATCGCATCCACCGTATAAAGCAGCGCCTGCGGCGAGCGCCGCTCCACGAGCACGGCGGGCTGGAGGATGAAGTGAAACCAATCCCACAGCGGCACCCCGAGCATCTCCCCGCGTTCCCAATCCAGCACCGTCCATTCGCCCCGATGCTCGCGGATATTCCACGGCGCGAGGTCGCCGTGCATCACCGTCGCAGCGACTTCACAACCCGCGAGAGCATCCGAGATCCGGTTAAAAACGGGATCGCCCGCGAGAGCTTCCGCAAGTCTGCGCCACGCGGGAACCTCTGCCAGCGCGGCTTTGCGCCCCGGTGACAGCCAGCCGCCGAGCAGCGCAGCGAGCCGCCCCTCACTGCGATCCGGGCGCGGCGAAGCACCTGGCGCATACCGAAATGCCAGCGCACAGACGTTCGCCTCCCGGAGCTGGCCTACGAGCACGGGGCGACCCGGAAACTCGGCAGGCAGCGCCGCGAGGAAGTCGCCTTCCGCCACAATGAGCGCGCGCGCCGCGTCACTCACGCCCGCCTTTACCACGAGCGCGGGCCGCGCGTCGCGGTGCAGACAAAGGAAAATCCAACGCCGGCCCGCCGCGCGAGGATTCCCCAGCAGCGCACCAAAACTCGGGAAATGATCGCGCGCAAACCCACGCAAAAACACGGCGAAGGGCGTCGTCTCAGAAAACGGCAATCGCACACGAGCCAGCACTGGCAGCCGCAGCACCGCCCGCAAGACCCCACGAGCGATGCGCGCTTTCACCGTCTGCGCGGGATACAGATCGAGGCAACTAGCCGCGTGTGGCGCAGAGGCTGGCAGCAGCAACAGCGCCTCCCCACACTTGCGCACAAGCCACATGGTGATCGTTCCTTCTCCTTCACCAAAGAGAGCATTCCATTCTGGCGTCATTGGTTTTTCATCGTTTGAAATATAGCCAAAACAACATCGTGAGCCACCATAGCCACAGGACGATCCGCATCTACCATTAGCCAGTCGCAACGTGCAGCGGCAAACTTTTGTAAAACATCCAATTGACGAGTGATTTCCTCTTCCGGCAACTCGGGTTTGCGGCGATAGATGGCTCCTGCTGGGGCGTGTAAAATGATGGTGAGATCCGCTCGCGGGATGAATCGGACGAGCAGGCTGACAAGTGCGCCGACGGCTTGGAGCCGGTAGCGTTTCGGATCTACGAGGATGTCGTTAAAATCACGGTCAAAGATTACCAAACGGTTGCGCACTTTGGCGGGATACACGCGCTGGAACCAGCCAAGGAGGTGATCGAGAAAATAGAAGAAAACTTTAAACACGCAGCTCGGCCATGAGCGTGGCGCGCGCGCGTGCGGAGCAATCACGGCGGGCCCTGCCGCTGTGGGGCGCAAGGTTCCGGGCCGAAAGTGGTAAGTTTCCATCGAACGAAAACGGCTCGTTCCCAGTATTTTGGAAAGTGCTTCGAGTAACGTGCTTTTCCCCACGCCGTCTGGCCCGAGGATGTTGAGATGAAAGCCTTGTGGTCTCAACGAGCGGCGAAGTAGGCGCACGCTTTCCAATGCCCACAGTCGTAGGCCGAAGCGACGGTGCGCGCGCAGTGCCGAGTGTAGATCATCCCAGCTTGCAGCGTCCCGCTGAAGCCAGAATGCGAGGTCCCCGTGGCAATTGCCGAGTAATTTTCTAAAAGCCTTAGAGGTCCCTTGCTGATCTTGTTCCCAGAGTATTTGTAGGCGCGCGTGGATGCGTTGGATGGGTCTTTTTTTTGCGAGATTCTTTGCGAGCAGATACTGGAATTCCGCTGCTGGCGACGTGATCCAAAAGCCTTGGAACGGCGTGCAGTCGGCCATTAGTTCCTCGCAGGTGGCCAGCCAAATGCCGGAATGGACGGCGTGTGCGCAGGCGTCGAATTGAACAAATTCCTCTAGGCGATCCGCACAAGCGAGCACGGTCGTGAGTGAGTAAAGATTGGAGGATAAGGTGCCCGTGTAAATCCACCCGTGGTGCTCTGCCATCTCGCGCAATATGGCGGGGAGTTTTGCAAGTGCTTCTACTTTTATCGCGTAATCCACATCCGATCCGCAGCATCCAGGTAGCTTTTCGTGTGAGTGGAGGATCACGGCGCGAATACCTCGCGCTTCCAATTCTTGAAAGTAGAACTCGATCAATTGCGCAGCAGAGCAGGACATGGATGATTTTCGCGTAATAGCGCGACGGGAGAAAGTGAGGTCAACAGCAAATCAGGCGCACATAGCACTTGACGGTGTGCGCTGCCTCAAGAATTGCTGCTTTCACTGATATGCCACATTGGATCATCAAATCATTTCTTCATCGAACCATCTCTTGGCTACCCAATCGGCATTGGTGGAATCGCAGGTTACAAGCGTTGACGGGGTCTATCGCGTTGTCGGATGCAGCGTTTGAACGGAAGCTCGGGGAGTGCAAGCACCAGCTCGAATCGCTGCGCCTATATGCGCCAGAAGTTCCTCAGGATTTCCGTGCCGTTGATCTCGGCACGGGGTGGTATCCGATCATGCCCATCGGCTATTTTTTGTGCGGAGCAAAGGAGACGCACAGCTACGACATCAGCCCGCTTCTGGAAAAAGGGCGGCTTGCGTTGCTGCTTGGTTCATTCATCGCGTATGCAGATGGGGGCAAGCTCGATCAAATGCTGCCGGGGTGGCAAAAGGAACGCTTGGAGACTTTGCGCACCCTTGCGCCATCAGCTACGCAAGAAGAGCCTGCTGTTTTACTGAGTAAGCTGGGCATCCACATCCATGTGCAGGATGCGCAGTCCACGGGTTTGCCAGCGAGTAGCGTAGATTTTTTGACATCGAGTGGGGTGCTCGAACTGATCCCGCTGTCGGTGCTGCAAGGCATCATGAAAGAGTTCGCCCGAGTTGCATCGCCGCCGGCACTCTTATTCCACCGCATCAATCTCCGCGACGATTACGCTGTTTTCGATAAGGAGATTCCGCCCCTACATTTTTTGCGCTTTTCGGATCGCGCTTGGAGTTGGCTTGGCAGCGGGATCAACCCTCTCAATCGGCTGCGTATCCCGACTTATCGTGATCTTTTCCAAGAGACGGGGTGGAAGGTCGTGTGCGAGGAAAATATAGTGGGGACTCAGGAGGATTTGCGCCGGGTGCCGTTGGCGAAAGAATTTCGCAAATACAGCGAGGCGGATTTGCTAGTGCTGGAATCTTGGATGATGTGCCGGAAACAGCTGCCGTAGGGAAGATGTGTAGTCGCATTTTTCTTTCTTCCGCACAGCGGCGACTCGGTAGTCGTGGCGCGCTGATTTTTACCTATCACAGCGTGGGGCTGCCACCAAAGGGGGCGCGCGATCCCTTTTTATTTACAGCTCCGGCGCGTTTTGCAGAGCAGCTTGCGGCGCTTCGGGCGGCGGGCTGCACTTCGGTGTCGCTGGATGATTTTGGAAAGCTGGAGGTGCCGAGAAACGGAGTCGTCGTGACGTTTGACGATGCTTGCCGCAATGTGGCCGAGCACGCGCTGGAGCCGCTGGCGCGGCATGGGTTTCGGGCGATTGAGTTTGTCGTGGCGGGGCTGATTGGCGGGCAGAATGCGTGGGATGTGAAGCACGGGGATGCTTCCGTGCCGCTGATGGACGAGGGGCAGCTCCGCGAGTGGTTGGCCGCTGGGCACGAGATCGGTTCGCACACTGTCTCGCACCGTAATCTCACGCATTGCGATGAGGCTGTTGCGCGGGAGGAAATTTTTGCCAGCAAGCATCGCTTGGAAGATTTGTTCGGTCGGCCTGTGCGGCATTTTTGCTACCCGCACGGGCGGTGGGATGAGCGGGTGCGGGCGCTCGTCGGGGAGGCTGGTTACGCCACGGCTTGCACGACGGCCTTTGGCACGAATGTGCCCGGTTGCGACGCGCTCACGCTGCGCCGGGTGGTGCCGCTCTCAGCTCGGGAGTTGGCTGGGAAGGCGCTGCACCGAGTGTGGAGGAAGTTTTTCAGAGGCTAAATCTGTGGCGGGCGGACCCAGCGGGTCGTGGGGTGCTCGGCTCGGAAGGGGACGCGCTGATCGAGGCTATTGTGCGTGTAGATGGAGTAATCGAAGGCTGCCCGCTGATGGGCTTTTGTGGCCAGCGTGCGGTAGCGGTGTTGGAGGAGGTAAAAGGGCCTAAGTGCTTTGACCCATAACGGCATCATGCGCTGTTTTTCAGCTTTCTCGCGTATGGAGACGGTGCCGAGATCCATATTCGCTCCGGTCTCGGTGAAGACGGAGGAAAACCACGGCTGTGTGTCGAAAACGACGCCACGACGAGCAGCCTCGAGTAGCCAAAAGCTGTCCCCGATGCAGCGCCATTTGGTATCAAAGTAGAGGTTCATTTCATCCAGCACCCGACGGCGGATAAAGAGGGAGCAAGTGGTGAGGGCGAAGCGCACCCACGCGCCGGGCCAGCGCGGCACGAGCGAGGGGCGATGGCAGAGGTAGCGGCCCTCGGCGTCCACGACGATGGTGTCCGGCAGAAGCACGTCCACCTCGGGGTGGTGGGCGAAATAATCCTGCACGGCGCGCAGGGTGCCGGGGAGATATTGCTCGTCGCAGTTTAAGTAGGAGACGATGTCGCCGGTGGAGCGCCGCCAGCCTCGGTTGACGGCGTCATACATTCCGGCGTCTTTTTCGATGAAGGCTTGCACGCGCGGATCGTGTGGGAGCCAGTCTTGGGTGCCGTCGTCGGAGCAGGCGTCTTGGACGATGTGCTCATGCTCGGCGCCTTTTTGATCGGCGACGGAGGCGATGCAAAGCTTTAGCCAGTTCGAGTTGCGGAAGCTCGGAGTGACGACGGAGAGTTTCATTTGAAGAAGCCAAAGATGAAGCCGATGGCGAAGAGGAGGACAGCGACGGTGGCGACGAGGAGCTGGGTGAGTTTACAGAGGTGGATGATGGCGTGGCCTTCGGTTTGGCCTTGATAGGAGTCGTAGGCAAGGAGGGTGTCTCCGGCGCGTTTGTAGCTCGTGAAGCTGGGGAGAAGGGTGACATGGTAAAGCTGCATGGCTTCGGCTTTTTTGTCTTGGGAGACTAGGGCGAGGACTTGGGTTCGGGTCGTTAGGTAGGCGTTGCGGTTTTGGGTGAGGGTGTTGAAGAGGGCGGCTTCTTCGGGGTCTAAGTTGGTGGTTTTGTAGTGTTCGAGGGAGTCGGTGGTTTGTGCGGAATAACGCTGTAGCTCGGCCATGCTGCGTTCGCTTTCAGCGGGGGTTTCGGCTAGGATGGCAGGGAGGATGCGGGCGAAGGCTTGATCGAGGCTGGAATTGGCGGAGCCGATGTAGGCGAGGGCGGGGATGGTGTTGGTGGCGAGGTCGCGGGCTTTGGTTTTGAGGGACTCTAGGCTGAGGAAGCCGAGGATGCCGACGAGGAGGAGCAGGAGGAAGCCGAAGGCGAGACCGCGGGGCTGGATGACGTGGCGCGGGTGGGTGGCTTGGGTGGTGGTAGCTTTTTGGTAGAGTGCGCTCATGGCTTCGCCTTTCAAATCCCAGTCGTAGCGGTGGCGGATGATTTCGCGGGCGGCTTGGCCGTGGTGGGGGATGAGGGGGCGATCGGTGTCGTAGTGGCGGATGGCGTCGGCTAGTCCTGCGATGACTTTTTTTGCGCTGCCGAGGTTCACTTTTACGCCGCAGGCGGAGGTCACGGAGATGGCGGGGCCGCCGCAATCGAGGCAGATCACGGGGAGGCGATGGGCCATGGCCTCTAACACGGCGAAGCCGCCGGAATCGTGGAGGCTGGGGAAGAGGAAGACATCGTGCTGGGGGTAAATATGGAGGACTTCTTCGCGTGGTTTGCGCCCGAGAAAGTGGACGCGGGAGGAGAGTCCGAGCTTGTGTGCGAGCTGTTTTGCGCCGGTGAGGAAGGAGCCGTCGCCGATGAGAGTCAGCTCGGCGGTGGTGCCGGAGGCTGCGAGTGCGTGGAGCATGAGATCTACGCCTTTGAGGAGGATCACTTGGCCGACGAAGAGGAGGCGGAGGGGCTCGTTGGGGGTGTTCTTTTTCTCCTGCTCGGGGAAGTCGGCGAGGTGGAGGCCGACGGTGGGGAGGAGGGTGCTCGCTACGCCGAGCGCGGTGAAGGCGCGTTGAGTTTCTTCGGTGGAGACGAGGATGAGGGAGGTGAGGTTGGCGCGCTCGGGGAGGATATGGAAGGGGGTGACTTGGGCGATGTTGCTGAGGTTGCGCACGATCTCGTGAAAAAGTGCGAGTGGGTGCCGCCAGGGGAGCAGTGGCCAGGGGATGGATTCCATGCCGCCGATGGGGCCCCAGATGCAGGGGATGGAGTGTTTCCAAATGGCTGTGCGGTAGCGGAAGCTGGCGAAGGTGATGTGGTGGAGGAGGTCGAAGGTCTCGCGATGGAGTAGCTCGGTGACGACGCGTTGCGCGCTTTGTTGCCAGACCGTGTAGTAGAGCCGATGGGCTCCGAGGGTTCGCTTCAGCGTGCGCGCTATGGTGCCGCCATCGTGATAGATAAAGCGCGGCACGGGCTGCTCCAGTGGCAGGGCGAGGAGTCCGGCTTCGATGGAAGCGCGGTTATTCGAGCGGGTGAGGACGACGACGTCGTGGAAGCGCGCCATTTGCAGCGCCCACTGCCAGCCCACTTCGGGCTCTGAGCCTTTCGCTGGCTCGCAGGCGTAGGCGGAGAGGAGGACTTTTAGCCGCTGTCCGTTCGTGTTTAAAATGTCCTTCGCCATGCGTGTTAGAGCCGGGCTTTGAAGTCGTCGGTTTCGGTTACGGATTCGATGAAGGCTACGAGGAGTTCGATGGTTTTTTCTACGTCGTCGAGGTCGCACATTTCTACGACGCTGTGCATGTAGCGGAGGGGGAAACTGATGAGCGAGCTGGGGATGCCTTCGCGCACGGTGAAGATCACGTCGGTATCTGTGCCGCTGTAGCGCGAGCTGCTTTCGTGTTGGATGGGGATGCCTTTTTTGTCCGCCACTTTGAGCAGGCGCGCGACGATGAGTGGGTGGTTGCAGGTGCCGTGGGAAATGCTGGGGCCACCGCCGAGAGTGACTTCGCCGTGCATGGCGTAGTCTATGCCCGGCGTGTCGGTGGCGTGGGTCACGTCGAGCACGATGCAGAGGTCGGGCATGAGCCGGTGGGCGACCATCATCGCGCCGTTGCCGCCGATTTCCTCCTGCACGGCGTTCACGGCGATCACGGTGTTGTGCGGTTTTTTCTTAGCGAGGCGGGCGAGGACTTGGGTGAGGATGAAGCCGCCGAGGCGGTTATCCAGCGCGCGTCCGACGACGCGGTTTTTGCCAAAAGGCTCGGCGGCATCGGCATAGACGGCGGGCAGGCCGACGCGGAGGCCGAGCTTGCGCGCGTCTTTGTCGCTGCTCACTCCCACGTCCACGTATAGCTCGTGGATCTTCGGCGCTTTTTCGTCGCCGAGAGTGTCTTTGCGCAGGTGGATGGCGGTGTTGCCGATGATGCCGCGCACGGTCTTGCCGCCGCCGAGCAGCACATCAATCCGCCGCCCGCGCGCCGTCGCCGTATCGCTGCCACCCACGCGATCAATACGCAGGTAGCCTTCTTTCGTGATGTGTTTCACGATGAAGCCGATCTCGTCCGCGTGCGCCTCCAGCATGATGCGCTTGGGCTTTGCCCCCGTGCCCTGGATCGTCGCCCACGCGGTGCCGTAAGCGTCATTCTCCACGCTGTCGGCAAACTGCGCGGCGTAACCAGCCCAGAGCTTTTGCCCCGCGCTTTCAAAGCCCGTGGGGCTCGGCGTGGAGAGTAGGTTGTAGAGGAAATTTTTGGCGTCTTTATCCATACTGCTGCATTTAGCGGGGCAGGGAGGAGAGGCGAGGAAAATGCGTGAGCATGGGCGGAAAGACGCAAGCCCTTACGGCGTCGCGGGCACGAAGGGCTGGGTGGCGTAGGTGCGGAATTCTTTTTCTAGCGTCTCTGGGGTCAGCCATTTCAGCCGATAGCAGCGCGAGATGGCGGTGTCGAATTTTGCGCCGTGCGACATCTCCTCTAGGAAGGCTTGGAAGGCTGGCTTATTCGCCGCGCTGAGGAAGCGCACGAGCTTCTCGGACTCGGCGTAGAAGGCGGAGACGCGCTCGCTCTCTTGCGGATATATCACCGCGCTCGTGAGGTCGGCGAGCGGCGTGAACATCCCATCGGGCAGGCGGTGCGCGGTCGGTTTGGCGGTGTAATTTCGCGCCCGTAGGAAGGCGGCGTAGCAGCGGGAGGCGGAGTATTCTGCAAAGCCTTCGTTCAGCCAGAGCGGGATGCCGCTGCCGAAGAAACGGTGTAGGACGAGGTGGGTGATTTCATGGCCGAGCGTGTCGCCTTTCCAGCGCAGCCGCGCGTCGCGGAGGAGGAAAAGTTCGTTGCCCGAGTGGATGCCGCCGGTCCAGGGATCGAGCCCGCCGGTCTGCTGGAATTGCTTCCAATCCTCCTGCGCGTCGAAGATGAAAATGTGCGCTTTGCGTTCCCATTTTGCGGTGTCCTTGCCCAGCTCCGTGGCGATCACGCGGCAGTAAAACTCGGCCTCCACGCTCACCGGCGCAACTGCGCCAGCTTGGTAGTAGTGGTAGATGAAATTCGCCGTCTCCGCGTGGTGCCAATCCGCCGCGCGCACGGTGAGCGCCCGCAGCCCGAGCGCCGCCAGCGAGCGATCCGAGAGAGCAGCCCAAGGCGTTTCTCGCAGCGGCTCCTCGGCGTGGAGGTGCAGAAAGGATGCGAGGATGAGGATGGCTAAAATGCGAAACACGCCAGCCTCAGTAACAAGCCCCGTGCCAGCCTCGTAGAAGCGACGCCCTCGTCTTGGTAAGATTACAAGAAGCCGCGTGCAAATGTCCGCGAGGGGAGCGCGCGCGTCCCGCGTGCCGTGGCGGGCATCCTGCCCGGCACAGAATGGCGCGCTCGGTAGATAGACGGATTTCCCGCTTTCCACGGCGCTCATGCCTCTGGCTGGAAGCCATAGGCTGCACGCGGGACGCGCGCGCTCCCCTCGCGGACATTTGCACGCAGCTCGTGAAAGCGACGAGGGCGTCGCTTCTACCGCTGCTTGGTCTTCCGTCCTTGCTTGGGATAAGTCACGGGCCGTCGCTTGGGCTCGATCTTGGTGAGGCCGGCGCCTTCTTTGAGCTCGGCGATTTGATCCCGCAGCAGTGCCGCCGCTTCGTAATCGAGGTTGCTCGAAGCCTCGATCATCTCCGCCTCCAGCTCGCGCAACGTCTCGCTGAGGCTGAAGCCGCCGGGCTTCTCCGCGACCTTCCACACATTGTCTTCGCCGCCGCGCAGGATGGTGTGGAGGCTCTCTTGCACCGCGCGCTTCACGCTTTGCGGGGTGATGCCGTGCTCTTCGTTATAGGCCATCTGCCGTGCGCGGCGGTGCTCGGTGATGTCGAGCAGCGCCTGCATGGAGCGCGTGATCGTGTCGGCGAAAAGATAGACGTGCCCATTGATATGACGCGCCGCGCGGCCCGCCGTCTGGATGAGCGAAGTCTGTGAGCGCAGGTAGCCTTCCTTGTCGGCATCGAGGATGCAGACGAGCGAGACTTCCGGCAGATCGAGCCCTTCGCGGAGGAGATTGATGCCCACGAGGATGTCGAATTCCCCCGCTCGCAGCGCGCGCAAAATCTCCACCCGCTCAATCGTATCAATGTCGCTGTGCAAGTAGCGCACCTTCAGCCCGACATCGCGCAGGTAATCGCTGAGATCCTCCGCCGTGCGCTTTGTGAGCGTGGTGATGAGCGTGCGTTCGCCGAGCTCTACGCGCTGGCGGCACAGCTCGATGGTCTCGTCTATCTGGCCTTTTAATGGACGGATCGAAATGACCGGATCGAGCAACCCCGTGGGCCGGATGATCTGCTCCACCACGAGCGGCTTGCCCGGCGTATGCGCGTCGAAATCGTTCACCGCGATTTCGCCGCCGCTGCCCTTCACGAGCATCGGCACGCGCGGCGCATCGAAGCCGCCGCGATCCTCCACCGCGCCGAGCTGGGTCTTCGACATCGGCATGTAGCCTGTATTTCCCACCACGCTGTTGCGCATTTCAAACTCCCCCGGCGTCGCGCTGATGTAGAGCGACTGCCCGGTCATCTCCATGAACTCCGGGAATTTCAGCGGGCGATTATCCATCGCGCTCGGCAGCCGGAAGCCATACTCCACGAGCGTATTTTTCCGCGAGCGGTCGCCCTCATACATCCCACCAATCTGCGGGATGCTGGCGTGGCTTTCATCCACCATGAGCAGGTAGTCCTTCGGGAAAAAATCGAGCAACGTGTAAGGCCGCGACCCCGGCGGACGCCCGCTGAGATGCCGCGAGTAGTTCTCGATCCCTTGGCAGAATCCCATCTCCTGCATCATCTCCAGATCGTATTCCGTCCGCATCTTGATGCGCTGCGCCTCCAGCAACTTCCCCTGTTTTTCAAACGTGATCACCCGCTCCTGCATCTCCTCCCGGATCGTCCCCATCGCGATGCGCATCTTCTCGTGCGGCGTCACAAATTGCTTCGCCGGAAAGAGCGTGAAGAGCTTGAGTTGCGCTTGCGAATGCCCAGTCAGCGGGTCGAAGCGCGTGATGCGCTCCACTTCATCGCCGAAGAACTCGATGCGGATCGCCGTCTCATCCTCACTTGCCGGATGCACCTCCACCACGTCGCCCCGCACGCGGAATTTACCCCGCGAAAATGCCACGTCATTCCGCTCGTAGAGCATATCCACGAGCTTCGTCAGCACCTCCTCGCGCGTCACCATCTGCCCCACTTTCAGCGAGAGCAGCATCTCCAGATAATCCTGCGGCGACGCGAGGCCGTAGATGCACGACACGCTCGCCACCACCACCACATCCCGCCGCGTGAGCAGAGAGCTCGTGGTGCTCAGTCGCAGCCGCTCGATCTCTTCGTTAATGGACGAGTCTTTCTCGATATAGGTATCCGTGCGCGGGATATACGCCTCCGGCTGGTAGTAGTCGAAGTAGCTCACGAAATACTCCACCGCATTCTCCGGGAAAAACGCGCGCAGCTCCGAGTAAAGCTGCGCCGCCAGCGTCTTATTGTGCGAGATCAGCAGCGTCGGGCGATCCATCTCGCGGATCACATTTGCCGCCGTGAAAGTCTTCCCACTCCCCGTCACACCGAGCAAGGTCTGGTGCCGATTCCCCGCCACGATGGACTTATTCAGCTTCGCAATCGCCTGCGCCTGGTCGCCCTGCGGGCTGTAGTGCGAAGTGAGATGAAATGACGACATGAGCGGCTAATGGAGCACGATCACATTGATAATGCGCTCGAAATTTACGCCGTGCTGATTGTGAATGTTTTGCGTGTTGCGCCGGATGAAAAGCCGCCTACGTTCGCGCCGTCTCTGACAGCGCATCTTCGCCCCAGGAGCGCGGTGGGAGTGAACCCGTAACCAAATAACTACATGAACGAAAACAACTCAGGCCCGAGGATGCAGTCCGAGCCAATCGCCTCCGAAAAAGTGACGATTGATCGGAAGGTGTTTTTTCTGGATCTCAAAGAAAATCAACGTGGGCGCTTCTTGAAAATCACCGAGGATGTCGGTGGTCGTCGCGACACGGTGATGGTGCCAGCCGCTCTGTTCCAGGACTTCCTGGATGCGTTCGGGCGCTTGGTGGAATACGAGAGCAAGCTCTAAGCTCCCTCCTCGCGGGTAGATCCTTCACTCACCCGTTTTTCAAAAATACACAGACACCCCGGCCACTCGTTGGTCGGGGTGTTTTTTGTAGAAGCGACGCCCCCGTCGCTCACGCTGCGCGTCAAAATCGAGCGCCGCAAACTAAGCGACGAGGCGTCGCTTCTACGACTGAGCGACGGGGGCGTCGCTTCTACGGATGGCTGCGACGACTTCGGCGGGCTCGATGGCTTTCATGCAGCGGAAATCTATCGGGCACTCGCGGAGGAAGCACGGGCTGCAATCCACTTGGTTCCGCAGCACGGTGTGGCCTTCGCCGAGCGGGCCAGTCAGCTCCGGCTCCGTGCTGCCAAAGATCGAGACGGTGCGGACTCCGAGCAGCGCGGCGAGGTGCATGGTGCCTGTGTCATTCGTCAAAAGCAGGCGGCATTCGCGTAGCAGCGCGATGAGTTCGGTGAGTGTCGTCTTGCCGCAGAGGTTTTCCAGTTTGGCCGCAGAGCCAGCGAGCGTGGCGATCTCCTCGGCGACGGGGCGATCTTTCGCCGTGCCGACGAGTTGCCATTCGTAAGGCTGCTCGGCGCTGAGGGTGCGGATGACTTCTGCGTAGCGCGCGGGTAGCCAGCGCTTCGCGCCGCCATATTCCGCGCCGGGGCAGACGGCGATGCGGAGTGAGAAATTCGGCGCGGCGGTATTCGTCCACGCGCCACGCTCGGCACCGATGAATTCGGCGAGTTTCAGATAGTGAAACACCTGATGTTTCGGCTCAGGCGGTGCGGCCTTCTTCCGCTTCTTTTCGCGGAAGACTTGATTCAGCAGCAACCCACGCGGCGCATGGCCGGGATAGCCCACGCGGCGCGGGATGCCCGCGAGCCAGACCTCGAAGGCGGTGCGGATGCTATTAGGAAAAATCACCGCCGCCTCAAAGCCGCGCCCGCGCAGGAGGCGCGCGATTTTCCACGGATGGAAAAGGCCGCGCAACGTGCGTAGCAGGCCGCTGCCAGCCGGTGGATCGAAGGGGATAACTTCGTCCACCTCCGGCACGAGCGCCCAGACTTCCGCGAGCTTTGCGGGCGTGAGGATGACGATGCGCGCGTCGGGCCGCCCGTGCTTAATGGCGCGCACGGCGGGCACAGTCATCACGGCGTCGCCGAGCCAATTTGACGAGCGGACGAGGATGCGAAAGGGCTGAAGCTCGCCCGCAGTTTGCACGATGCCGCGCTTGTAGGTCGCGAGCAGGAATTTCGGACTCGGCGTCTTCCAGCGATTGTGGACCCAGAACCAATCCTCCGGCTGTCGGCGGATCTGCTGCTCCAGCGCCACGTTCACCAGTGCCGTCGCCTTGCCAATGTCGCGCACGCCTTCTGCCACGGGCTCCTCGATCCGCATCCGCCAACGCCCCAGCCCGTCCGTGGACATCGCAATCGGCAACAGCGCCGCCCCCGTGCGCAGCGCGAGCGTGGCAGCGAGCGGCGTGGTGCTGGCGAGCCGCCCGAAAAACGGACACCACACGCCCGCGTCGCCCGCGTGCTGGTCTATGAGCACGCCGACCGCGCCGCCTTTTCGCAGCATCTCACACGCAGCGTTGAAGCCTTCCTTCCGCTCAAAAAGCATGAGGCCGATTTGCGCGCGTGTGCGGCGGACGTGGGCATCCATGTGAGGATTGCTGAGGCGCTGGAAGACCGTGCCGCTCGGCATCGGGAAGACCATCGGGCTGATCTGCGCGAGCAGCTCCCAGCTCCCGAGATGGCCGAGGACATAGACGATTCCGCGCTTCTCCGCCGCGAGACGCTGCACGATTTCCAGCCCCTCGATTTCCACCAGCACGCGCATTTTCTCCCGCGAGAGGCGCGTGATTTTCTCCATCGAGAAAAGATTCCCCACCAGCGTGGCGAAGTGCAGCCGAGCCATTGCGCGCAGCTCGCTCGCGGTCTTTTGTGGGAAGGCGATGGCGAGATTGCGTAGTGCGAGGCGACGATATTTCCCGAGCAGAAAGTAGCCGAAAAGCCCGAGCGCACGCCCTGCGCGGATGCCCACGGTGAGCGGCAGCAGCGCGATGCCGCCGCCGAGCGCGCGATAGAGCCAGAAGGTCAGCAGCGCCATCACGGCTTTTTCCAATACATCGTGCGGAAGGGATGCTCGTCCGTGAGATTGCCCTGCACGCCGCCGAGGCGTGCGTCGTCGAAAAACAGGATGACCACGTAGTTAAAGAGAGGGCAGATCGGCAGCTCCGTGCTGACTAAAATCGTCTCCGCCTCACGAAAATATGCGAAGCGTTTTGCGCTGTCCGTCTCCGCTCCCGCGAGCGCGATGAGCTCGTCGTAGCGTTTGTTGCTCCAGCCGCAGTTGTTGTTGCCGCCGCCCGTCACAAACATATCGAGGAAAGTATTCGGGTCTTTGTAATCGCCCACCCACGACGAGCGGCAGAAGTCGTAGTCGAGTGCCGAGAGATTGTTCAAATACACGGCCCACTCCTGCTTTGTGAGCTGCACGCTGATGCCCAGCTCGCGCTTAAACATCGCCTGCAATTCCACCGCGATTTTTTCGTCCGTCTCGCTCTTGCTCGTGTAGAGGTAATGCACCACGGGAAAGCCCGCGCCGCCGGGGAATCCCACCTCGGCGAGGAGCTTGCGCGCCAGCTCTGGGTCTTGCTTCCAGCCTGGCGGCGGCTGGTAGCCAGCGGTGCCGGGCGGGACGAACGCATCCGCGATGACCTCGCCCGCTTGCGTGATTTTCTCGGTGAGCAGCGCCTTATCCAACACGAGGGAAAACGCCTTCCGCACGCGCACATCGTCGAAGGGTTTTCGCGTCACATTATAGCGCACGAAGTATGTCGCGAGGATCGGCGCGGCGTGGTAATCGGCGCGCTTTTTGAGGTCGGGGATGAGCGACGTGGGGACGAGCGACTTATCGAGCATGAGATCCGCCACGCCACTGTGGTAGAAATTGAACGCCGTATTGGGCGACGGCGCGGGCAGCAAATCCACCGTTTGCATTTTCACATTGGCCGCGTCCCAATAATGCGGATTGCGGGTCACGCGGATGCGATCGTTCAGCCGCCACTCGGTGAAAAGGAACGGCCCATTCGTGACTGCGCGCCCTGGTCGCAGCCACGACTCGCCCGCTTTTTCCGCCGCCGCCACCGTCGCGGGATGCACGGGCATGAGCGTGTAAAAAGCGCACAGATCGAGAAAGAACGGGGTCGGGCTTTTCAGCTCCAGCGTGAGCGTGAGATCGTCTGGAGCCCGCACTGCCACAGTATCGGCAGGCGGGCGCACCGCGTCGCTCTTGGCCTCGCCGTAGGCTTCCGCGCCTTTGATGTAGTAAAGCTGGTATTTGTATTCCGCCTCCGGCTCCCGCAGGGCGCGCAGCCACGACCATAGGAAGTCGCGGGCGGTGAGCGGCTCGCCGTTACTCCACTTTATGCCGTGACGGAGGTGAAAAGTGTAGTGCAGCCCGTCCGGAGAAATCTCCCAACTTTCTGCCATGCCCGCCTCGGTCTCGCCCTCTTTATTATAGCGCATGAGCCCCTCGAAAATGGAGTAGGCGATTCGCCCCTCGGGCTGCCCGCGAATCTTCGCCGGATCTATCGTGTCCGGCTCTGCGCCATTGATGACAACAAGCTCCGCCCGCTGGAGCGGCGGCTTGCACGCGCAGATGAGCAGCGCGGTGAGTAGGCAAAAAATCAGGCGAAGTTGGTTCACTGCGCGCAGAGTGCATAAAGCGGCGGGGACTTTCCACAGAAGTCTCGCAGTGCGTGATGTGGAACAGGTGCCTCGCCTGTCGTGGTGGGATGGGCGCCCCGCCCGTCCATGGTGGCACTACGGACAGGCGAGGCGCCTGTCCCACGCCGCTAGCGGCGGCGCTTTTACTCTTCCGTTGTCTCTTTGCTCGGGCCTTCGGTTTTTGCGCTGTCGTCACTCAGGCCCAGCTCCACGATGGTCGCGAGCTCGCCGTGCAAAGTCACCCAGCCAGTCGCGGGCGGTGTGGCTCGGCGGCGCACTTCGGGGCTGCCGGTGAGGATGAATTTCTTTGCCACAAAGTCGCACTCGATCCGCTCGGCCTTGGCCTCGATCTCCCACGGGCCCTTGATCGCGTTGGCCCCGCGCTTGAGTGTGGGTTGGCCGCTGGCGGTGAGCAGGAGCGTGCGCGAGCCATCGGTCTTGGTCTTTTCGATGCTCGCCGCCGTGAGATTCCAGCGCCCGGCGATAGGCAGTGTGCGGCGCGCGACGTGCGGTTTGGGCTCTTCGGCGTGGAGGAAAAAGGGCGCAGCTATCGCGAGGAATAGCGCCTTCATTTTAGCGCGCAAAAAATGGATTGTGCTGCTGCTCCTCCGCCACGCTCGTGAGCGGGCCGTGGCCGGGGCAGAGGATCGTCTCGCCGGGCAAGGTGAGGATTTGTTCGAGGTTGCACTTCACGGCGTCGGGGTAGCTGATTTTCCCGCCGCCCATGCTGCCCGCAAAGATGCTATCGCCCACGATGGCCACAGGCCGCGCGAGCCCGCTGACGACATAGGTGATGCCGCCCGGCGAATGTCCCCACGTCAAGCGGCTCTCCACTTTCAGCCCACCGAGCTGCCAGCTCTGCCCGGCGCTGAAAAGGTGCGCGCCTGCCAGTGGCTCGCGGTCGCCAGACCATACTTCGGTGCGCGTTTTTTCCCGCAGTCGGTCGAGGTCGAAAATGTGGTCGCCGTGTGTGTGGGTGATGAAGATGTGCTGCACTGTGAGCCCGCGCGATTGCGCCTCCGAGAGGATGTCGGTCACGTCCGCGCCAGTATCGAAAACCGCCGCGTCGAGTGAGGCGGGGTCCCACACGAGGTAGGCGTTCACGGTCATGTCTTCAAAGGGTGTGTTGAACTGAGAGAGGCCATCGAGCGCGATGGCGGCGGGCATGAAGAGCTGGCGTGCGAGCGCGGTGAGAGCATCCACATTCAGCCCGAGGATCGGCGTGATTTTGCTGGCTATGGCACTGCTGTATTCGCCGCCGCGCAATGTCTGTAGCTCGGCGAGGTTGATGCCTGCACGCTCGGCGAGCGCTTGGTCATCGAGGTGCAGTCCTCGCATGGCTTTGCCGAGGATGTCCGTGTAGCTGTCTTCGAGTGGGATGGTAGGCATACGCAGGAGGCTATCGCGGGAGGCTTGCGAGTAAAGCGCGCCGTGTTAGCGTGCGCGCCCTTTTTACAAATATGAGCCAGCCACAACCAAGCCAGCAGACCGCCATCAATCCTCGCCGCGACCAGGATTTCCCGGAGTGGTATCAGCAAGTCGTCAAAGCCGCCGATCTCGCGGAGAACTCCGACGTGCGCGGCTGTATGGTCATCAAACCTTGGGGCTACGGCATCTGGGAAGCGATGCAGCGCGGGCTCGATGGGATGTTCAAAGCCACCGGCCACAAGAACGCCTACTTCCCGCTCTTCATCCCGCTTTCCTACCTCGCGAAAGAAGCCGCCCATATAGATGGCTTTGCCAAAGAGTGCGCCGTCGTCACGCATCACCGCTTGGAGTCCGACGGCAATGGCGGACTCCGCCCCGCGCCTTCCGCGCAGCTTACCGAGCCGCTCATCGTGCGGCCTACGAGCGAGACGATCATTGGCGCGACCTACGCGAAATGGGTGCAGAGCTACCGCGACCTCCCTATCCTCATCAACCAATGGGCCAACGTCGTCCGCTGGGAAATGCGCCCGCGCGTCTTCCTCCGCACCGCCGAATTCCTGTGGCAAGAAGGCCACACCGCGCACGAGACCGAGGGCGAGGCCCGCGCCGAGACCGAGCAGATGCTGCGCGTGTATGAGACCTTTGCGCGCGACTGGCTGGCGCTGCCTGTTTTCACGGGTGAAAAAAGCGAGGGTGAGCGCTTCCCCGGCGCGGTGCAGACGCTCTGCATCGAGGCTATGGTGCAAGATCGCAAGGCCATCCAGGCGGGCACTTCGCACTTTCTCGGGCAGAATTTCGCCAAGGCCAGCGGCATCGAATTTCTCTCCCGCGAAAACAAAAAGGAACTCGCGTGGACGACGAGCTGGGGCGTGAGCACGCGCCTCATCGGCACGGTCATCATGGCCCACGGCGACGACGACGGCGTGATCCTCCCGCCCCGCGTCGCGCCCTCGCAAATCGTCATCATCCCCGTCGCGCCCAAGCCCGACTTGCGCGACGCCGTCTTCGCTGCGTGCGACGCACTCGCCGCGAAGTTGCGGGCGCTTTCCTACGGCGGCGAGCTGCTGCGCGTGGAGGTGGACAAGCGCGACTTCGGCGGCGGCGTGAAGAGCTGGGAGTGGATCAAAAAAGGCGTCCCCGTCCGCATCGAGATCGGCCCCCGCGATATGGAAAAAGGCACCGTCGCCCTCGCGCGTCGTGACCGTGGGCATAAAGAAAAAGCCTTCCCGACGAACGATGAACTCCTCGCCAGCATCACCGCCATTTTACAGGAGATCCACGACTCCCTCCTCGCCCGCGCTACTGCGCTGCGCGATGCGAATACCGTGAAGATAGACACCCGCGCCGAGTTCACGGAATTCTTTGCCGCCAAGGACGACTCCAAGACCAGCGGCGGCTTCGCTTTCGCTCACTGGGACGGCACCGCCGAGACCGAGGCGGAGATCAAAGAGCTGCTCAAAGTCACCATCCGCTGCATCCCCGGCGACTCGCCGGAAGAAGCAGGCACCTGCATCTGGAGCGGCAAACCCAGCACGCGGCGCGTGCTCTTTGCGAAGAGCTACTGATACCACTTCCGGGTGATAAACAGACGACTAGCGGCGAGCTTTAGTCCCTTCGGGATAAAGCACCGCTCCCTGTCCGTTTATCAAAAATGACTCGTGGCGTGGCGGCTTACGCTGTGAGTTGTTCCAGCTTGCTCTCTAGTTTCGCGACGTGGTGCTCGGCCATCTCGCGAGCCCGGCGTTCTTCGAGGAGGGCTTCTTCGAGTTCGCGGATGCGTTGTTGGAGATTGATGCGGATATTTCCGCGCGCGGGGATGCCCACGGAGGCGGAGTTGCCGTTCGTTTCCACGGGCAAAAGGAAGTCCTGCACTTTGTAATTCGTGGCGTCTTTGCAGTTCGTCACGGTGGCGTCGGGCGTGATCTCTCCGGCGGAGAGGAATTCCCGCAGCGCGCCGAGTGTGGTGGGGCCGTAGTATTGGTTGGGGCCGACTTCTACGAGGTAGTCCATGGCCAACTCGGGCACCATGGGCGCTTTGAGCCACGTTTTTTCATCCGTGGAGACGCGGTCGAGCGGCGAGATTTGGGCGTCGGCGGCCCATTGTTGCAGGAGTTCGAGTGTGACGGGGCCGAAGTGTGAGCCGTCGTGCGATTTGCGCAGATACCATTTGGAGTCGTCCATAGTGTTTAGTCTTTCTTGTCCGTGGCGGCTGGCAGCGTGAGCTGTTGGCCGATTTGGAGTTTTTTTGGGTCAGTGATCTTGTTGAGTTTTAACAGTTCAGTAACCTGAACGTTGTGAAGTTTCGCGATTTTGTCGAGGGAGTCGCCTTTGACGACGATGTGCGTCCGGGCGTTCACGACTTTGGCCACGGGCGCTTCGGCTTCGGTTGTCGCCACGGCTGGTGTGCCATCGAGCTTGGTGTTAAGGCGCTCGACGAGAGCGGCGAGGGCGTCAATTTTGCGGGACTGTAGCTCGATCTGCTTGCGCAAAGATTGGATCTCGCTGTCCTGCGCGGAGGCCAGCGGGGCTGTTCCGACGAGCGTTAGCGCGGCTGCTGTGAAGAGTTTTGTGAAACGCGATGTCATTACTTTGTATTCTCACGCAGAAGTCAGTATGGCAAGTGCGAGCTTTGGAAAATCCGTCGTTTCCCTAAAAGCTCACCGAGAGACTCACGCCGCCGCCGACTTCGATTTTATTGTAGTCGGCGATGAGGTCGTCGCTGGAGTTGCGGTTTTCAAAACCGAAGGTGGTGCGGATGGTGGCCCAATCGGTGAAGCTGTAGAGGAGGGCGACTCCGAGGTTGTTGTAGAGGTCGTTGCGGTCGGTATTTTCTACGTAATGTGACCACTGGATGCGGTAGTAGGGCTGCACGGCGAGGCCGGGGAGCAGCTCGCGTGTGTAGGTGACGCTGAAGGTGGTATCGAGCCGGTCGTTGATGTCGGAGCTGGGCGTGGGCGCGGCGTGGGTCCAGTGGTAGGCACCGTAGTAGCCGAGGGTGAGGAAGCCTTTTTCGCCGATCTGGTAGTTGCGTTCGAGGCTCCAGTTGGGGGTGAATTCCGTGTAGAATTCCTGCTGATCCGTATCCTGCCCGAGGTAGCGGTTGTAGTCGAGATTGAAGCTGGCGACCCACTTTTCATCCCACGATTGGCGGAGGCCGGTGAAGAAGGAGCTGACGGAGAAATTCGTATCGTTCAGCCCGCTGCGTGTCTTATCGAGGCTGTAGAGCCACCACTGGTGCCGGTAGCCAAAGCGCGCGGTGGCCGTGCCTGTGCCGAGTGCAAAGGGCTCGGGGGCAAAGGCAGCTTGCAGCGTGAAGACCATCGCGCCGGTGTCGCGGTTGCCTTTCTCGGTGAGCTGCGAGTTGCTCGTGTAAAAGAACTGCGTATCGGCAAACGCCTCCAGCCAGTGATGCCGGGGCGCGTCGGGCTGGGCGCGGCCAACGAGGTATTGCGGGCCGACGTCGGCCATCTCGCCGGGGAAAATCTCGGGCGCTTGCGTGCTATTCACATCGGCGAGTCTCTGCGCGAGCCGCTCGCTGGTGCGGAAGCGCACGTCGGAGTTTTGCGTGGCGGAGATGACGCGCTCGACGCGGGTTTGCGCGAGGGCGGCGGTCGTGAGGAGGAGGAGTGTGGTGAAGGTGCGTTTCATTTTAAAAGAGAGAGAGACTGTGGTGATTAGCGACGCGGGCGGACGACGATGCCGGGGCCGCTCGGCGTGGGTCCGGGGCCGTTTTGGATCACCGCGCCGCTGCCGGGGGCCACGGCGACGCCGCCGTATTTCACGGTATTGCGGACGATGTTCACGTAGCCTGGCTGTGGTGGCGCGCCTGCGGGGATCAGCACGAGTCTGCCGATCCTCGATTCTAGGACGATGCGCGAGTTGTCGCGAAAGCTCACGCTTTGCAGGAAGATCGTGTTTGACTGCATGAGCACGCCGTTGGCGTAAAAAGCGACGCGATTCAGCGAGAGCAAGTCTTGCGAGAAGAGCCGCACGCCGAGCGCCGGAGACGGGCCACTGCTCTGGCCGGACGAGCTAGAGAGGGGCGCAGTGCGGTCGTCTATTTGCACCACATTCAGTGCGAGTTTGCTGCCCGCTGAGAGGCGGATATTGGGCGAGACAAAGGCCGTCCTGCTGGCGAGGAAATCGCGCGTCGCAGTGACCGCTACGCCTCCCCCGCCAAAGACGGACATCCGGCCATCGAGGCTTGGCGCGACGCCGGGGAAGTCTGTGCTGGGCGCGTTCAATACGGCACCGGGCGCTCCCTGCGAGGCAAAGTCCCGCGCCGCCAAAACGCGTAGATTAGTATTCGCAAAAAAGGCCGTGTGCTTGAGCCGCACATCGCCGCCGATGAGGTCGAGCCCACCGCCCTCATTCGCCGCGCTGAAATCCCCCAGTGCGAGCGGCACCTCCGTCTGGAAATCGCTCAGACTCGCTGGCAACGAAGCGCCGAGCCCCGTGGCAGAGCCGACGGCGAGGAAGCTGAGGCGTTTTGCATTTGCAGAAATCGAAACCCCCGGCGCGGCTTGCATCGTGCCGCCTGCGAGGAACTGCACTTCGCCGCTAAATTCCCCGAAATTCACCGACTGATCGAAGAGCACATCGTTCACCGCGAGGAACTGGAAAACATCGTGCCCCTCGTAGGGCGAGAGATTCACGGCAGGCGTGGCAAAGACGATATTGTTACCCACGAAAACCTCCCCATTCGTCGAGCGCGCAAAGTCTTTCGTCTGGCCGAGGGCACCCTGTGAGAAGCTGAAAGGAGCCGCATCCCCGCTCACTTCCAGCTCCGCCGGGGCAAAGAGCCGTTCGAGTTCCAGATCGGGCGTGAAGATGATCGCGTCGCTCGTGGCGGCACTTTGGAAGCGCGTGGCCGCAACGGTCGTCTCGCCGTTTTGCTTCACGTTCGCATTGTGCTCCACGTTCACTAGGTAGGCGTAGTTCGGCGAGCTGCTGGCGAGGAAATTCGTGGCGATGGCCTTGCCGCTCACGATGTCTTTTTCCTGCCGCGCAATCGCCGCCGCGATCTTCGCCGCCGAGGGTAGTGGCTTTTTAAAACCGCTCACCAGCTTCGCCGCGCCGACTTGCTGGCTCAGGCGGAATTCAAACACGTTCGAGAGCTTCCCGCCCGGCAGTGCATACACGAGCTGCCCGCTCGTGAGCGTCCGCACCGAGCCATCCGCCGCCGTCACCCGGCCTTTGCCCTCTACGAGCAGCACTTTAAAGCCGCCGTTCTTCGTCGTCGTAGCGATCAGCGTGGTGCCGAGCACCGCTGCCGAGGCCGATGGCGTCTTGATCGTGCCGCCGCCTTTGCCGCTCGGGCTTTGGAAAAGGACGCTTCCTTTTTCGAGGTCCACCTCGCGCGAGTTCGGCTCGAAAGAGAACACCGTATTCTGCCCCACGCGCGTCACCGTCTGGTCGCTGGAGATCATCTCCGCTCGCGAGTCCGGCCCCGTGCGGAGGATGCTAGGGGCGTTAAATTCCGCCTGCACTTTTGCCGTGCCAGTCTTCTTCGTCGCGGGCTCGATCACGCGGACGCTATTCACGACCTCCGTGAAGACCGCGCGATCAATCGTCGCAGCAGTGCTGAATACAGGAGCGAGGCCAACGATGGCCCCAAAGAGGATAGTGCGTGCTTTCATCGCGACAGTGCTAATTCCCCCGCGCTCATCGGTCAACCCCACTTCCACCTTCCCTCCCCGCCCCATAAACCGCTAAAGCACCACCGCATGAAAATCCTAGTCACCGGCGGAGCCGGCTACATCGGCAGCATCTGCGTGGAGGAACTCCTCGACGCCGGCCACACCGTCACCGTCTTTGATAACCTCACCGAAGGCCACCGCCTCGCCGTGGACCCGCGCGCCACGCTCCTCACCGGTGACCTCCAGCAGCGGTGCGACATCGAGGAAGCCCTCGAAGCCACCAGGCCCGACGCCGTCATGCACTTCGCCGCCAACGCCCTCGTCGGCGAAAGCATGACGAACCCCTCCAAATACTTCCGCAACAACGTCCACGGCGGCATCAACCTCCTCGACGCCATGCACGCCGTCGGCTGCCAGCGCCTCGTCTTCTCCAGCACCTGCGCCACCTTCGGCGTCCCCGAGCGGATGCCCATAGATGAGACCCTCCCCCAGCGCCCCATCAACCCCTACGGCGAGAGCAAACTCATCTTCGAGCAAATCCTCCGCTGGTATAGCGACTGCCACGGGCTGAAATACGTCGCCCTCCGCTACTTCAACGCCGCCGGAGCCAGCGCCCGCTTCGGCGAAGACCACCGCATCGAGACCCACCTCATCCCGCTCGTCCTAAAAGTCGCCCTCGGCCAAAAAAGCCACGTCGAAATCTACGGCACAGACTACCCCACGCCCGACGGCACCTGCATCCGCGACTACATCCACATCCTCGACCTCGCGCAGGCCCACATGCTCGCCCTCACCGCCCCCGAGAGCGCCCGCTACAACCTCGGCACCGGCGGCGGCACCAGCGTCCGCGAGATCATCGCCACCTGCGAGCGCATCAGCGGGAAAAAGATCGCCGTCGTAGAAAAAGACCGTCGCCCAGGAGACCCACCCCGCCTCATCGCCGGCAGCGACAAAGTCCGCACCGAACTCGGCTGGACCCCCCGCTACCAAGCCATCGAGACCATCATCGCCAGCGCCTGGGCCTGGCACCTCCAGCACCCCCACGGCTACGGGGATTGATAAAAAGAGGGGGAACTCTGAACTTCGAACGGCGCTCTCGAAGCAGTCATACCAACTTTCAGAATTCTGAAGCCGCTTCGAAACAGGCTCGGCTTGTATGGACGGAGCGCGCGCGTCCCGCGTGCAGCGTTGGGCGTCCCGCCCGGCGCATGGAGCGCAGCGACTCGAAGAGCCGCGCATCTTTCCTACTCCTACGCCGCTCTGCGCTGGGCAGGATGCCCAACGCTGCACGCGGGACGCGCGCGCTCCGTCCATACAAGCCGCTTTAACTACGTAGCGTCTCCTTAATTTCCAGAGTTGGATAAGGTTCGGAGTTCAGAGTTCAAAGTTCCAATTCTCCCCAGCCTTTACCTTTCCCCCACCCCGTGTAGCGTCCCCCCCTTTTTCCACATGATGACCAGCGCACAAATCCGCCAATCGTTCCTCGATTTCTTCCGCCACAAGCAGCACACCATCGTGCCCAGCGGCTCCCTCATGCCCGACTCGCCGAACCTCCTTTTCACCAACGCAGGCATGAACCAATTCGTCCCCATCTTCCTCGGCCAAATCGAATGCCCCTACACGCCGGGCCGCGCCGCCGATACGCAAAAGTGCATCCGCGCCGGTGGCAAACACAACGACCTCGACGACGTCGGACTCGACACCTACCACCACACTTTCTTCGAAATGCTCGGCAACTGGAGCTTCGGCGACTACTTCAAAAAGGAAGCCATCGCCTGGGCCTGGGAGCTCATCATCGAGGTCTGGAAATTTCCCGCCGAGCGCGTCTACGCCACCATCTACCAGCCCGAAAAAGCCAAAGGCGACCCCGCCGACCGCGACCAAGAAGCGTGGGACCTCTGGGCCGCGCATTTTCGCAGCATCGGCCTCGACCCCGACATCCACATCGTGAACGGCAACAAAAAGGACAACTTCTGGATGATGGGCGACACCGGCCCCTGCGGCCCCTGCACCGAGATCCACGTGGACCTCACCCCCGGCCCCGTCCACACCTCCACCGAGCGGCAAAAAGAAGGCGCAAAACTCGTCAACGGCCCCGACGCCCGCTGCATCGAGATCTGGAATAACGTCTTCATCCAATACAACGCCAACCCCGACGGCACCTTCACCCCCCTCCCCGCCCAGCACGTAGATACCGGCATGGGCTTCGAGCGCGTCGTCTCCATCATCCACGGCACGAAAAACTTCACCGACTTCGAAAACGCCCGCATCTCCAACTACGACACCGACGTCTTCCGCCCCCTTTTCGACGAACTGGAGAAAATGAGCGGCAAAACCTACCGCAGCACCCTGCCCGGCAGCTCTACCGGCATCGAAACCGGCGAGCAGGATGGCAAAATCAGAACGGAAGGCATCGGAACTGGCGAGCAGGATGGGCAAAACAGAACGGACGGCACCGGA
>JAYVQK010000160.1:0-25661 GCA_043757005.1 Verrucomicrobiaceae bacterium
AATTGAAGCGCCCGGAGCCAAACTGGACGTAATCGAGGCGTCCGGCGGGGTCGTAGTGCAAGGTGCGCTGGGTGCCGTTTGGGTCGAGTTGGGTGGCGAGGCGGATGAGCGGATCGTAGGTGTAAGTCCACGATTGGTTGTCCTGATTCTTTTCGGTGAGGCGCTCGTTGCGCGGGCCGTAGGTCATGATGTAATGGCCGTGGAGTGCGTCCTCGATGTCGAGGATGTTGCCGGTGCCATCGTAGTTGTAGAGCCACTGGAAGCCCTCGGCGTCCGTCCATTTAGTGAGGCGTCCGCGTCCGTCGTATTCGTGTTTAGTGATGGAGCCATTTGGCGAGGTGATAGTGAGCACGCGACCAGCGGCGTCGAAGGTGGTGCGGGTGACGTTTCCCTGTGGGTCTTGCTCGGCGACGACGCGATTGAGGGCGTCGAAAGTCTTTTTCCACTGCTGGCTGATTTTGTCGGTCATCACGATGGGGTTGCTGTTGCTATCGTATTGGGTGCTCACGAATTTCCCGTATGGATCGGTCTCGGTAGTGGGGCGTCCGTTTTTATCGTAGGAGCGGGTGAAAGTATCGGCCTGCGTGGTGCCATCGGAGAGCACGGAGGGGCTGATGGTGTCTTTGGGCTGGCCGAATTCGTTGTAGTTGAATGACCAAGTTTTGCCTGCACGGTCGGTTTTTTGCGTGCGCTCGTCAGCAGCATTGTAGGTGTAGGTGGTGTTCACGCCCTTGCCGTCGGATTCGGCGGCGACGTTGCCATTTGCGTCGTAGCTTTTGGTGAAAATGCGCCCGATAGCATCCGTGTTGGTGACGACTTGGCCGTTGATGTTGTAGGCCAGCGTGGTGGTTTCACCCAGCGGAGTGGTCGTGGTTTTTGGCCAGCCAAGCTCGGTGTAGGTGAGCGTAGAGGTCGCCGCCTGTGCTGTGCCAAAGGCGATGGTGCGCGAGGTAAGAAAGCCGGTGGTGGCATCGTAGAAAAAACGGGTGTCGTTATTTCTGGCGTCCTTCGACGAGGTGACGAGGCCGCGTGAGTCGTAGGTGTGCGTGGCGAGTGTGCCAATGGCGTCGGCATGGGTGAGCAGGTTGCCCGCTGCGTCGTAGGTGTAGAGGTTGTCCCAGCCGCTCGGGGCTTCTGCGGTGGCGGGGCGGGTTTCTTTGAGTGGCTTATTGAGCAGCGTGCCGCCAGTGAGGTGGCCATTCGTGCTGCCGCTGGGATCGGTCGTTTCTGCGAAAGACCAAAGCGTCGTTTCGCCGATGGCATTGGTGCGCGAGATCATGTTGGAACGAGGGTCGTAGGTCATCGTCGAGCGATTGCCATTCGCATCAGTGCTCGCGTTCACGTTGCCAGCGCTGTCGTATTCGTAGGTGTTCGTGAAGCCGAGCGGGTCGAGGTTCGTGAGCAGGCGTAGCTTGCGGTCGAATGTTTCGACGGTCGTGCGGTCGTTGGCTGCGTTCGCCGCTCCTCCGAGCTGATGCGTAGTGGTGAGCTGGCGGAGCGCGGGGACGTTGTATTGAAAAGTGGTGATGCGATTGGCCGCATCGGTTTCCGAGATTTTGCGCCCGTATTTGTCGTAGTGGATCGTGTTATCGCTATTGCCGCGCGGATCCGTGACGAGCGTGAGCAACCCAGCCGGTTCGCCATTTGCCACGCCCGCCGAGTAGCCAAACTGCCACTGCGTGCTGGTCACCTGCGCGTAGCCTGCGGGGCTGGTGATTGCTTTTGTGGCGAGACGGTTATTTGCGTCGTAGGTGAAAGTGGTTGTCCATTTGGTGGCTGCATCGCTCGTGGGGCCGGTCACGGTGCTGAGGAGGTTCTGCAAGTTATAGGTGAACACCCACAAACCGCCGCCGGAGTCTGTCACACTCGTGAGGCGTCCGAGAATTACATCGTAGGTGAGGGTGATGTGGTTGCCGTTGAAGTCCCGAATTTCCGCGAGCAAGCCCTGCAAGCTGGCATCCACCCAGTTCGTGGGATGGTAGAATTTGAAAATCAACCGAGAGGGTGTGGTCCATTCGATGTAGTCGTCGTTGGCCACCGACTGCATCTCACCCCGGTATTCTGAGTGAACTGGCTTGAAGGTATTCGTGTTGGTCTGGCGTTGCCAAGTTTCGAGGCTGCCATCCCAAGTGAGCAGACCGATGTAGGCATGATTGTTCGCGAGGAAGAGGTCTCCCGCGACGAGGCGAGTCTGAAACGAGTGACGCCAACCACGGCTGAGCACGCTGTCGTCGGCAAATACATCCGTTCCGCCCTCAAGAGGCTGGCCGCTTTGGCTGATGCCGCTGTTATAGCCGATTTTAAACTCGAATGGGACGCCCACCGTGGGCCGCGTAAAAACGCCTTGCTCCGATGTGAAAGCACCAGAAAGAGACGCGAGTGCGTCTTTGCCCACGTTTTTGCGAGAGTCGAAAAGGGATTGCTCCCCATTCTTGTCAGTCTCGGGGAAATCCACGGTGCCAGTGCCTTGCTTCGACGCCGGATCGGTGCCGGTTGGCGGAGTGGTTGCGAAGTTTTTCAGGTTGTCCGCCGCAGTAGTGGAATAGGCGAGTTTGTAGTAGCCTTTAAGCTGCGGGAAGCTGGCAACCGAGATGTCTTGGAGCTGGTTATTCAGCATGGGCTTGGGGCTGAGGGCTTGCTGATAGATGGCGACTTCCTGCACCTCGCCGAGAAACCGTTGTTGCCCGGAAAGACCGCCGATTACCACGCCGTCCGTGTTGGCTGTGCTGCCGATGTCTTGTGGTGCTGCCGATGCGCGCTGGCGACCATCCACGTAGGGCGTGTAGGTATTGCCGCTGCGGACTACACCGAGGTGATACCAACGGTCGAGATAGGGCTTCTCGATGAGGACAATCGGTGTGAGCGCCCCGGTCGTTCCACGCGCAGAGAACTCGATATTTCCGGTGCTGGTGTTGAGGTAGAAGCGATAGGCGTGGGGCTGGTTCCAATCCGAAGTGCGGCGGTTTCCGAGGATCGTCATGTCGCCGCTGAGCGTCGTATCGCTCGGGATTGTAAGTTTTACCCAGCACGCAACGGTGAGCGCATTGTTGGCCTGAACCCAACTGAGCCCGCCAGTGGAATCTGTGACTTCGAGGCGTGCATTGTCAGATGCGCCAATCGAAAAAATAGCCGACCAAGACGAGGCGATAAGCGCCAATGTAGCGACGAGCGCAACGAGCCAACGGTGAATAGAAAAACGAACGAAGTTCATGATTGCGGCAAGTCTGAGGCCATTTGTTTGACGTTATTGCAGCGGATAATACGGAAGCCGTCGGGTGTTTGGTGGAGGACGACTTCGGCTCTGACTCCGTTCTTTTCCATGCGAAACGCAACACATTCGTCGGCATTCACGGAAAACGCAGTCGCCCACGCAGTAACCTCTGCCGGGAATACCTCGCGAAGCGGGCCGAATATGCTGCCAGACTTGAGTGCATCTATCCCCTCCACGGAGATTTCGCCCGAAAGCAATTCGGTCACATCCCGCTGAATTTCCCGATTGCTTCGGCTCCGCCAGCCGGATGGGACAGAAATCACTTTCATCAACGCAGAGCCATCATTCTGGTCGAATGCTTTGCAAAGCGTTATCAAAGTTTGCGCAGCCACAGACCTCGGCGTCTGTTGTGGAAACCATAAAAAAGCCGCGCTCAAACCTATAACAACGAGTCCCACGGCAACGAGTGCAATTCTGCGTCTGCGAGTTTTTTTTTATACTGGTGGGCTGAATGGACATGATACTCAAAGCGAACCGTTTTTGCCCCCTCATGTAAAGCGTTGACCGCTTGTATGAATCGAGTGAGGAGAGATGTTTCGGGAAAATGCCTTTCCCCGAGAGGGAGCGTAGCAATGCCACAGCTACGCCGTGGGGTTAAGACGCGGGTGAAACTGCGCTATTGCGGAAGACGCTGCGCTTTTTCTTCCGCTGTGCGCGCAGATGCGCCCGTGGGCGCGTGGTGGGCGACTGCTTCGGGAGCGGCCCGCCGCCTTGCCTGCCACTTCCGAAGGAGCGTCGCTTTTTAGATGCGCAGAAGTGCGCGTTTGGCGGGAAAACGTCGCTCGTTTTCAAATGGTGCAGTTGCTCCAGCGCGGGAGCAGTCCGCTTTTGCATCAAGGAATAATAAGGGTTCGCGCGTGATGCTGCGTTTCAGTGCGTGCATTTCAGTTGCGCCCGAGCGGGCGCAGCGGGGGTGGCGATTGGCGGTAGAACGGAACCATGCAAACACGAATTCATCTATTTACTTCCATCGTCGCCGCGATGCTTGCCAGCGGTTGTGCGGTGAGTCGTCCGGCGCGGATCATTGGCGATGAGGTGCGCTAGATTCTTGGACCAGAACCTACTAAAAAAGGAACAAGAATGGAAGCCAAGAAACGCAAACATTGAGGTGTAACCGATTTCTGGACCATTTTTGTTTAGTTGTTGAGAGTGAGATTGGACTCGAATTGAGCTGGGGAAAGGTAGCCCAAGGAGGAGTGTTTTCGATGGGTGTTGTAGTAGGACTCGATAGTGGCGTAGAGCTCGATTTGCGCGTCGGCTTGGCCGATAAAGCAGCCGCCTTGGAGCATCTCGGTTTTGATGGTGCTGATGACGTTTTCGCTCCACGCGTTGTGGTAGGGATTGGCCCGGGCGGACATGCTTTGGCGGATGCCGGCTTGTTTGAGAAGTGCGCGAAAAGCGATACTACCATACTGACTTCCGCAGTCGCTGTGGAAGATGGCGTTCTGTGTTTTTCAACGCGACCCGAGGGCTTGACGCAGGGCTTTGATGACGAGATCCGAGCGCATATGGTCGGACAGCGCCCAGCCGATGATCTTGCGTGAACAGAGGTGGATGACGGCTGCCAGGTAGAGCCAACGCTCAGAGGTTTGAAGCGAGGAACGAGCGAGAACCACCGGCTATTTTGACTTCGTCTATCTTCGGTTCTAGCTATCCCTCTGGGATAAAAAGCACCACTCCTTGTCTGTTTATTCTCAGGGGATGGTATAATCCCTCGAAGAACTTCTGCTTTTTTCCACTCAAAACAGCGGAGAGCCTGCTTTCTTTCATGCAAAACAAAAAGGCCGCTGAGATTGCTCTCAGCGGCCTTTGGTGAATTTTTGAAAGCGGGGGTTAGGCTTTCATTCTTTCGGGTTTCTCTTTGGCGGGTTTTTCGGGTTTCTCTTTTTCGCCATCGGGGCTTAGGTGGGTGACTTTTAGCTCTTTGTGCGTGGAGAAGCCGCTACCGGCTGGGATGAGGTGGCCCATGATGACGTTTTCCTTGAAGCCGCGCAGGATGTCTGTGCGGCCCAGGGTGGCGGCGTCGGTGAGGACGCGCGTGGTGTCTTGGAAGCTGGCGGCGGAGATGAAGCTCTCGGTTTCGAGCGAGGCCTTGGTGATGCCGAGGAGCACGGGCACTGCTTCCGCAGGCTTTCCGCCCTTGTCGGCGACGCGCTTGTTCTCGTCTTCAAAGGTGAGCTTATCAATCTGGTCGCCCCAGAGCATCGTGGTGTCGCCGGGATCGGTGACTTTCACTTTGCGGAGCATCTGGCGAACGATGATTTCGATGTGCTTGTCGGAGATTTCTACGCCTTGGAGGCGATAGACTTCCTGCACTTCGTTGACCATGTGCTCTTGGAGCGCGATTGGGCCGAGGACGTCGAGGATGTCGTGCGGAGGCACGGAGCCTTCGGTGAGCTGCTGGCCTTTTTTCACTACGTCGCCTGTATAGACGATGATGTTGCGGCCCTGCGGCACGAGGTGCTCCTCTTCGTTTTGGGTCTCTTCGTCGCGGACGATGATCTTGCGCTTTCCACGGACGAGTCCGGCGATTTCCACGAGTCCGTCAATACGGCTGATCTCGCAGGCTTCTTTCGGACGCCGAGCCTCGAAGAGTTCGGCGACGCGGGGAAGACCGCCAGTGATGTCCTTGGTCTTGGACATTTTGCGAGGAGTCTTCGCGAGCAATGTGCCGCCGGGGATCTTCTTGCCGTCTGCGACGGCCAAGTGAGCGCCCGATGGGACTGCGTAGCTGGCGATGACCCTTTTGTCTTCGTCTTCGATGACGATGGAAGGATGGAGATCCTCTTTGTGCTCGATGACGACGATGCCCATGTTGCCCGTGGATTGATCCACTTCCTTGCGGATGGTGACGCCTTGGATCATGTCCTTGAAGACCACTTTACCGGCCTTCTCGGAGAGAATCGGCACGTTATACGGATCCCACTCTACGAAGGCTTCGCCTTTCTTGACGTGCGATCCCTCGGCAAGGCTGATGACGGAACCGAGGATGATGTTGTGGCGTTCGATTTCGCGTCCGTCCTTGGCGTGAAGGGTGATGTATCCGTTTTTGTTCAGCGCGATCCATTTGTCGTCCACGCTGTGAACGACGCGCAGTTCGTTGAATTTGATGACACCATCGGTCTTCGCTTTGATGATCGGAGTCTTGAAGGTCTGCATCGCCACACCGCCGACGTGGAAGGTGCGCATGGTGAGCTGGGTTCCCGGCTCGCCGATGGACTGTGCTGCGATAATACCGACGGCTTCTCCGATTTTCACCATGAGCCCAGTCGCGTGTTGGCGACCATAGCAGCGGGCGCAAATACCGCGCTTGCTTTCGCAGGTGAGGCCGGAGCGGATCTTCATGCTCTCGTGGCCGATGGCATCAATGGCGAGCGCTGCCGATTCCTCGATCATGTCGCCTTTTTTGATGATCGCCTTGACCGTGACGGGGTCTTTCACCGTCTCGGCGCTGGTGCGGCCAATGATGCGGGTCGCGAGCGGGACGACTTCTTCGTCGCCATCGTAAATCGCGCGGACGACGATGCCTTGGCTCGTGCCGCAGTCGTCTTCGGTGATGATGACGTCTTGCGAAGCGTCCACGAGCTTGCGGGTGAGGTAACCGGAGTCGGCGGTTTTGAGCGCCGTATCCGCGAGACCCTTGCGAGCGCCGTGGGTGGAGATGAAGTATTCGAGAACCGTCAGACCTTCACGGAAGTTCGAGGTGATGGGCTGCTCGATGATGGAGCCGTCTGGCTTTGCCATGAGTCCGCGCATACCGCCGAGCTGGTTGACCTGCGTGCGATTGCCGCGAGCGCCGGAATCTACCATGAGATACACGGGGTTCAGTTCTTTGCGGCCCTCATTGTGCATGAGGGTGCGGAACATGACGTCCGAAATCGCATTGCCCGCCTGTGTCCACGTATCAATGACTTTGTTGTGCCGCTCGCCGTCGGTGATGATACCGCGACGATACTGCTTCTCCACTTCGTCCACTCCTTTGAACGCTTTATCCACCTGCTCATGCTTCTCTTTCGGGATAATCATGTCCTTGATTCCGATGGAGACGCCTGCGCGCATCGCCCAGTAGAAGCCGAGTTCTTTCAGCAAATCGAGCATCACCACGGTAGCCTCGCGGCCTGCGGCAGTGTGTGTGCGTGCGATGAGGTCGGAGAGCTGCTTTTTCGCGCAGACTTTGTTAAAGAAGCCGACTTGGTGTGGCCAAATCTGGTTGAAAATAACGCGCCCCACGGTCGTATCGAGCACGCGCTTTTCGGGATCACCGAAGACGGTGGTCTTGCCGAAGTCGGGATTTTTAATACGGATGCGGTCGAGCACTTTCACCTTGCTCTCAGCCAGAGCGAATTCGACTTCGCTGCGGTCTGCAAAGAGGCTGACGTGCTGGCCTTCGATCTTCGTGTTGCGAGGCTCCTGCGTGAGGTAGTAGCAGCCGAGCACGATGTCCTGCGAAGGAGTCGTGATGGGTTTGCCGCTCGCTGGCGAGAAGAGGTTATTGGGTGCGAGCAGGAGGAGGCGGGCCTCCAACTGTGCTTCCACGGAAAGCGGGACGTGAACGGCCATCTGATCGCCGTCGAAGTCGGCGTTGTAAGCCGTGCAGACGAGCGGATGGACGCGGATCGCCTCGCCCTCGATGAGTAGCGGCTCGAAAGCCTGGATCGAGAGACGGTGAAGCGTAGGAGCGCGGTTCAGCAACACAGGATGGCCTTTGGTGACCTCTTCGAGGATGTCCCAGACTTCCGGCGTTTGCTTTTCGATCATCTTCTTTGCGCTGCGGACGGTGTGGACGTAGCCACGCTCCTTCAGCACACGGATAATGAAGGGCTCGAACAATACGAGCGCCATTTTCTTTGGCAGACCGCACTGATTGAGCTTCAGCTCAGGGCCGATGACGATGACGGAACGGCCCGAGTAATCCACGCGCTTGCCGAGCAAGTTTTGGCGGAAACGTCCGCCCTTGCCTTTGAGCATATCGGAGAGCGATTTGAGCGCGCGATTGCCTGCGCCAGTGACGGCGCGGCCATGACGACCATTGTCGTAAAGCGCGTCCACAGCTTCCTGCAACATACGCTTTTCGTTACGGATGATGACTTCCGGCGTTTTGAGCTGGAGCAGGTTACGCAGACGGTTGTTACGGTTGATGACGCGGCGATAGAGATCGTTGAGATCGGAGGTCGCGAAACGTCCGCCTTCCAGCGGGACGAGCGGGCGCAAGTCGGGCGGGATGACGGGCAGCACTTCGAGCACCATCCACTCGGGACGGGTATTCGAGTTTGCAAAGCCCTGTGCGAGCTTGAGGCGCTTGGCTAGTTTCTTGCGATTCTGCTTGGAGCGCGTGGCACCCATCTGCTCTTCGAGTTCGACTTGGAGCGTCGCGAGGTCGAGGGACGCGAGCATGTCGCGCACGGCCTGTCCACCCATTCCGGCCTGGAAGCTATCTTCACCATATTGCTCCACGGCTTCGCGGTATTCACCTTCGGTCAAAAGCTGACCCTTGGTGAGCGGCGTCTGCGCGGGATCAATCACTAGGTAATCCTCGTAATAGATGATGCGCTCAAGCTGGCGACCGCTCATGTCGAGCATGAGGCCGATGCGCGAGGGCATACATTTGTAAAACCAAATGTGCGTCGTCGGCACTGCTAGCTCGATATGGCCCATACGCTCGCGGCGCACGCGGCTGAGGGTGACTTCTACGCCGCAACGATCGCAGATGACGCCCTTATGCTTGATGCGTTTATACTTTCCGCACGAGCACTCCCAGTCCCGCGTCGGGCCAAAGATGCGCTCGCAGAAGAGTCCGCCCTTTTCGGGCTTAAACGTGCGGTAGTTGATGGTTTCAGGGTTTTTGACCTCGCCTTTCGACCAGGACCGGACGGAGTCCGGCGATGCAACCGTGATGGTTACGGAGTTGAACTCGACGTTTTGCTGGGGTTGTTCAGCGCCGAGGATTTCGCGGAGAATATCGCTCATAATTGGTAAGTTGGTTGCGTGGTTTTTTTAGAACAGTGCTTCAGCCATTTGGGCTACAGAACTGCGCTGGCCGACTTTCACGTCGAGACCGAGCGATTGCATTTCCTTGATGAGAACGTTAAACGACTCAGGCGTGCCCGCTTCGAGTGAGCTATCGCCTTTGACGATGGACTCGTAGATGCGAGTGCGGCCCTGCACGTCGTCGGATTTGACGGTGAGGAGCTCTTGAAGCGTATAGGCTGCGCCGTAAGCTTCGAGTGCCCACACCTCCATCTCTCCGAAACGCTGTCCGCCGTATTGCGCTTTACCACCCAGCGGTTGCTGCGTGACTAGCGAGTATGGGCCGACGGCGCGGGCGTGGATTTTATCCGCGACCAAGTGACCGAGCTTGAGAATGTAGATGACGCCGACGACGACCGATTGGTCGAATTGCTCGCCAGTGCGCCCATCAATGAGGACGGATTTACCGTTTTCGCCGAGCCATTCGTAGCCGGGCACCTTGCGGGCCTTTTGCACGAAGTCGAAGATTGCGTCTTCTTTAATACCGTCAAACACAGGCGTCGCGACCTTGAACCCGAGCGCACGAGCAGCGATGCCTAAGTGCGTTTCGAGAACCTGTCCGACGTTCATGCGCGAAGGCACTCCCAGCGGGTTGAGGCAGATGTCCACAGGAGTTCCGTCCGTTAGGAACGGCATATCTTCCTCTGGCACGATGCGGGCGACGACACCTTTGTTGCCGTGGCGTCCCGCCATCTTATCACCGACACTGAGCTTGCGCTTGCTGGCGATATAGACTTTGACCTGCTTAATGATGCCGGGGTCCACATCGTCTCCCGCTTCCACGGAATCCATGCGGCGATCCTTATCCATCTCCAGCTCGGCAAACTTGTGCTCAAACTGGCCGATGATTTCGCGGATCTTATTACGGATCGGCGAAGGATCAATGTCCACATGATCGTAAACACTCGCCAGCTTGCGCAGGAGTGTCTTGGTGATTTTGCGGTTGGCTGGGATGATGATTTCGCCAGTCTGCGCGTTGACGACGTCGAGCGGTATCTTCTCGCCTAGCAATATGTTAGAAAGCGCCTCCGTGAGTTGCTCATGGAGCTCTTCTTTCTTCTTAGCAAACTCGTCTTCGATGGCTTTCGACTGCTTCTTTGACTCCACGGGCGACAAGCGCAGGCGGGCTACTTCTTTTAGGCGGGATGAAACGCGAACGTCCATCACGATGCCGTAGGTGCCCGAGGGAACCGTCAGCGAAGTGTCCTTCACGTCTGCCGCTTTCTCGCCGAAAATTGCGCGGAGGAGGCGCTCTTCAGGGGCGAGTTCAGTTTCCGATTTCGGCGTGATTTTTCCGACAAGGATGTCGCCAGGCTTGATCTCTGCACCGATGCGGATGACGCCGTCGGGGCCGAGGTTGCGCAGAGCTTCTTCCGAGACGTTCGGGATGTCGCGAGTGATTTCCTCTGGGCCGAGCTTCGTATCGCGAGCACCGATCTCGAATTCATCAATGTGAATCGAGGTATAGATATCGTCTTTTACGATGCGGCGAGAGATGACGATAGCATCCTCGAAGTTGTAGCCGTTCCAAGGCATGAACGCGACGAGCACGTTCCGACCGAGCGCGAGCTCCCCACCTTCCGTGTTCGGGCCGTCAGCGATGACTTGGCCTTTCTTCACGTGCTGGCCCTTCTTCACGATGGGCTTTTGGTTGATGCAAGTGCTGGCGTTGGAGCGCATAAACTTACGGAGATCATAGACGTAAATCTCGTTCTCCGGGTCGTGCTTGAGCTTCTTCTGGTTCGGCAGATCACCGTCTTTTGTGACGATAATTTGATCGGCACTGACGCTCGCAACTTTGCCCGCGCCTTCGGTAAGGATCACGGATTTCGAGTCGCGGGCGACTTTGCCCTCCATGCCCGTGCCGATAGTCGGAGCCTCAGAAATGAGGAGCGGCACACCTTGGCGTTGCATGTTCGAGCCCATCAGTGCGCGGTTCGCATCATCGTGTTCGAGGAACGGGATGAGCGCGGCGGCGACGGAGACGAGCTGCTTCGTAGAGATGTCCATGTAGTGAACCTTTGCGGGTTCTACTTCCAAGAAGTCGCCACGGAAACGCACGCTGACGCGCTCGCTTGTGAACTTGCCCTTCTCGTCAATCGGCGCGTTTGCCTGAGCCACGACGTAATTCTCCTCTTGGTCGCCCGTGAGGTAATCAATCTGGTCAATGACGCAGCCGTTTTCCACCTTGCGGTAAGGCGTCTCGATGAAACCGAAGTCGTTGATACGAGCAAAGGTGGACATCGAGCTGATGAGGCCGATGTTTGGCCCTTCCGGCGTCTCAATCGGACAAATACGGCCATAGTGCGACGGGTGAACGTCGCGAACCTCAAAGCCTGCACGATCCCGCGAGAGACCGCCTGGCCCGAGAGCCGAAAGTCGGCGCTTGTGGGTCAGCTCGGAGAGCGGGTTCGTCTGATCCATGAACTGCGAGAGCTGCGAACGACCAAAGAAGTCGCGGATCACGGCGCTCAGTGCCTTGGGATTGATGAGCTTCTGCGGCGTCATGATCTCGACGTTGGCATCAAACAAAGTCATGCGCTCCTTCACGAGACGTTCCGTGCGGGCAAGGCCCACGCGGCACTGATTCGCGAGCAACTCGCCGACCGTGCGGACGCGGCGGCTGCCGAGATGATCAATATCATCCAGCAAGCCTTGTCCTTGACGCAGACCGACGACGTATTTGATCGCCGCGATGAAGTCTTCCTTCGTCACCACACGCTCTTCGAGCGAGGATTTTGTGCCGAGTTTTACGTTGATCTTGTGACGTCCGACGCGCGAGAGGTCATACTTTTTCGGGTCGAAAAAGAGACGCTTCAGCAGCGCGCGAGCGTTCGGGATGGTCGGCGGATCGCCAGGGCGGAGACGGCGGTAGATGTCCTTTAGAGCCTCCTCTTCGTCATGCGCCGGATCTTTTTTCAGCGACTTGATGACCGTGTCGTCGTTCTTCGTATCCACGACCTTCACGCTCTTGATTCCGAGCGAGATGATCTGGCGGATCGTCGCCTTCGTGAGCGGCTCGAAAGCGCGCGCCACCGTGATTTCGCCATCGCGAACATCCGCCGTGAGCACCTTCGTCGCGATTTCCTCGTCTTCCAGTTTCTCGCTGAGTTTGAGGTCTTCAAACTTATAAAACACCTTCAAAACATCCTCGTCTGAGCCATAGCCCAGAGCGCGGAGGAAAGTGGTCGCCAAAATCTTACGCCGACGTTTCCTGCGGTCGAGGTAGGCGTAAAGCAGATCGTTCGTATCAAATTGAAACTCCACCCACGAGCCACGATCAGGGATGATCCGGAAGCTGTAGAGCACCTTTCCGTTCAGATGGATCGAAGACTCAAAGCAAATGCCGGGCGACCGGTGCAACTGCGAAACCACGACGCGTTCTGCGCCATTGATCACGAAAGTTCCAGCAGGCGTCATCAGCGGGATTTCGCCCATATACACTTTTTCTTCCTTCAACCCCTTTTCCTCACGGAGATTAAAAGTCACGTAAAGCGGCGCGGAATACGTCAAACTCTCGCGCATACATTCACGCAGCGAAGTCTTTGGCTCGGCGATCTCATAGCTGTGGAAGTCCAGCGTGACCTTCTCGTCATAGCTATTGATTGGGAAGACTTCTTTAAAAACAGCCTGCAAGCCCATCGGCTTGCGCTTGGAGAGCGGCACTCCCTCTTGCAGGAATTCTTTGTAAGAATTCGTCTGGAGTTCGATGAGATTTGGCGGTTCAGCGCCTTCTTTTAGTTTTCCGAAGTTGATGCGTTCAGACATAGCGATATATATTACTTGGCAGTGGAGCCGCCGGAGTCACGAAAACGCGAACCGGCAGCGATTCGTTAGAAAGTGGAAGCCTGCTCGAAAAAGCAGGGATTGGCGGGGGCATTACAAAAAGAGAGACTCTGAAAAAGAGCACCCGCAGAAAAACCTGCGGCAACGCGAGGCAGACCCAAACTGAAAACAAGAGAAGTGAACAAAGCGATTGCGTGATTTTTTGACTCGACCAAGGTCACATCCCTCAAAGGATTCACGCGGCATTAAAGAGCGGCGATCAGAGAATCCAGAGAAAAAACGTGTGTTCAGTGTCGTCAGATTTGGTTAATTGGACACCACTTCGCCCCAAAAGGAATGAAGTAGAACCCTCGTTGATATGCTTTTCATCGGATACGGCAAGATAAAAGTGAGCCAACTGTAAATTTATATCGCCCCATCCTACAAATCACGATTTTTAGCCGCTGATACTGATTCGCGATCGAGATGATCGGAGCGAGCGCGGGTGGGAGTCCGTGGACTGTAGGGAGTGCCCCATTTCAAAAAACCCACTGCTCGCTCTGCCTGATTGCTCTAAAGATAGAGATTATGGTCACGTTCCTCTCCGCCGCGCCAAGCGTAGCGCGACGACGAGCAGTGTGAGGGCCGCGCAGCTTGCGGAGAAAATCTCGCCGTGTTGCGTGTAAAAAGTCGTCGCAGGCTGTGTGGGCACGGCGAGCGGGGTCTTGAGCGCGGAGACGTTTTGCGTGAAAGGCGGCATCCAGCGCGTCACCCGTCCGAAGGTGTCCACCACGGCGGTCGTGCCAGTATTTGTGCAACGGAGGAGCGGGCGGCGGTTCTCTACGGCGCGGAAAATCGCGTTCTGCAAATGCTGCTCCGACTCGGCGGACTCGCCGAACCAGCCGTCGTTCGTGAGATTCACCAGCACCTGTGCGCCGAGCCGCACGGGCTCTCGCACGAGCGCGCCCACGGTGTCCTCGAAGCAAACCAGCGGGCCGAGTTTTATCCCTGAGTCTGGCATGCTGAAAACGACCGCCGCACCTCCCGGCGCAAAGTCCCCCGGTAACAGCCCGTCCAGCGCCCAGCCGAGTAGCGGGCGCAGCGGCAGATATTCGCCGAACGGCACGAGATGGCGCTTGTCGTAAAACTCCAGCTTTCCCTCCGCGAGGAATGCGGCGCTGTTGTGATTTCGCGCAAAATCATCCGTCCCCAGCATCAGCGCAGGCACCTCCGCTGCCAGCTCGCGCACAAATTTCTCCACCTCCACATCCGCCAGCATCCCGCCCGGCACCACGGCCTCCGGCCACAGCACGAGCTGCGGCTTCATCCCGGCGGCGCAGGTTTGCATGAGTTCGAGACGCTGGAAAATCTGATCGTTGTGATCGTTCGTGAACTTCCACCATTGCGGGATATTTGGCTGGAGCGACACCACGCGCAGCGGCGTCGTTTCCTGCTGCCCGCTCTTTATCAAAGTGCGCACGCCGTAGCTGAAAACGACCACCACCAGAGCGACCGTGAGGCTGAAATCGAAATGCGGACGCAGCCGAATTCGCCCGATCTCCGCGCGTAGCCGCAGGAGCGTGATGACGCCGATGCAGTTGCACAACACGAGTAGGAATCCCAGCCCGCCTACGCCCGTAAATTCCGCAATCTGGATCAGCGCTAGTTCCGCGTGCAGCGCCACGCCGAGCGCGTTCCAGCCAAAGCCTGTGAAGAGCCAGCCTCGCACCCAATCCAGCCCTACCCACGCCGCCGCGATGAGCAGCGACAGCGCGAGATTGCGCGTGGAGGAAAGGAGCGGCGGGCGGATGAATGGCGCGAGCGGATCGGGCGGCGGAGTCTCGAAATGTCGCCCCACCAGCCACCCCGCGAACCACGCCCAAGTGGCCGGATAAAGCGCAAGATACAGCGAGAGCAGCAGCGGCATGAGGCGCATCCATTTCTCCCCAAAAAGTGGAGCAAGCTCCCCGAGCCAAAAGAAAGTCGCGCTAAAAAAAATCACCCCCGCGAGGTAGCCCAGCCCGAAGTGATAAAGCCCCACCCGCCGCGCGGGGCGCCGCAGCCACACTGCGCAAAGCAACGGACCCAGCGCCACAAAAGCCACCCCGCCCACGTCGCACGGCGGAAAGCAAACCGCCAACAACCCGCCGCTCAACGCCGCGAAAAACCAAGGCCACCACCGCGAGAAAAATGAAACTGAAAGCCCCACCGTGCTATTCCTCCGCCCAGCGAAAGGCTCCCTCCACTGGCAGCCCGAGTTGGTCGAGGATGCGATCTACGACGGTGTCGGCGATTTCCTCGATGGTCTGGGGGCGACTGTAAAAGCCGGGGCTGGCGGGCATGACGAGGGCGCCGGCCTCGATCAAAGTGCAGACGTTGCGCGCGTGGATGAGGCTCCACGGAGTCTCGCGGGCGACGAGGATCAGCTTGCGGCGTTCTTTTAGAAAAACATCGGCTGCGCGCAAAATCGTGGAGTCACTGGTGCCTGCGGCGATGCGGCCAATCGTGCCCATCGAGCAGGGGACGATGACCATGGCGTCGAACCGCGCGGAGCCGCTGGCAAAGGGGACGTTCATGGATTTGTCGCCGTGCTGGTGGACTCCGGCGGGGATGTGGAGTTCGCCGAGTTCTTCGCGGATGACTTGCTGGGCGAAGGGTGTGAGGACGAGGTGAATCTCGTGCGCGCCCGGGTCGAGCTTTGCGAGCAATCGCTGGAGGTAGATCGCGCCGCTCGCGCCGGTGCCTGCTAGGACGAGCTTCATGCGAAGCGGCTACTTCGGCACGCCGACGGGATCGGGCGCGTTGGCTTCTTTTTCCTCGTCGGCTTCTTTTTTTAGGAAGGTCTTCATGGCGCTTTCCCACTTCTGGATGTTGTCGCCGTAGTCCTCGTCAAGGAAGACCTGCATCGTGCTCTTGGCTTCTTCGTGGTAGGGGTGGGTCGGCATTTTGATGGCGTCGAGCATGGCGGGGAGCATGATTTTGCTCGGACGATTCATGAGGTCGGTCGCGAAGACTTCGATCACGTCGGGATTAAAAGAAGGGTTCCTCCAGATGGGCATGATGCGTTTGTATTCTTCATCGCTGAGGAGATTCGAGATGTGCTGGGCGCACTCGCTTTGGCCGTCTTTGGTGAGCGAGGGGAGGAGGTTGATGAGCGATTGGGCGGTGTTCGTATTATCCTGATCGGTGTTGCCGTTGAAAAGGCGGAGCACTTCATCAATCTTACGGTCGTCCTCCGTGATCGGTGGCGGTGGCGTCGCAGGCTCTACTGGTGCGGCTTCCACGGGTTTCGCGGGTTCCGATTTTGGCCGCGTCGCTGCGACCTCTGGCTGCGGCTTGGTCTGCTGCTGCGGCGTAGCTTTTGCGACGACGAGCGGCTCTTCCACTGGGGGCAAAGTGTGCGGTGCGACGTCGCTATTGAGGAACCAGATCGCGACGCCAACAAGGATGGCGACGACTGCGGCGAAGATGGCAACGGAGCGTGAATTCATATGTGTGGGTGCTTTAGATATTAAAAGGTGACGTGGCGTTCAATGCCCGCTGATTAAAGGTAGCTGGCGGCGCGCAGGCGTTGGGTGAGGTCGCTCTGGCGACCGAGGAGTTTCGTGTAGATGCCCACGGCGTCTTCGTCTGGCTTGCAGCGCGTGCTTTCATCCAGCGCCACGTATTGATCGGCGAGGTCGCGGAAGCGCGTGGGCTTGCCCTCGGCGGCGGCGCAGGCATACGCGGCTTGCAGCGCGGCTCCGAGCGCGGCTCCCTCGGCGCTTTGCAGGCAGACCGTGGGGACGCCGAAGACGTCGGCGCAAATCTGTCGCCACACGCCGCTCTGGCTGCCGCCGCCTGTGAGGCGGATTTCGGTGGGCTCGATGCCGAGTTGGCGGAAGCGATTCAACCCATACGCGAGGCCGAGTGTCGCGCCTTCCATCACGGCGCGGGCCATGTAGCTCGCGGTCATCGTTTCCATATTCAGGCCGTGGAAGACGCCTGTGCCCTTGGGCAGATTCGGCGTCCGCTCGCCGTTCAGGTAGGGCAGGAAGAGCAGCCCGCGCGCTCCGGCGGGGGATTCGAGGATGTTCTTCTCCATCTGGTCATGCGTCCATTGATACATCTTGCGGATTTGCTCGGTGGCCACGGTCACATTCATCGTGCAGACCAGCGGCATCCAGCGATCTGTGCTGTCGCAAAAAGCGGCGACTTCTCCCTCGGGGTCCACCACGGGCTCGGCGGCAAAGGCGTAGAGCGTGCCGCTCGTGCCGAGGCTGGCCGTGACTACACCGGGCTGCACATTGCCGGTGCCGATTGCGCCCATCATATTATCGCCGCCGCCTGCGGAGACGACCGGGCTTTTGGTCAGCCCCCACTGCTCGCGCAAGCTGTCTGTGAGCAGCCCGAGCGCGCGGCGACTGCTGCCGATTTGGGGCAGGCACTCCTCCATCCGCTCGTCTATGAAATCCACCAGCGGCTTGCTCCACTCGCGCGTCCGCACATCCATGAGCCCCGTGCCGCTGGCGTCGCCATACTCCATGCCGATCTCGCCGGTGAGGTAGAAATTGATGTAATCGTGCGGCAGCAAAACGGTGTGCAGTGCCTTGAAATTCTTCGGTTCGTTTTGCTTCAGCCACAGGATTTTCGACGCCGTGAAGCCCGCTGGTAGCGAGTTTCCGGCGATTTTGATCAGCTCATCCACCCCGCCAAATTCCGCCTCGAACTGCTTGCACTGTTCCACCGTGCTCGTGTCGCACCACAGCTTCGCCGGGCGGATCACCTCGTTCTTTTTGTTTAAAGGGACGAACCCATGTTGCTGCCCGCTGACCCCGATCGCTTTCACCTGGTCCTTCTTTTTCCCGAGCTGCTGGAGGCAGGCGCGCACAGCCTTATCCACTGCGTGCAGCCACGTCTGCGGGTCTTGTTCGAGGTGGCCGGGCGGGAGCCCTTCGATGAAGCTGTAAGCCTCCGACGCGCTGGCGACGATCTTGCCAGTGTCGAGGTCGAGGGCGATGCACTTTGTGCTCTGCGTGCCGCTATCAATGCCGAGTGTAATCATAGAATGAATGACCGCGATACTCCACGGAGCGAGGCGTGTGGCTCAATGAGAAAGTTTGCGCGTAGAAGCAACGCCCCGTCGCTTGTGCTTCGTCAAAAGCGACGAGGGCGGCGCTTCTACACGCAATCCGCGATTGCCAACCGCAGCGCGAAAATGTTTCCTCCGCGCCCTATGAAAATCGTCCTCGCATATTCTGGCGGCCTCGACACGAGCGTGCTGCTCACTTGGTTAAAAGAAACCTACTCCGCCGAGATCATCGCCTTTTGCGCGGATGTGGGGCAGGAGGAGGAGCTGGATGGCGTGGAGCCCAAGGCGCTCAATACCGGCGCGAGCAAGTGCTACATTGATAATTTGTGTGAGGAATTCGCCAGCGACTTCATCTACCCGATGATGCAGGCGGGCGCGATCTACGAGGGCCAATACTTCCTCGGCACCAGCATCGCACGCCCCTGCATCGCCAAACGCATGGTCGAGATCGCCAAGCGCGAGGGAGCCCACGCCGTCGCCCACGGAGCTACGGGAAAAGGGAACGACCAAGTGCGGTTCGAGCTGGCAGTGGCAGCACTCGCGCCAGAGCTAGAGGTCATCGCGCCGTGGCGGCAGGATCGTTTCCGCGAGGAATTCCCCGGTCGCGCCGAGATGATCGCCTACGCCGAAAAGCACCGCATCCCCGTGCAAGCCTCCGCGAAAAAGCCCTACTCCAGCGACCGCAATCTCCTGCACATCAGCTTCGAAGCCGGCATCCTGGAAGACCCTTGGTATGACGCCTCCGCCGCCGATGCCCGCGAGATGTATGTCCTTTCCGTATCGCCGGAAGAAGCGCCAGACAAGGCCGAGCACGTGGAGCTGAGTTTCGAAAAAGGCAACTGCACCGCCATCGGCTACGAAGACATCGGCACGACGCTCTCCACGCTCGGCTACATGGGCGAGGTGAAAACGAACGCCGCTGGGCACGTGCTGCTCTCGCCGTATTGGGTGATGAAAGTGCTGAACGCCCTCGGCGGCAAAAACGGCTGCGGGCGCGTGGACATGGTGGAAAATCGCTTCGTCGGCATGAAGTCGCGCGGCGTCTATGAGACCCCCGGCGGCAGCATCCTGCACTTCGCCCACCGGCAGGTCGAATCACTCACGATGGACCGCGAAGTCATGCACCTGCGTGACTCCCTCGTGCCGAAATACGCCGAGCTGGTCTATAACGGCTTCTGGTTCGCGCCCGAGCGCGAGGCCCTGCAAGCCCTCATCACCGAGAGCCAGCGCAACGTCACCGGCGTCTCCCGTGTGAAGCTCTATAAAGGCAACATCATCGCCGCCGGGCGCAAATCCCCGCTCTCACTCTACAACCCCGAGATCGCCACCATGGAGGCCGATCCCACGAAAGCGTATAATCAAAACGACGCCACCGGCTTCATCGCGCTGAACGCCCTACGGCTAAAAGTCGCCGCCCGCGTGCATCGTCAGTAGCAGCGACGCCCCGTCGCTCGTGGCGCGGTTTTACACCGACTGAGGGCGAATCGAGCTAACGCCCTCGCTGATACCGAAAGTCTCGGAACGCGCCGGGGTCGCCGCTTTTCCCCGCCTCGGCGGCGTGCAGGATATTCACCATCTCGCGCGCACTCACATAGTGAAAGTGGAAGCCGCTCTCCGCAGCCGCGCGCTCGGCGAGGTGGCGGTGAAAGGCCCGCATCGGCTCGCCCAGCAGCATCCCCGAGTTGCGCTCGATTGCGCCGTGGGTGTGCAGTTTGATGAAGAGCCACTCGGGCCGCCCTTCTACGTGAACGTGGCACTTTTGCCAAAGATCGAGCCGCAGCGCCGTCGGCGGATTAGCGCCAGTGAGATCGGCGTTTTCGATGCGCGGGAGGACGCCCATTTTCCGCCGTCTCCAATTCAGCCCCAGCGGCCCCTGCACCAGCAGCAGCTCGTCCGCGCACTCGGCGCGCACATGGCCAGCGCGCGCCCGCTCGCCGCGCTCGTGCGAACGCGGGTGACCATCTTCGCGAGCGTAGTAGAGCGAATTGATCGTGCTCACCTGGCACAGACTCGGCGCGCTCGGCAGCGTGAAATCGGCGTAGCAACCCGTGGCCCGCAGCACCGGCAGCTCCTCGGCCACGCCGCAGCCCTTGCCCTCTGGGTGCGAGTGGTCGAGCGCCCAATTCCCGTGGATGAACGCATACCGCGCCGCGCCCGCCGCATCCCGCCCGAGCAGCCCCAGTGCAGCCATCCGCGCCTTGCCCTCCTCCAGCACGCTGGCGAGATTTTCCGCCGTATCGTCGCTGTGGTGCAGATGAATCTCCCCCTCGCCGCCAGTCGCGTGACACAGCTCTGCGAGCGCGCCGCACACCTCGGCATCCCACTGCTCCACGGGGTAAAAAAACGTGTGCCTCGGCCCCACCCCATCGCCATCGCGGAACTCGCCCACGATCTTCGCCCACTCCCTCTGCCAATGCTTCACCCGCGCCAGCGCCGTCGCCTTATCCGCATCGTGGAAGGGCTCAAAGTGGTCGCACACCGCGATCAAAACATGGCGCTCACGAGGCGGCGCAGCGCGCTTGCGCGAGAGCCACGATGGGAGCCAGCGATGGAGTCCTTTGAGCATGAGATTTAAGTCGCCACCAGCTCCGCTGAAAAAGCGCCCCAGCGTGTAGCTGCTGCGCAGAAAGCCGCCTCATGTTCAGGCCAGTCGTGGAGTGTGGCGGGATCAAAATCAGCGCCGCTCGGCCAGACGACCGTGTGAATCTCTGAATCGAGAGTGACCTGTGCAAAAGCTGCGGGATCTTTCAACGGACCGAAAAGCTCGCCCTCCAAAATCGGCTCAAAATCAATCGTGCGAGTCAGGCCATCATCGAAGTGTAAATTCAGCGAATATGGCGGGATGAGTTTGGCGGATGTGATGCGATAAATGAGATGGTTCATGGTGCTACCTTCTGCAAAGGCGAGATCGGAGAAGGCTTACGCCCCTGCTCCAAAAACTCTGCCGCATCCTCGCGACTCACCGATGGAAACATCTCGATGAACCCCGCAAGCGAAAAGCCATCATCGAGATAATCGAGCAGCGTCTGCGCGGAGACTCGCGTGCCTTTAAACACAAGCGTGCCCCCCATGAGTTCGGGATCTGAATGAACCGGGCTGTGATCGAGTGTTAGCACGTGGATGAAAGTAGGCGCGCGTGTGGGCTGGTCAATCGCTTGCTTGCTCCAAATCTTAACATCGCAGCGGGCTACATATGAGCGATCAGATTATCGCCGAACTCTGAGCACTTGATCTCCGTCGCGCCTTCCATTTGCCGGGCGAAATCATACGTCACGCGCTTGCTGCCGATGGCTCCATTGAGCCCTTTCAAAATGAGATCTGCCGCCTCCGTCCAGCCCAGGTAGCGCAGCATCATCTCGCCACTCAGCACGAGGCTGCCGGGGTTCACCATGTCTTTGCCAGCATACTTTGGCGCGGTGCCGTGCGTGGCTTCGAAAATGGCGTGGCCGGTGACGTAATTGATGTTGCCGCCGGGCGCGATGCCGATGCCGCCGACCTGCGCCGCGAGCGCATCCGAGAGATAATCGCCATTCAGATTCAGCGTCGCGATCACCTCGAAATCCGTCGGGCGCGTGAGCACCTGCTGCAGCACGATGTCCGCGATGGCGTCTTTGATCAAAACGCGGCCCGCTGCCAGCGCCGCCTTTTGCTCGGCGTTCGCGGCCTCTTCGCCCTGCTCCTTTTTCGTCCGCTCCCACTGCGACCACGTATAGACCTTGTCGCCGAAAATCCGCTCCGCCGCCGCATAGCTCCAGTCCCGGAACGCTCCCTCGGTGAACTTCATGATGTTCCCCTTGTGGACAATCGTGACCGACTTCTTCCCCTGCGCGATGGCGTATTGCACCGCTGCTTTGAAGAGCCGGATCGTGCCGACTTGCGACACGGGTTTGATGCCGATGCCGACGGTCGGCGGGTAGTTCTCCATCGTGTGCTCCGGCGCGGCCAGCTTCATGTATTCCACGACGGCATCGCTCGATCCAAAGCGGATTTTCTTAAAATCCTGCGGGAATTCCTTCGCGATAAATTCCAGCACCTTCGCTGCCTCGGGCGTCCCTCCCGCGTATTCGATCCCCGCGTAGATGTCCTCCGTGTTCTCGCGAAAAATCACCATATTCACCAGCTCGGGCCGCTTCACCGGCGATGGCACGCCCGTGAAATACTGCACAGGCCGCAGGCACACATAGAGGTCGAGCATTTGCCGCAGCGCCACATTCAGCGAGCGGATGCCGCCGCCCACCGGCGTCGTCAGCGGGCCTTTGATGCCTACGAGAAATTCCCGAAATGCCGCCACCGTATCCTCCGGCAACCAGTCATCGAATTGGTTCTTTGAAGCCTCCCCCGCGAAGACCTCCATCCACGCAATTTTCTTCGCGCCGCCGTAAGCCTTTGCCACCGCCGCATCCAGCACCCGCACGCTCGCCGCCCAGATGTCTGGCCCCGTCCCGTCGCCCCGGATGAAAGGAATGATCGGGTTGTTTGGCACCGTGAGAGTGCCTTTGTTGATGGTGATTTTTTCCCCAGCCGGGACGGTGCAAGTAGTATATGCCATGAGTTTTTAAAAGAAGCGGGCGGCGGTGTAGCACGCCCCTCGCGTGAGGTCTAGGGAAACGCTGACGACAGCTCCATTTCCAAGGAAACTACGACGCGCGGGGCGAGGAGTAGCACCCTCTTTATCATCCCGTAAATCCTACCAATCCTGTGAAATCCTGTCTTAAAAAGTGAGACAGGATTATCGGGATTGGCAGGATTTACGGGATAGCTTTTCTCAGCATCCGCTCGCTCCTTTTCGGCGCGTTGTGCTCGCGCGCTGGCGGGTGAGTGTGCTTTTGTGGCGCGGCACGATGGATTCTTCTTTGCCAAAACACTCGCACCTCCGCGCGCTCGCAGCCGTGGGCATCGCGGTGGCGGCGGCTTGGGCGGGCGGCGCGACGCAGCGGGCGGCGCAGGCGGGCGTCTTTGCGGCGATGGGTGTGGCGCTGCTCGTTTTGCCCGCGCGGAGTGCGCCGTCGCGCGGTTTTTTGGCGGTGGCGGCGGCATTGCTTGCGCTGGCGAGCGTTGGCTTTTTGCCGCAGGCGTGGTTTGCGGCGAGCGCGTGGCGCGGGGGGCTGGCGGCGCTCGGCGTCGCGCTGCCGGGCACGCTTTCACCGCAGCCCGCGCGCACTTTGGATGCGCTGGCACTGCTCGCCGTGGGGCTCGTGTGGGCGGCGTGGCTCGCCGCGCAGACGTGGGGTGAAAGCGCACGTCGCGTGGGGATGCGTGCGCTGGCCGTGGGCGCGACGGTGCTCGCGGGAGTGCTGCTCGTCGCATGGGCGCAGCATTGGCAAGTGCCCGGCTGGCTGTCGCCGCGCCGCGTGGGGCCATTTCCAAATCGCAACCACACCGGCCACGTGCTCGCGCTCGGCGGCATCGTGGCGCTCGGCTGCGCGGTGGACGCGGCACGGCGGAAGTGGGCGCGCGCCCTGCCGTGGCTCGGCTGCACGGCGGTGCTACTCGTCGCGCTGGCGGTGAATTATTCGCGCGGCGGCGTGCTGCTTTTCCTCGGCGCGGTGGGGATCTGGACGCTGCTCGTAGCGTGGCTGCGGCGCTCGTGGAAAGTGGTCGCACTCGGCAGCTCGGCGTTGCTCGCGTTGGCCGCACTTTTGCTCGTCGCGAGTGGGCCGCTGGCAGCGCGGTTTGCGGGCGGCGCGGAGTCGCAGATCGCCTTCCGCGCGGCGGTATGGCGCGACACGCTCGCGCTCATCCACGCTGCGCCGTGGTGCGGTGTGGGGCTGGGGAATTTCACCGCAGTCTTTCCTTTTTACCGCCACGCCTCGGTGATCCAGCAAGCTGTGCTGCACCCCGAGAGCGACTGGCTCCAGCTCGCCGCCGAGCTGGGCTGGGGCGGCGTCGCGCTCGTGCTGGCAGCGCTGTGCCTGCTGGTGCGCGCAGCATTTCCGCTAGATCGCGGAAGCTCGCGCAGCCTGCGTGGCGCGGCGCTGGCTGGTGCGCTGGCAGCGGCGCTACACGCGACGATAGACGTGCCGGAGCATCGCCTCGGCTGCGCGCTACTGGCGTTGATGGTGCTGGCCTTTGCGCGGCGGGATGAACCGCTGCAAACTCCGAACTTCAGAGTTCAGAGCCCCGAGTCCAAAGCCTCGCTCGCATGGCGTAGCATCGGCGCGGGCCTGCTGGCGCTCGCCGCATGCTGGGCGGGTGTAGCAGGTGACTCCGCCCACGCGGATGCGCTCTATCGCGAGGGACGCTACGACGAAGCCGCCGCCGCCGCGACGCGCGCTCTGGCACGGGAGCCACTCGATTACGGCGCGTATTTTTCCCGAGCGGAGGCGCTGGCGTGCAGTGGGCACACGCTGGAGGCGCTGGCAGATTTTACACGGGCTCGTGCGCTGGAGCCGCACTACGCGGGGCTGCCGCTGGAGGAGGGCAAGCTGTGGGCGAGCCGTCAGCCGGGGCTTGCGCTGCTGGCCTGGCGCGAGGCGCTCCAGCGCGTGTTGCCACCGGATGACGATGCGATTTTTGGCGCAATCCTCGACGCCGCGCCAGACGACCCGGCCTTCCGCGCGCGGCTGCTGGTGCTGGTCTCGCCGCGCCCCGCGCTCCAGCTCGCGTGGTTCCAATACGCCCCGCCAGAAGAAGCCGCCGCGCACCTTGCAGAGCTGAGGGAAGCAGCAGAAAAGTGCGACCCCGCCCGCCGCGCCGCCTTTCAAAAACGCGCTGAGGAGCTGGGCAAACGCTGACGTGCAAAGGAGGAAATTTTATCTTTTTTTAAAAAAACTCTCGCTAAAGCAAAAATGCCATGCACTTTCCCCGCCGCTTGAATAGTCTACTAGTTCGTTTAGTGACGTGGTGGGTGCCTCAGCCGGTTTGCCGGAGGAGTGCCCGAAATCCGATAGTCGGAAACAGTCAGCAGAGCGTCAGTCAGTGTCTATCGGCACACAACACATAATGAATAACAAACTCTTCGTCGGGAATCTTTCCTGGACGACCACAGACGGCCTACTCATGGACACCTTTGCCGCTTTCGGCACCGTTGTCGAAGCAGCCGTCATGATGGACAAATTCACTGGCAAGTCCCGCGGCTTCGCCTTCGTCACCATGAGCACCGCAGAGGAAGCCGAAGCGGCTGCTCGCGACATGGACAACAAGGACATTGATGGTCGTCCCGTCCGCGTGAACATCGCGCGTCCGAAAGAGGACCGTGCAGGCGGCGGCGGCGGTGGATACCGTGGCGGCGGCGGCGGCGGCGGCGGTGGATACCGTGGCGGCGCAGGTGGCGGCGCAGGCGGCGGCGGCGGCGGTGGATACCGTGGCGGCGCAGGCGCAGGCGGCGGCGGCGGCGGTGGATACCGTGGCGGCGGCGGCGGCGGCGGCGGATACCGTGGCGGCGAAGGCGGCGGCGGTGGCGGTCGCGACCGTTACTAAATCGGCCTAGCTGCAAACAAGCAGTTTTCAAGACGAGCCGCGCGTGGCAACACGCGCGGCTCTTTCTTTTGTAAAATCCATGCAAATAGACACCGCTCTCAATCCCGC
>JAYVQK010000161.1:0-6819 GCA_043757005.1 Verrucomicrobiaceae bacterium
TATGCACTCCTTTAATCACTGCCTCATGCACTGCGTCTTTAGCACCAAGGGGCGTGCGCCTGTGCTCACGGCGGAAATCCGCGAACGGCTCTGGCCTTACCTCGGTGGCATCGCGCGGGAAAATGGGATGAAGCCCCTCGCCATCGGGGGCGTGGCGGATCATGTGCATCTGCTTTTGAGCCTGCCGGCGACGCTGGCGGTGGCGAAGGCCATGCAGCTTCTCAAGGACAATTCTTCGAAATAGCTGCGCGAGACTTTCCCGGCGCTGCGGGACTCGGGCTGGTAGGAGGGGGGTATGGGGCTTTCAGCATCGGCACCTCGGGGGTCGCGCAGACGGTGGCGTATATTCGGAATCAAGAAGCGCATCACCGCACGCGCACGTTTCGCGAGGAGATCGAGCTTTTCCTGCGTCGCAATGGGCTGGAATACTACGGCGGGATGTTGGAATAGGCTCCTTTCGTCCCTGCGGGACTTGGCTTCATTTTTTGTCGAGTAACCCAGCACTAAAGTGCTGGGCTATGGTCAGGGCGGCATGGGCGGCCATGTTGCGAGGGGGACAAGGGCGACTGGCGGCGGTTGCTGGGGTGAAATGTGGCGTGGCGTTGCGGCGGAATTGTTGCGTTCTGCGGCCTTGCTCTGCCGGGGAGGCTTGTGCATCTTGCGGGTATGACTGCTACGCTGGATACTTTCACCGCCGATGGGCGCGTGGTGATTTCGTTTGCGGAATCCGCTGTGCCTCCGCAAGAGCGGGAGGATTTTATTGATTTCCTAAAGGTGGAGTGGGCTGCGCGGCAGAGTAAATTAAACGAAGGAGATGCTCGTGAGCTGGCGGAGGCAGTGGATGCTGGCTGGTGGGGGCGAAATCGCGAGCGGATTCTCCGTAGCATCGGCGGGGCATGAGTCGCCGTGTGGTGATTGATGCAAACCGCATTTTTTCCGAGCTGATTGCGGCAAATCATCGCTTGCGTCGGCTTTTCGTCGCGGAGCCGGATACGGAGTTTGTTTGTCCGAAATATGTGCTGGTGGAGCTTTTCAAGCACAAGGAGCGGATTGTAGAGGCATCGGGCTTGGAGGAGGCGGAGCTGCTGGCGCTGCTCCATTCGTTGCTGGAGCAGATTCGTTTTTTCGATGAGGATGCAATCGGCATCGGGAGCTGGACGGAGGCTTGGCGGCTGTGCCGGGATGTGGATGAAAATGACGTGGCCTACGTCGCACTGGCGCTGGAACTGAATGGGGATTTGTGGACGAGTGACCGGAAGCTGGAAGCAGGTCTGCGCCGGAAGGGGTTCACGAGGTTTTTCGCTCCGGCGAGGATGTAGGGGGTGGCTGAGGAGGTGTCAAACTTCCGAGTAGATAGCGAAACCTAAAAACCACCTACTGCCTACGCACCTTGGACCACTGCGCTATGGACTCCGCTGCCCGCGAACGCTGCCTCAGTGCGGAAAAAAAGGAGTTTACCAAGGAAGAAAAAAACTCCTGCTCCATCGAAGCTATGCGCAACTTCTCCGAAGCCAAAGCTCACGCAGTCCAGGAAGACATCTTCCCCATCGCTAGCCTCCGCCACATCATCGCCAGCAAAAAAGCCAGCGGACGCATGAAAGACCGCCTCGACCTGCACCTCCTAGAGCTATTCCGCCTAGAGTATGAGAGCCGAAAGGAGAGGGCATTCGGGTCTGATACCGTCTCTGAGAAATAAGGTGACTACGAGGGGCGTGAAGGATGCGAGGCAGTGAGGAGCTGCTGTCTTTCCCATCTGCTCTTTGCGTTCTTGGTAGTCTGCTTTGGTAGGTTAGTTCCGAAGGATGGTATGAAACATTAGATTTCCATCGCGATTTCTAGGTTCACACGAAAAAATGCTAATTTTACAAGAGGCGAGATTCTTGTAACAGGGGGTATTTTACCAATTACAAGCGTCACGGCTCTGATGACACGCTGTATGGCGGGATTTATACGGTGGAATGTGTGGATTACACGCGCCATGATTCCGATGACGCTGGTTTTTTTGGTGCTGACACGGATTTTGTGAAGATTTACACGCGGGAAGGTTCAGGTGACAATGGGCTGGCTTCGATTTACACGCGCTTTGCTTCCGACGATTGTAAAATTTTTGCCATTTACAAGCGTATTGGCTCCAGTGATGATGTGTTTTCTAGGGCCGACATTCGGCTTTTTATACTTTACTACTCGCCTCACTACTATGAAGGATGATCCTGCTTCTGTTGACGCTCTTATTTTTTCGACGGTGCCAGCGGCTGCTCCTGCGGCCACGGTGCTGCTGGACGCTCGCAAGGTGCTGGCGGCGGCGGATCCGGTGCGACATGGGATTTTGCGGGAATTGGCAGCGGGGGTGCCGCTGCCGGTAAATGAACTGGCGGCGCGGCTGGGACGGTGGCCGGATTTGATCTCGAAGCATCTGCGGGTGTTGCGGGATGCGCGGCTGATTATGGCGGTGACTTCGGTGGATGGGGATGGGCGCAAACAGTTCCACGAGGTGCCGGCGCTTTTCCGCACGCGGGATGCGGCGGGGGTGGTGGCGCTGGATTTCGGGGCGGTGTTGCTGCGGTTTGTCGGCGGCTAAATCTCCACTGCGCTCGCGTTTTTCTAAGCAAGTTTGCTCATTCTGGCTTATCTGAGCCACACGCCATGCACCCATTCACCGACTTCGCCACTTTCGAGACACGCCGCCAGTTTTTCACTCGGGGGAAGAATGCGCTGGGGATGGCGGCGCTGGCTACGTTGCTGGGGCATGATGCGGGGGCGGAGCCGGACTCGGCGGCGGCGCACGCTGCGAAGATTGCGCTGCAATTTGCGCCGAAGGCGAAGCGGGTGATCTATCTGCACATGGTGGGCGGGCCTTCGCAGATGGATCTTTTCGATTACAAACCGGAGATGGAGAAGTGGTATGACAAAGATCTGCCGGACAGCATCCGCAAGGGGCAGCGGCTCACGACGATGACTTCGGGGCAGACGCGCTTCCCCATCGCGCCGTCGAAATACAAGTTTGCGCAGTATGGCAGCAATGGGATGTGGATGAACTCCGAGCTGATCCCGTGGATGACGAAGTGCGTGGACGATGTGGCCTTTATCCGCTCGATGAATACCGACGCGATCAATCACGAGCCTGCCATCACCATGATGCAGACGGGCAATCAGCTCGCGGGTCGCCCGTGCCTCGGCTCTTGGGCGAGCTACGGGCTGGGGTCTGCGAATCAAGACTTGCCCACCTTTGTCGTCCTCATCGCCGAGCCCACGAACCGCGAGCAGATCCAGGCCATCTCGGGCAAGCTGTGGTCGAGCGGCTTCCTGCCGGGCCAGCACGCGGGCGTGGCATTTCGCAGTAAAGGAGACCCGATCCTCTACATCAATAATCCCCCCGGAGTCTCCGCCGATGTGCGCCGCAACACGCTCGACGGTATCAAGGCGCTGAACGAGCAGAACGCCGCCATCGTGGGCGACCCGGACATTCATACGCGCATCGCGCAATACGAAATGGCCTTCCGAATGCAGGCCAGCGTGCCGGATCTGACGGACTTTAGCAAAGAGCCCGCGTCCACTTTCGAGCTCTACGGGCCGGATGCAAAGAAGCCGGGCACTTTCGCCAATAGCGCGCTGCTCGCGCGCCGCCTCGCCGAGCGCGGGGTGCGCTTTGTGCAAATCTATCACAACAACTGGGATCATCATTCCAACGTCGGCGGACGGATGCCCGACCAATGCCGCGACGTGGATCAGCCTTGCTATGGCCTCATTCAGGATTTGAAAAATCGTGGCCTTCTCGACGATACGCTCGTCCTGTGGGGCGGTGAATTTGGCCGCACGATCTACAGCCAAGGCGGCCTCTCGAAGACGAACTATGGGCGCGATCACCACCCGCGTTGCTTCACCATGTGGGCCGCAGGCGGCGGCATCAAAGGCGGCGCGGTGTATGGCGCGACGGATGATTTCAGCTACAACATCGTGGAAAACCCCGTCCACGTCCGCGACCTCCACGCCACGCTGCTCCAGCTCCTCGGCTTCGATCACACGCGCCTCACTTTCAAATGGCAGGGGCTCGATGCGAAGCTCACGGGCGTGGAGGCGGCGAAGGTGGTGAAGGGCATCCTCGCGTAGCACGGGAGACGACTAGCCCAGCAGCTTCACAATCGCTGCCACTACACCGGGGATGTCGAATTTCTTGGCTTCCACATCTACCGCCAACCCCAGCTTGCGCAGGGTGTCGGAGGTGATGGGGCCGATGGAGGCGGTCTTGATCCCGGCGGGCATTGGTAGTTTTAAAGCGACGAAGTTTTCCGCCGTGGAGGAGCTGGTGAAGGTGATGAGATCGGCTCCTTCTTCGCGGAAGCGGGCTTGGCCGCCGCTCACGTCGGCGGTCTCGGGCACGGTGCGGTAGGCTACGGCGATGTCCACGATCGCTCCGAGCTTTTCGAGTTCCTTGGGCAGCACGTCGCGGGCTTCTTCGGCGCGGGCGATGAGGATCTTCATGTTCTCCACGGAGCTGTCGGCTTTGAAGGCTTTTACCACGCCTTCGGCCACGTATTCCTCGGGCTGCAAGTCCACGGCGAGGTGATATTCGCGCACTTTTGCGGCGGTGGCTGGGCCGATGGCGGCGATGCGGACGCCGCCGATTTCCCGCGCGTCTTTGAAAATGCGATAGAACATCTCGAAGAACGCCTCGACTCCGTTCGGCGAGGTGAAGACCAGCCAGTCATACGAGTGCGCGTGCTGCACGAATTCGCCGAACGCTTTCACGTCCTTCGGCGGCTCGATGCGGATGGTGGGCAGCTCGATCACGTCTGCGCCCAGCTCGCGCAGCTTTGAGGAAAGCCCGCCCGCTTGTTTGCGCGTGCGGGTGACGACGATGCGCTTACCGGAAAGCGGGCGCTGGTCGAACCACGCGAGCTTTTCGCGCAGTGAGACGACGTCGCCGATCACACACACGGCGGGCGCTTTGAAATTCGCCGCTTTCACTTTTTCCGCGATGTCGTCGAGCCGCCCTACGAGCGTCTGTTGGCGGCCCGTCGTGCCCCAGCGCACGAGCGCCACGGGCAGCGTGGGCTTGGCTCCGTGGGCGATGAGCTGCTCGGTGATCGTGCCGATGCGCTCCACGCCCATGAGCATCACCTTCGTGCCGGGATTCGCGGCGAGCTGCGCGTAATCGAGATTGCTCTCCGGCTTCGTGGGGTCTTCGTGCCCGGTGAAAATCGTGAGCTGCGCGGTGTGCTCCCGGTGCGTCACGGGGATGCCCGCATACGCTGGAGCCGCCAGCGCGGAAGTGACTCCGGGGATGATCTCGAAACGCAGCCCCGCCTTTACCAATTCCTCCGCCTCCTCGCCGCCGCGCCCGAATAAAAATGGATCGCCGCCCTTTAGCCGCACCACCCGTTTCCCCGCGCGCGTGCGCTCCACGAGCAGCGCATTGGTCTCTTCCTGTTTGAGCGCGTGAGCATTGGCCCGCTTGCCCGCGTAGATGATCTCCGCGCCCGCTGGTGCCCATGCCAAAATCTCCGGGTTGCACAGCGCGTCATACACCACCACATCCGCCTGCTCCACGACTTCGCGCACGCGCAGTGTCACCAGCCCGATGTCCCCCGGCCCCGCTCCTGCGAGGAAACAAACGCCTGTCTTCTTGTCGTCATTTTTAGCCATAGCTCGACAAAGTGCGCGAGTCCCCCGCTGCGAGGCAAGCACTCGCCTGCGTGGGATGAAGAATCTACCGACTGCCTTCGTTCCAATGGCACTTTCTGTTGTCGCGAGACCGTAGAGTTCGCAGCTCGCAGCTCGTAGTAAAGGCCCGCGTTATTTTTCCCACTGGCCTACGCTGTAGGCGGGCGGGAGGCGGTGGTAGAGGGCGCGATGGTCGCGGGCGAGGCGGGCGGCGAGCCAGTGGCGGAGGAAGGCGCGCAAGTGCTCGCGGCCCCGCTCGCCGGGGGCGCGGAGGCGGCGGGCAAATGGGGCGTTCACGGCGTAGAGCTGCACGGCGCGGGCGGCGAGGCGGGGGGCATAGCGGTAGGGCTCCTCGGAGCCGAGCAGCCGCGCCGCCTCTGCGCAGACGGCCTCGGCGACGAGCCACGGCAGCAGCCCCGTCTCCCGCGCCACGCGCTCCTCCGCCGGGGACATCTCCGCGCGCCGTGCCTTGGGCGTCCCGCCCAAGCCTGTCGCACGTGCCTTGGGCGTCCCGCCCAAGCTTGTCCCATGTGCCTTGGGCGTCCCGCCCAAGCTTGTCACATTCATACTACTTCCCCCCACACCCACGGCCAATCCCTCAACCCGGCAGTGGCGGGATTCTCCAACAGGTAACGCATCGCATGAGCGTAGTCCTCTTCATCGCGGATGAGATGGTCGTAGTATTCTTGCTGCCAAACGTCCCCCGTTCTCCCGAGTAGCCGATTCGCTGCTTTCGCCGTGAAGGATTTCCAACTGTGCAGCAGCTCGGCCAGCGCATAGCCGGGCAGTGGCTCCACGATGGCGTGGACGTGGTTGGGCATGATGCACCCCGCGTGCAGCCGGTAACGCTGGCCCTCGAAATAGCGCAGCTCATCCGCCACCATCGCCGCCACCGCAGGCTCGCGCAGCCAGCAATCGCCGTGGCCTGCATCCAGATACGCTTCGATGCGCTCAGAATGTAGCTCTCGGAGGCGTTGCTCTTCATGCTCGCTCAGGGGGCGGGCCATCTGCTCGGCAGTGCGGAGGATGCGGCGGCGTTCCGCGAGCCACGCTTCCAGCACGGCACGGGGCAGAGAGTCGCCGAGGCGGAAAGTGACTGCGTAAATGGCCCCCTCGCGAGTCCAGTGCGGGAGATAAGCCCCTTGGCGGATCTGCAAA
>JAYVQK010000162.1:0-6750 GCA_043757005.1 Verrucomicrobiaceae bacterium
TTCTCCTTTTCATTTTGCTGCGTGAGCTGCTGCACGCGCTGCTTCATGGAGTCCATGCTTTCATCTCGTCGCATTTCCATGAAAGCATCCATCACGCGGTTCACAAAAAACTGCGTGAACTCCGGGTTTGGCCCACTCCCCTTCACCGCAAAGAAATAGGTAGATGGCTCATTTTCCGCAGTCACCTCCACCGAGCTAACCATGCCTTCCGATTCCGGTTTAGCAATGATCACATTCTTTACCACACGCTCATGCACCGCCGGGCTCTCAATCGTCTTCGTAATCGTGCCAAACCAACTGCTATCTGTGACGCGCGAGACGACTGCATCATCATTAGCCGTTTCACGCACACTGAGTTTTCCGATAGAAACAAACCGCGTCGGTTTCGTCAATAAAACCCATGCCTCATAAGTCAGTCCTAGCCCTACACAAAGCAGTAAAATCCACCAGTGACGTTTAACGATTGCACGATAGCGGTAAAAACGGACACCAATCCGCGAACCGATTTCACCACCTGCTGTTGGGCCGGAATTTGTAGGTTCCATGAAAAAATTGGGCTGAAATTTTGTGGCGGCTTCGTCTAATTTGCACCAAAAACCAAGTTCTTCTCGTAGAGATAAATCTGATCCCCGTCCTGCATCGGAACGTCTAAATCCGTCCTGCCTTCCTTTAAAATAGCGGATACATCGTATTCCCGCTTTACACCGCCTCGTGTCACCTGAACTTTTTTGAGATTGCTATAAATCGTCGGCATCGCCGCTGTCACCGCTTCGCTCAATTTGAGCGGATTCGATGAAGTAAAAAACTGAGGACCTGGCCGTTGAGCTTTACCGTTAATATTCACTTTAAATGGACGAACTGCTCCAACCGCCTTTCTGATAATCTGAAACTTAACTGTAGCCTTCTTGTAATACTTTGCGCGTAGATATTCCCCTACCACTGCACCTGCTGCGTCAGCAGTTTTGCCAGCGACACTTACGCTGCCAAGATTACCCAAGTCCACATCGCCCGTATCCGTCACGAAAGTCTTCCAAGGAGCCTCGCGGTCTTCTTCGACTAAAATAGAAACCTCATCGCCGGGGATCAGCTTACTATCGCGCCCCACAACCACCCCTGTCGCCTGCTCCGGCTGCGCTGTTGGCGCAGTCACGGCGGTTGCTGGTTGAGTCCGATTATTATTCGACATCACATTTTGCGCACTTGCTGTTCCTAGAAAAAATAGGGCAGCTAAAGCGCCCAAGGCAAACAGGATGTTACGCATAGTTCATATCAATGTCTTAAAATTTATAGTAGAGACTCGCCATGCCCAGATTTTGGTAATAATCCGAGCCCGACAAGTTCGAGTCTTTCTTAAGAAAGCGATAATCGAGCCCAATCGTCAAATGTTCTGAAAAAATATGGTGAAAGCCAAGACTAACGCCGTAGCGACTGGCGTGCTCTGAAGCGTCGCCAGAAGTCTCGTAGTATTCGTAAAACGCTCCAGGCGTAAGCGATGTGTTCTCCGTGATTTTCCAATCAGCGGTATATTCAAAATGATAGAGATCGTAGAAATTCGATCCCAGCCCCAGTTCCGCTGTCTTAGATGCTGTCAGTTTATGACGGAAGTATTCGGTTGGGCGATTTGTAACTTCTACCTTTGCATAGTAGCTACTCGTGCCAGATTCATCACGCGCTGGCCTCGCGGTAATCGCGCCTGTTTGTGGATCTATAAACTGACGTAACGAAGCATTATCAAAGTCAGTCTTCTGGAGGCCCGCCTCGACATAGACATCCGTGGTGTCATTCACCTTCCACTGAGCATAGGGCCCGACGAGATATGTGCGACCATCGGATTGGATATTCTGGCGGTAATTGATCCAGCTCGATGAGGCATTAAGCCCTACAGTAAAATAAAGTGATAGTTGATAGGATGGCCGCACATAAATGGTATTAATAGCGCGATCTTGCGATTTAAAAACTGCATCGGACGCCCGTAGATCAAAACGATCATAGCCAATAGCGACGCGGGTATATTCATTTGCTTCCCAATCCACCTGCACACCAGCTTGGTTTTCCCAGCGGCGATAATTCGCTGCGTTGGAGATTACTGGGATTTCAAAAGGGTCTTCTTGGTAGGAGAGGCGTTCGCGAAAGGTGAAGGTGAAGGAGCCAGATTTTGCGGTCCACGTAAAGGCGGAGTTTGGAGCTATCAAAACACCTTTGCTGTCAAACTCGCTATGACTCATATATTTCGCGTATCCGATACCGACGCCGAGTCGGATACGGTTCGTCTCCGAAATCCGCAGGATTCCCTCTATATCAAGCTCGGGCCTGAAAATGATGTCCGAGACACGATGGTCGCTAGCAAGTGCAATGTTATCATTTGCTTCGATGCCGAGGCCCATAGCAATAGTGAAATCAAAATTGCCGAGGCGGAAATTATAGTTGTCATCCGCAGAGGAATCCAAGGCGGGCGAAATTGGTGATAGTCCATCTGGACTATTTCCTGAGAAGACTTCCACACCTGGAGTGAGTCGGAAGCTGCCGCTGGAAGTCTTGGAAGAGCCAAAATCTCTAAAGTATTCCTGCGCCACACTCGTCGTGGCCGTGAAGGCTAGTGCGCAAGCGATTGGCGTGATGGTTCCGCGTAGTATGTTCATAAAGATGATGTTCTTTGGCGATTTTTGTTCCGTATAGCAATGCTGAAATGGTCTGGCAATCGAAACGGTATCAATGTTGCGCAGTCTTTGACGCCTCTGCCGCCTTTACGACTCGGAAGCCGTAGGTGTCGTTTGGATTATCTGGCGACGAAGGAATACGACCTGATGAAAGAATGGTAAGTTGGATTGCGCCATTATACCAGGATGCACCACGCAAAGTCTTTTCGCGTTTGTTAGCGTTCCAATCATCCTGCACCCACTGCCAGACATTGCCGCCCATATCATAGAGGCCGAGACTGTTGGGTTGGAATTTGCCGACTGGCGATGTGTTTTTATAGCCGTCATTATAGCCAGTAATCACGGTGTCCGCTTCGGTTTCTTCGCCTGCATAGTTGCCTGCACCCGCTGGTGGCGGCCAAACCGTTCCCCATGGATAGACGCCTTGCACTTCCATATCGCGATCTTCTGGGACGACCCCAGTCTCGGTTGTTAAACCAACTGCTTTACTCCACTCCATATCGCTAGGCAATCGGTAAAGTTCGTTTGGCTTAATTTGGTTAGCTTTCCGCTCTTTCACGGTGAGCCATTTGCAAAATGCTTCCGCCTCGCGCCAGGTGATATTTACGACAGGGTGATCGTTTTCTTGTTTGAAACCAGGATTTTGCCACGCGGTGCTGCGGAGATTTACTGCTTTCGCAAATGCCTCGAATTGCTGGCGTGTGGTGGGGTAAATAGCAAAAGCGATATTGCCCACTGGGAGAAATTTCATGCCGAGTGAATTCGTGGACGGCCCAGCTTCAGTTGGCGCTGGCTGTGGTGGGACTACTTCGACGACGGCTGGCGGAGGCGTGTTGATTTGCGCAGCGGGCGGCAGTGCGACCGCTGGTGCTACACTGGAATTGCCGAGATCCTTGATGGCAGATCGGATCGCTGCTGCGTCGGCGTTCAGCGCATCTAGTTTTTGCTGGAGTGGCTTGGATGCTTCGATTCCAGCGTCACCTAGTTCTTTCAGCTTTGCCAGCATTTCCTTGAATTGCGCAGCTTTTGCTTCGATAGGTTTGGCCTGGCTCTCCAGTGCAACGATTTTATCGTGATTGGCTTTACGCCGTGCCTCGTCCTCAACGGATTTCACTTTGCCGAGTGCTGCTTTGATCGCGACTTGATCGAGGTCCAGTTGGCGCAAAGCTAGCTGCATCTGCTGGCGAAGGGAATCGGCTTTCGTGGATTGTCCGCCTGTCTCGTCGAGTGCCTTGGTGCGGTCTGCGATTTCTTTGGTAAGCGCAGCCATTTCGGCGTCTGCTTTTTGGCGGGCGGTGATTTTATCTGCGCCTTGCTCCATGGCTTCCACGAATGCTTTCTCTGCGTTTTCTGACGCTTTGAGTGCTTCCATTGCGGCTGCTTTGGCGCGGTTTTTTTCGTCTTCGAGTTTTTTACGCTGCGCCTCGATGGCGCTGGCTTGTTGGATGATGGAGGCTTGCGCTTTGCGCTTATCTTCTACGCCTTTTTTCATCTGTTCGAGTTCCGCTGCGTGCTTATCACGGCTCTGCGAGGACTGGGACTGTGTGGTATCGGCGGCCTTGGCGACTTCCTGCGCACGCACGGCTGCTGCTTTTCGCTCGGCGAGAAGTTGTTCGAGCTGGGCGGCGGTGGCATTGGGTGGCAACGCGAGCTTTGGCAAAGTAGCGGGCGCGGCGGGGAGTATGTCGATAGCTGGGCTGGTGGCTTTTGCTGGCTTGGAGATTTCCTCGGGCTCGGGGAGCAAGTTGGCGGTGGTTTTCATCGCGGGGCCGCCGGTGTTCGCGACTGGCAAAGGCGACGGCGCGACCTGCACGGGCTTGGTCGGTGGCGTGGCGACGGCTACTGGCGGCGCTTTGGGTTCCGTCTGTGGAGGGTTTACGTTTTCGGGTTTAACGGAGGCGACTTCGGGTAATTTCGGGGCTGTTGTTTTGGCGATGTCTTCTGCTGGGGCTTTCTTGTCGTTCACTTTTTCGATAAAAGACGGCTCTTTAGTGACGCCACTGGCTTTGTTGTCGGCGGCATTTTCCTCGCCGCCCGATTGTTCGCTATCGCTCTTTTTCATGTAAAGCCCAGCACCGATTGCGACGGCTGCGAGGGCTACTAGGACTGCTGGAGCTTTCGATTTCGGGCGCTCCAGATCGGGGAAAGTGGCTGATAAACTAGGCTTCGCGCCGGGCTTGCCGGAGGCGGATGCGCCGTGGGGCAGTGGCGGCATGGAGGATTTCGCGGGTTCTGTCTTCACGTCGGAGGAGATGATGGGGGCAGATCCCTCTGGCGCTTTTGTCCTCACATCCGCCCATACTGGGACGGCATCAGGGACGCTCGGGGCGACGGGTTGTGTGGGGGCCGCTTGGGCTCCTGTTTTTGCCTGCGCGATGAGTCCGGCTACCTCAGCGCAGGATTTCGGACGCTGATCGAGATTTTTTGCGAGGCAGCTCGCAACGAGCGCATCCCAATCCGGCGATACTGCTGCTGCGCCCACTTGCGTGCGCGCTTCGCTCACGGTGGGCGGGACGGATTTGCGGATTTGTGGGACGATGTCTGCGCCGACAAATGGCGCGTGGCCGGTGAGTAGCTCGAACGCGAGTGCGCCCATGCCATATACGTCGTCGGTAGCCGCCGGGCGTTCGCCATCCATCTGCTGGGGGCTCATGGTGGCGAGGTGGGCGGCTTCGCCTTTTGCGATTCCGGCGCGCTCCATGGCGTCGGAGACGGTGCGACCGATGCCGAGATTCGTGATCAAAAGGCCAGCGGTCGGACGGACGTAAAAATTCTCGGGGGACAAATCGCGATGCACATACTGGGTGCGGTGCGCTTCGTTTAAAGTCTCGGCGAGCTGTATGAGCCAAGGCTGAATCTCCTGCGGCTCGAAGCGTCCTTTTTGCCGGAGTAGTGCGGCGAGCGATTCGCCCTCGATGCGATCCATGGAGATCGCTGCGTGCGCGCCATCTTCCACGAAATCATACACTCGCAAGATGTTTGGATGGATGAGTTGGCGGTTGCGCTTCACCTCTTGCCTCAGCTCGGAGATCGCCCGCGCATCCTGCAAAATAGCGGGTGGGATGAAGTGGAGCGTGACATCTTTTCCCAAGACCTCGTCTTGCGCCAGCCACACGACGGTGCCGCTTTGCGTGGGGAGTTCGCTTTTTAAAACGTAACAGCCAGCGAGCTTTTGCCCTTCGTGCAGGGCGGGTTTGGTGAGCTCGTTATTTGGCGTTTCGAGAGATGGTTCTTGTTGCACTTTTGAGATTAAAAATAAATTGGAACCGAAATCGCCTAGAAGCTATTTCAGTCTCACGGTTTTATGGGGGATGGCCTTTGGAATGGGAAGTTGAAAAATGCAAAAAAGCGCGCGCTATTCCGCCACGGGGCTGGCTTGGATGCGGTAGAAGCGTGCGCTCTGGGCACTCGGGGTGGTCACGGTTTGGGTGCCGTCGTCCGTCCACGTCATCGCGCTGCCAGTGCCATCAAGGAGTGCGCCTGCATTTTGCCAAGGCTGCGTGAGGTCGTTCGTCCACTGCACGGCGTAGCGGCGCGTGAGCAGCGTGGGGAATGTGAGCTGCACGGTGCTGGCGGTGGGGCGCGTCACGCTCATGCCGATGCCGGCCTGCGGGATATTTGCGGCGGTGCCGAAGAGGAATTCGGCGAGGTTGCTCATGCCGTCGCCATCGAGATCGCCGCTGGCTCCGTTCGCGCCAGTGGCGTCGTTTGGGTTGAGGGCATTTTGGATTTCCCACCAATCAGGCAGCCCATCGCCGTCGGTATCTTGCGTATTCGTCGCGCCGACTTGCAGGCCGAGATCGAAGCGCGTGGCAGTGCTGCCGTAGCCCTCCATTTGCTCAGTCTGAGCGAGGTTGCGCATATTCAGCGTGTCGAAAGTGACGCCACTATCGCGGTCCACGGCGACCGTGTTTAGGAAGCTCGCCGCTGTGCCGGGGCGGAGGAAAACGGAGGCGCGACCAGCGGTATTGGAGACGCTCTGGCGCGAGCCATTGCCCGTAGTGGCGGGGATGACGTGGGTGAGGTGCGTCTGCCCATTCAGCAGCAGATCAGTGAGATTCGGCGAAGCCCCAAAGCGCACGTAGAGTCGCGC
>JAYVQK010000163.1:0-25332 GCA_043757005.1 Verrucomicrobiaceae bacterium
CCAGAGCGGGGTCATGCCCCCGCACTCCAGAGGCACCGCTAGTAAGTCCCAAAGTGCGAGTTTTCGAGAGTCCTCTTCAGAGTTCGGAGTTCCCAGAAGCGCCCTTCATTTCTGGAGATCGTCTCACTCCACTTTCATCGTGCCGCGCATGATGTGGCAGTGGCCGGGGAAGGTGCAGAGGTAGGGGTATTGGCCGGGCTTGAGTGCGTCGAGTTTCAGCACTTCTGTCTCGCCGGGATTGAGCAGTTTGGTCGCGCGGAGGATGTCGCCGAAACTAGGGATGTAGTTTTTGGCAATCGCATCGGGCTGTGCGGCGGCAGCATCGGCGGCGGTGCAGAGCAGCTCCATGGAGCCGGGTTTGCTGACGACGAGGTTGTGCTGGAGCTGGTCGGCGTCGGTGAAGACGAGGGCAACGGGCTGGGTGCTTTTTACGGTGAAATTGAGCACATCGTATTTGAGCCCTTCGACGGCTTTGATGGCGACGATCTGGTGCGTTTTGGCGAGGGCGACGAGGTCTTCGGCGACCTTGGGCTTGCTGGGGTTGCGCAGGGCTTCGGAGATGATGCGGGCTTCGTTGCTGGGCTTGCTGGCGAGCAGGGTATTGAGCGCGGTGAGCTGTGTAGGCGTGGCGTAGCGGGTGAAGGAGCGCGCGATGGCGGGGAGGTCACTGCCGGTGCTGGTAGGTGCGCCGCTGCCTGCGCCGAGTTTCACCACGCTTACGTCGTCAAACCACGCGGTGCCCGTGCTTTTCCCCCAGCCGCCGAAGAGGCAGTTGACGATGATTTCGGCTTGTTTGCCGCTGTTGATTTGGAAGGAGACTTGTTGCCAATCATTCGTGCCTTGGAGTGCTTTCGACTTTGGCTGTGCGCCGGCAAGGGTGTGGATTTCTAGCAATGCGCCGGTCGCGCCTTGCACGTTGTCGGTCTTGATCCATGCGCTGAGGAGGTAGTCGCTATCGGGCTCCATGGGGAACTCCGCGTGGATGCTCGTATCCGCGCCCGTCGCGCTGGTGATCTCGATGCAGCTCCCGCCGGTGCGGCCTTTGGCCACGAGTTTATGCTCGGCGCTGCCGATGTAGGTGCGCACGGCCCAGCCTTCGGCGAGGTCGCCAGCGGGTTTTTCAAAGCCACCATTCGGGAGCAGATTTTGCGGCACTGCGGCGGGCTCTTTTTCGGTAGAGCCGAGCACTTTTACACCAGCCAGCGCGGCGCTGAGGTAGCCATTCGCGTGGCGCGAGGCGGCGATGGTGAGGGCGGTCGGGAGCCACTTGTCTTGCATCAGCCCGGCGTCGCTGCGGAGGGCAAAAAGTGCGGCTCCAGCGGGATCAAAAGCGGGCTGATCGGCGAGGGCGAGGAGCGCGGTGAGGCGGACGAGTGGCTCTTTGTCCGCGAGCAGGCCGGAGTCGAGGATGGCTTGTGCGCTGAGGGGAGAACGCGGGAGGAGCTGCAGCGCCGCACGGCGCACTCCAGCGGCGGGATGTTTCATGGCTTTTACGAGCGTCTCCATGTCGTCCACACCGAGGCCGTGCAGCGCCCACAGGGCGTGGAAGGCTCCGCCCGCGATGCCGACGGCGTCCATCGTGGGGTCGGCGGCCATGGCTTTGAGATTTGGCACGGCGTCCAGTTTGCCGCGTTCGATGAGCAGGCGCTGGGCGTGTTTGCGCCAGAGCAGGTTGTCGCTTTTCAGCGCGCGCAGCAGCGTGGCGAGGTCGGCTGTGCTAAGTTTGAATTGCTCGCTCGGCTTTGCGCCTTTGTAGCTGAGACGCCAGATGCGCGCACGCTGCGTGTCGCGCAGGGTGGAGACGAAGGCATTGCCCTTGCCCGTCTTCGCCGCAAAGCCGCCATTTTGCGCGCTCGGCGTGGGATTATGCTGGATGAGGAAGGAGTAAAAATCGCTGACCCATATCGCACCGTCCGGCCCCGTGGCGGCGTGGACGGGGGCAAACCATTCGTCGTCGCTCGACAGCAAATCCCAGCCATTCTCCAGCGAGAAATGCGTGCCCTGCTGCTCCAGCACGCCTTTATAGAGGATATGGCACGTCGGCTCGCAGATCAGCGCCGCGCGGTTCCAGAACTCCTGTGGGAATGAGCGCGCCGTGTAAAAATTATGCCCCGCCTCCGCCGTGAACCCACCCATCACATCCACCTGCCGGATGCGCGTCATGCCGAGCGGCGCTTTCTTATTGGCATCAATGCCGACGTTCACCGGCTGCTCCAGCCCGTCCACCATGTCGTAGTAGCGGCGGGGGATTGGCAGATACCACGAATGCTGGTTATTCGCCGTGCTGCCGAAAATATCGCCGTCCTCGCGCAGCGCAAAGCCCCAGGTGTTGTTCGACGTGCGCCCGAGGAATTCCAGCTTCGAGCCGTCCGCCTTAAAGCGATACGCGCCTTGGCCAAACTTCAGCTTCTCCCCATTCACCTCGCCATTGAAGCCCGAGTAACCCACGCAGCCATAGATCCAGCCATCGTAGCCGTAGGTGAGATTGCTCGGCGTCGCGTGCGTGTCCTGCGTGCCCCAGCCGCTGAATAAAATCTTCCGCTCATCCGCCACTCCGTCGCCGTTCGTGTCGCGGAGGAAAAGCGTGTGCGGTGCCTGCTGCACGATCACTCCGCCATTCGCGAAACAAATGCTAGTCGGCAGACTCAGTTGGTCGGCAAAGACCGTCACCTTATCGAATTTCCCATCCCCGTTCGTATCCTCCAGCACGCGGATGCGGTCCCCGCCCGGCCCGCCTGGCGTGCCTTCATTCGGATAATCCACCGACTCCACGATCCACAGCCGCCCGCGTTCGTCCCAGTTTTGCTCGATCACATTCACCAGCTTCGCCATGTCCGATTCGCTGGCCATCAGCGTGAGATCCATGTCCGCCGGTTTCTGGATGTGCTTGCGCGATTCCGCTGGCGTCAGCGGCTCCTGGAGCTGTGGCGGGGGCGTGCGCTTTTCGTAGTTCGGCACCAGCGCCGTGGGGTCGTATTTGAAAGCGAGCGGCGTCCAGATTTTCAACCGCCGCGCTGCATCATCGCCCGCTGCCCACACGATACCGCGATAGAGTAGGTCTTGAAAGCCGGGGTTCCCCCACGTCCGCTCATCGTGCCCGTAAGCGGTATAAAAGACGCGCCCTTTCCCCTCCTGCCGCACCCAAGTGTAAGGCTCCTCGTCGCGCTTTTGCAGGATCACACAATCCGCATTGGGTGCCGTGTGGATGTAAGTTTCATCCCAAGTCTCGAAGCCCTTGAAGCCGTCCATAATCGGGTGCTCCGGTCTCACGATGGTCGTCTTAAAAGTCCCCGTCCCGTGGCTTTTAAACTGCGCTCCGACGAGGCGGATATACTCCGGCGAATTTAAAAAACAGTAGCTCGCACAATGGATCGGCACGAAGCCCTTCCCGCTCTGCACCCAGCGCAGCAGCGCCTTCTCCTGCGGCAGTTCGAGCTTCAGCGTGTTCGCGTAGATCGCCAGCACGTCGTATTTCGCGAGGTTCGGGATATTGATGTCCTCGACGTTGTCCGTGTAAGTCAGATTGATCCCCTGGGGAGCCAGCGCAGGCTGCGCCTGAAAGAAACGCTCACTCGGCTTATGCCCCGCTTTGTCGCCGAGGAAGAGCACCTCCAGCCGCCCCGTCTCATCAGCAAACGCGACGGCAGTGGTGAAAAGAAAAAGAAAGAGGTGTGCGAAGCGACGAGTCATATTTTTTGAAAAAGGTCGCGGACTATGCCGCGCGAGACTGCGTGGAGACAACTGAAAACCTCCTCATCCGCTCACGCGATCTCAAACCCGGAAACTGAGCTCCACCTTGGCGATGTCCTCGTGATTTCGCCCGCTGAAATCCACCGTCACGCTCCCGCCATCGTCCTTCACCTCGACCCAGCCAAAGCAGCCTTCGCCGCCAGTCGGGAGGTAGTGACCGTGGCTGTAGGGGCCGCCTTTGTAGCTGCCGCCTTGATCGAGTGCGGAGCCGTGGAGCACGGGAATGTGCGCGCCGCCTGCGGTGGAATAGTCGCTGTTCGTGCCATCGTCGGCGGCGATCATGTGGGCATCGCCGCAGAGGATGCAGAGATTGCGGATGCCGTGCGCGACGATGAAATCCGCGATCTCTGCGCGCTCGGTGGCGTAGTTGGCCCAAGCGTCGCCGCCTTTGCCAGAGCCAATCCACGGGACGCTGCTGCCCCAGAAGACGAGAGCGTGCGTGCGCGAAGACTCCAGCAGCTCGCGCAGGAACCACGCCTTTTGCGCAGCACCCATCATGCTCTTCACTGCACTGTCGGGATGCTTTTCGGGAGTGCGTTCGCTGCGGAGATCGGTGAGGAGAAAGCGCACGCGGCCTAGCGAAAAGGCGTGGTAGATGGCGGCGTCGCCCTCGCCCGCCGCGAGCGGGTAGTGAGGGGCGTATTCGCGGAAGACGGCACGCGCGGCGGTGCTGCCGGGCGCGCGGCGGTCGCTATCATTCGGGCCAAAATCGTGGTCGTCCCAGATGTGGACGAAAGGGACGTTGCGATAGAGTGGGCCTTGCGTGGAGGAGGAGAGCACCGTATCCCACGCCGCGCGGTAGTGGTGCGGATCGTTGCGCGTGATGTTCGAGTAATGCAGGTCGCCGAGGTGCAAAAAGAACGCCGGTTGCCGCTGCTCGATGGTGGAAAAAACAGGGTGCTCCGAGCCCGTGCGCGCGCAGGAGGAAAAGGCAAACGCGAACGACGCCCCGCGCCCCGCCGGAGGAAACGTGCGGAGCACCGCGGGCGGATAAGTCGCAGGCTGCCCGAGCACCTCCAGCGTGCAGGTGTAGGTCGTGCCGGGAGCGAGGCCGCTCGGGCAGAAAGTCGTCACCGCGCTGCGCGGGCCGGGCTCCGGCGCGAAGACGAGCGGCGCTTCGCCGGGCGCGAGGAGGTAGAGTTTGCACCGCGTGCCAGGCGGCAGCTTGGTCTTCACCACGCCACTCTCGGGAGTCACGCCGCCGACCCAGATCGTGGGGATGCCGCTGGGCTTTTGCGGCGGGCGCAGCGTGTCGTCTCCCGCCTGCAACCAAGCAGGCAAGCTGGTCGCGCCGATGCCAGCGGCGACGGTGCGGACGAAAGTGCGGCGGCTTGGATGGCTCATTGCTTTGCCCACGGAAGGCACGGAAGGGCACGGAAACAACCTTGAGTGCTCGGCCAGAATTTTGAAACCAATGGAGAAATCGGCGATAGTTTTTTAAGCCACTGATGCACACGGATGAAACACAGATGAGCAAGCGCGTTGGCAAATCTTATCTGTGTTTCATCCGTGTGCATCAGTGGCTAAAATTCAGGATCTGACTTCCAGAGTTGTTTCGACTCAGCCGAGGTAGGCTTCCCATTCCGCAGGCAGCGGTGCGCGCTCCACGCCGTCGGCGATGCGGCCTTCGAAGGCGGGGTCAAATTTCGTCGTCGTGCCATAGACCATGATCGTGTCGCTGGAGCCCTCGGCGCGCAGTGCGTGCGCCACGCCTGCAGGGATTACGACGCCCGCGTTATTCGGCCCGCGCTGGTCGTCGCCCTCGATGATGAATCGCATCACGCGGCGAGGCAGCCCCACGCGCTCATCCACCAGCAGCATCTCCACATTTCCCTGCACAAAGAACATCGCATCCCACTGTTCGCGATCATACGGACGCAGCGCAAAATTCCCCGCCTCCGCGATGAAGAGCCGCTGGAACCAAGCCTCCGGGCTCTCCCCCGCCGGGATGTGCGGTGGGTGGATGTGGAAGCCCTTCGCAGTTCCGGTGAACATCCGCGCGGTCGCCCACTGCCTCGGCCACATCCCGATCTCCGCGAGCCGCCCATCCTCCATCCGCGCAAATTCCCCAAAGAACCCGCGATGCCTCTGCGGGAAAACACGACGCGGAAAAATCTCCACGCCGGGGATCCACGCAGCATCCAACTCCGCGTGCTTGGCAATGATCTCCCCCGCATCAATGCCCGACGTAGCGAGCCGTTCAGCGGGTGATTTCTGCGAGTAATCGCGCTGCCCCAGCAAGGCGCGGGCGCTTGGTTTCAATGCGTGCCAAAGATCAGACATGGCCGAGCTTTGCCGCAAAGCGAGGCGGGACGGAAGCGGATTGTCGCGCGGTGGAAAACTCTACTCCTCGCTCGCAGCGATAGATTGGAAAAGCGCGTCGTATTTCCCCGCCGAGAGCGCCCACGAGTATCGCTCGGTGGCGAGGGCGCGGCTGCGGGCGGCCATGCGCTCGCGGGTGGCGGGGTCGGCGAGTAAAGGCGTGAGTGCGGTGGCGAAAGCGCGCGGGTCGCCGGGCGAGACAAGCGCGCCGTTTTCGCCGGGAGTCACGAGTTGGTCATTGCCCGCGATGCGTGTGGCGACGATGGGGAGGCCGCTGGCGAGGGCTTCGAGGACGACGTTCGGCATCCCTTCATCGAGCGAGGGGAAGACGAAAACATCGGCGGCGCGATAGATCTCGGGCAGCTCTTCGCGCTGCGCCCAGCCGTGGAAGGTGATGCGCTCGGCGATGCCGAGGCGTGTGGCTTGTGCGACAAGTGATGCGCGCTCGGGGCCGTCGCCGACGATGCGGAGGTGCCAGCGCGCGGGGATGAGGGCGAGCGCATCGAGGAGGACGCTCACGCCTTTTTGCGTGGAGAGGCGGCCAACAAAAAGCAGCTTGGGCACCCCGATTTCAATGCGCGGAGCGGGCGAGAAGCGCTCGGTGTCCACGCCGTTCGGGATTTCCGGCACGATGAGGCCGGGCATGAAATCGCGCGCGAGCTGGCAGAGGCCCGTGCTATTGCCGACGACGGCGGCGGCGCTACGCCAGATCATCGCGGTGAGGGGATTCGTGAGCGCGTGCATCGCGGCCATGTGCTTTGCGTCAAAGCCCGGCACATCGCCGCCGCGCAGGGAGACGATGTAGGGCACGCCGCGCAGCATTTTCAAAAGCCACGCCACGGGGCCGCTCGGGATGCTGAAGAAAGCCACGACGACATCCGGCCTCGGCCCACACAGCGCGACGGGCACGGCGAGCGCGGCAAAGGCCATCATCTCGCCCACGGTGGACTGGCCTTGCAGCCGACGCGGCGAAGGAACGCGGCGCACGCGGTAGCCATCGCGCTCCTCCCGCGCAGGCAGTCCGCGCGCGCCGCCGGTGAGTATCTCCACTTCGTGTCCGAGCACCGCCCACTCGCGAGCGAGGCACGCGGTGGCATTGCCCGCGCCGCCGCCGAGCGGGGGAAATTCGTAGTTGAGGATGAGGAGCTTCATGGTGGGGTGTCTGCGGAAGGACGAGGAATGTTTCGATACAAAACTCTGAACGCTGAACTCCGAACTCCGAACTCCGAACGCTGCGGCTTCGACGCGCGTCCGTTCAGAGTTCTAAGTTCTAAATTCAGAGTTCGGAGTTCAAAAATAATCATGGCCTGCCGCTCCACTCCCCCAGCACCCACTGGCTCCACAGGAAGAGCCGCTCGTCGGCCTTCCCGGCGCGGTGGGCGGCGAGTTTTTGCTGGATGAAATTGCGGTCCAGCGCAGCAGGCGCGCGCTCCACGTCGAAAGCAAATTTCCCCTCGCGCAGCCAGCGACCGATCGGCATCCCAAAGCCTTTCTTTGGCCGCTCGATGATCGTGCGCGGGAGGAGCGGGCGCAGGGCTTCTTTGAGGATCCACTTCGTCACGCCGTTGCGGAATTTGAGCTGCCACGGGATGCGGCGGGCGAGGTTCGCGACTTCGAGATCGAGGAAGGGCGAGCGGGCCTCCAGCGAGCAGAGCATGGAGGCGCGATCCACCTTCGCGAGGATGCCGTCTTGCAGGTAAAGTTGCGTCCACCATTGCAGCGAACGGTCCACGAGATTGGGCTGCTTGCAGCGATCCCATGCCTCAATGGATTCGCTATAAAGATCCTCTGGGTCGCACGGCTCGTGGAAAAGCTCGGCCACTTCGCGCGGCTCCAGCGCCCCCATCCACGCAGCGTTCCAGAGTGCTGGCGGGTGATTCATCCCTCGCAGGAAGCGCTTCACTTTGAAATCAAAGCTCATGTTTTTGTGCGACACCGGCAGCCGCGCGGCGAGCATCGCGAGCGCCGCGTGCATCGGGCGCGGCATGAAGCGCTGATACCGCTCGGCAGCGCGCAGAGCCTTGAAAGGATCGTAGCCCGCAAAGAGCTCGTCGCCCCCATCGCCACCGAGCGCGACGGTGACGTGTTGGCGCGTGAAGCGGCTGAGAAGATACGTCGGCAGCAGCGAGCTATCGCCCAGCGGTTCATCCAGCCGCGCGATGATCTCCGGCAAAATGGACGCGCTTTTTTCCATATCGAGCGTCTCGTGGTGGTGCCGCGTGCCGAGCTGCATGGCCACGAGCTGCGCGTATTCGCTTTCGTCGAAACTCGGGTCGGCAAAACCGATGGAGAAAGTATTCAGCGCCCCCGCTGGGACGTGCTTTGCCGCCAGCGCCGCGATGCCGCTGGAATCAATCCCGCCGCTGAGAAACACGCCGAGCGGCACGTCGGACATCAGCCGCCGTTGCGTGGCACGCTCTAGCGTGTCGCGGAGTTCGGCGCGCAACGCCTCGTCGTCGCGGAGCGCGGCATCCGGCTCGATCTCATACGACCAGTAGCGCCAAGTCTTCAGCGTGCGCGCTGCGAGATCGTAGGTGAAGCTGTGCCCGCCCGGCAGCTTCCACACACGCTCGTAGATGCTGAGTGGCGCGGGGATGTAGCAGTAGGCGAAGTATTTTTTCAGCGCGCGAGCCGAGAGATTGCGCGGGCAATCGGGATGCTGCACGAGCGCCGTGAGCTCACTCGCCCATGCGAACGTGTCGCCCTCGTGGAAGTAATACAGCGGCTTCTTCCCAAAGCGGTCGCGCGAGCCGAAGAGCCGCTTTTTCTCCCGATCATAAATGACGAACGCCCACATCCCATTCAGCCGCTCCACGAACGCCTCACCCCAAGCGCGGTAAGCGTGCAGCAGCACCTCGGTATCGCTGTGATCCGTCGCAAACTCATGCCCCAGCAATTTCAACTCCGCCCGCAGCTCGGCATGGTTGTAGATCTCGCCATTAAAAATCACGCCCAGCGTCTCCTCGCGCGTCCACATCGGCTGCGCCCCCCCGCCGATGTCCACGATACTCAGCCGCCGATGTCCAAGAAAAACCCCTGCGCCCGCCTCCCGCCAAAACCCACCTGCATCCGGCCCCCGATGCCGGATCGCATCCGTCATCCGCCGCAGCGTATCCAAATCCCCGCGTCCTATAAAACCAGCGATGCCGCACATAGATCAGTGCCTTTTAGAGGCCGAGCACTGCTGCTCCAGCTCGGGCAACAGCGGAATAAGCTTTGTCTCCACCTGCTCAAAAAAAGCGCGGAGGCCGGTATGTTCTCCGCGATCAAGGAGTGTCTGTAGAGGTGCCTTTTCCCAGCACTCCTCGCGACGATCAAAGTCGCCATCAGTCAAAACTCGCAGGACGCGCTTGAGGTTTCGCGGCTCTCCTTCATTGGCGGCGCGCAGGAGATGAGATGCTGTCGTCGGGTCGAGATGCAACGCGGCGCGCTCGTCGTCGAGCCGCTTTGTCTCCGCATGATTCTGCGCGATGAAGCCATGCAACAACCACGCTTCCGTGCTCGGATCGGGCCATGCGAAGAGGACGGGAAAGGCGTCGCCCGCTTCTGTGCTTGCAGCCTCAGCGCTGGCGACTCGCTCCGGCCCTTGCGCATCCAAGTCTCGGATGAAAAGAAGCCCGCGAATGTCGGGACAGTTCTCTGCTCTTTTCACGCAAAGCTGTAGTGCGACTCTCACCGCTGCGGAATCGTAGCCTCTGCTCTCGCCATTCGGCCTGCGGACGAATTGACGCGGATTCGTCCCCGCACGCGCTTTGAGGTGGTGGAGGTCAAAGAACGTCGCTCCATCATCCAGCCCCACCCAGCTCCGACGCTGCGCGAGGTCTGGCGATGCGACGTTTTCGCGCTCGTCCCAATCCGCTGGCGCGTGTGCGAGCAGGATGCGGTCTGCGATTCCACAGACGGTGCGTGCATCGGAGGAATGTTCAGCAAAGACGACGATTTCCGTCATGGGATGCGATTAGGCGTTGAAGGTTTCTTCCGTCACCCATTCCTCGCCTTCGGAGCTCCAAAATTCTCCTGTGGAGAGAACCTTCAAAGCTCGCTCCGCTTGCGGATGCTCCGAGAGCTTGCGGGCGCGCGCACCGGTCGCGGGGGTTGCATGGAGCAGCCACACTTCCTCGGGCGTCATCTCATCTATGATGAATGGTGAATGAGTGGAGAGGATAATTTGCAAATCCTTTTGCTGCGCCTGCAAAGCACGCAGTTGCTTGATGAGATCGTGCTGCGCCTTGGCGTGCAGCCCTTGCTCGATGTCATCAAAGAGCAACACCGCTGGCCCATCGTGGGCATAGACACGGGTCAAAATCGCGAGCGCCATCAGTGTGCCCTCGCTCATCGCCTCCATAGGCAAATTACCCGAGGTAGTTTCAAATACGAGCGTATCCGCAGGGACATTGCGCTCGTCCTCGTAAGCCACTTCCTTCCGGTTCACAGAAATCACCCTTTTCTCTATGATAGCGATTTCACTTCGGCGCGTAAGGATGCGCTTCACAGATGGGATGACGCTGCGAAACGCATTGAGCATCGCCTCGAAACGGTCTGGATCGCTGCCAAGCATATTGGCCACGACCGATGCGAGATACTCGCCATTGTCGGTCATTCGTGGCGGAACCACCGTGGTGTAGGAGGGTTTGGAAATCATCACCCCGGCGGCTTTGAAAAGGTGAATATTCTTGGCTGCCTTGCTGAGAGCGTCTGGAAGTGAGAGCCCTTTTACCGTTTTGATCTTACGAGGAGGAGCGGGAGGGACGCCAAACGGTGAAGTCTTGGCCATAGACATTACCTCTATGTGGGCTTTCATCGCATCCTCCGCACTAGCTGCAAATGGTAATACTGCTTTCGGAAACTGAGCCAGATCAGCGGGCCGCAATTCACCAGAGTGCCACTCGTAATTTGGAACACACTCACAAACAGAATCGGTCAGATTACTGGCAGGATGTAAGTGCCCGCTCATTGTGGCTCCCCACACTGTATTTTCCGAATCGAATCGTCCGCGCTGTCCAACCGAGACAATTCCATCACGCTCACCTTCACGAAGATACCACCAAGGCCAAGGCCGTGTTCTGTTTTTTAGAAAGTTTTCGGGTTCTAAAGGAAAGGGATACTGCGCATCCCGATACGCCAAGATCGCCCGGAAGATCGTTGATTTCCCCGCGCCATTTTGACCGACCAATGCGTTGAATGGCCCGAATTCCATCCGCGTGTCGCGATGGTTTCCAAAGTTCACGAGATGGACGCCGTTGAGCATCCATGCAGGATAGTCGAAGGGTCATCTCAAGCCAAAACAAATTGCATGGCCTCACAGGAAGACACGGAAGCGGAAGCGCTACTTCCCCTCCACATTCCGCGTGGCGCGGACGAGATAGACTCGCTTGTTTTGGCTCTCGTAGAAGGTGCGGACTAGCATTTCGGCGAGGAGGCCCATGAGGAAGCACATGATGCCCATCATGCCGAGGATGACGCAGAGCATGAGGAGGGGGTTTTGGATGAAGGGCTCGCCCATGATGAATTTGCGCCAGAAGGCGTAGATGCCGGAAAAGCTGGCGAGGCTGAGGGAGAGCAGGCCGGCTGCGCCGAAAAGATACATCGGCTTTTGCTGGAAGCGGTCGAGGAATTTGACGGTGACGAGGTCGGCGAGGACTTTCAGCACGCGCTCTAGGCCGTATTTGCTGCTGCCGTGTTGGCGGGCGTAGTGGCGGACGACGACTTCGGAGATTTCTGCGCCGTGCCATTTAGCGTAGATGGGGAGGAAGCGGTGCATTTCGCCGTAGAGGCGGACGCCTTCGATGACTTCGCGGCGGTAGGCTTTCAGCGAGCAGCCGAAGTCGTGGAGGCGCACGCCGCTGAGCCAGGAGATGAGTTTATTGGCCATGATGCTGGGGGCATTGCGCTTGAGGGCGTTATCCTGCCGGTCTTTGCGCCAGCCGCTAACGACGTCGAAGCCTTCTTCGAGTTTGGCGAGGAGGAGGGGGATGTCTTCGGGGTCGTTTTGGAGGTCGCCGTCCATGGGGATGATGATGTCGCCTTTTGCAAAATCGAACCCTGCCATCATGGCGGCGGTCTGGCCGTAGTTGCGGCGGAAGTGGACGACTTTTACGCGGTCGTCTTTGGCGGCGATTTCGTCGAGCAGCTCGTCGGAACCATCGGTGGAGCCGTCGTTCACGAGGATGAGCTCCCACGGTTGCGGGATTTTTTCCATCGCGCCGCGCACCTTGGCGTAAAGGTTGGCGACGTTGCCGGCTTCGTTGTAGATCGGGATGGCGATGGAAAGCATTGCGCGCAACGTAGGGAGGCGAGGCGTGGGGAGGCAAGGCGCGATGCTTTTTTTACGCGGAGAAGAGCGCGTGGAGGAGGTGGCAGACGCCGTAGAAAATCGGCTTATAGATGAAGCCGAAGCCAAGGTAGGCGAGGAGGAAGGCGATGAGGCGCATGGCGGGTTGTTCGAGGAGGTCTTGGTATCGGGAGGCGGTGCGGCCTTTTAAAAAGAGGAGCGGGATATTGCTGCCATCGAGCGGGGGGGCGGGGAGGAGATTGAAGATGCCGAGGAGGAGATTCATGGAGAAGATGACGCTGAGAAGGAGGGCGGCGACTTCCCAAGCGGTGCCGCCGGTGCCGATGAGGATGCTCATGGTGCTGTAGCGATGCGGCACGGTGAGGCCGCCCGCTTTGACGCCGAGGAACATGAGCACGGCGGCGGCGATGCAGAGGAGGAAATTGGCCGCCGGGCCGGCGAGGGCGACGAGGGCGGCGTGGCGGGGGTTGCGCCGGGTCCACTCGCGGTTCACCGGGGCGCTGGCCCAGCCAAAGAGCCCGCCGGTGGTGAAGAGCATGAGGAGCGGGATGATGACCATGCCGAATGGCTCGCGCATGATGTGGGGCGTGGGGTCGAGCGAGACTTGCCCGCCTTCGTAGGCGGTGCGGTCGCCGAGCTTCATCGCAGACCAAGCGTGGGCGGCCTCGTGGCAGACGGTGGAATAGACGAAGACGATGTAAGTGACGATGCCCACGGTGAGGTCGGTCTGCATGAATTTAAGATTTAGGATTTGAGATTTAAGATTTGCGCGCTGGCGCGCGACGGGTGGGCGAGCTTGGCAGAAATCTTAAATTTTAAATTTTAAATTTACACTCTCTTTACAGCTCGGGGGTTGCCCCGATGGGAAATGCACGCACTCTCCCCCGCCTCACTTTTTCTATGAAACATCACCTCTCTCACACCATCGAGCCACTAGAGCCGCGCATCGCTCCGGCGGGGATCGTCACCATCGCGCCGGATCTCAAATCGGCGACTTGGACCGATGTGGACGGCGACCTCGTCGTGCTGAAATCCAACAAGACCATCCTCTCGGAAAGTGCGTTCACCTTCCTCGATGCACAGCCTGGCGACGTGGGGCACCAGCTCGCGCTGCTCGACCTCCACACCCTCACAGGCGTGTCCTCGGGGGCAAATCTCACTTTCACCGCGACGCGCAACCGCGTGGCGCACGTGGGGGATGGGACGGTAAATGTCGGGCGCATTGATGCCACGGGCCTCGACCTCGGCACCGTGAGCATCCCCGGCGACATCGCCTCCTTCAGCGCGGGCGATGCGAAGCTCAACACGCTGGCGGTAAAAAAAATCAGCGTCTCCACGGCGGGCGCATTTGGCCTCGGCACACAGAGCGGCACGGCTGCGAATAACGAGTGGATCTTCATCGGTGCGACGGGGCCGATCACCATAAAGGGCGACCTCTTCAGCTCCATAGATGTGGAAAATGGGAACAACACCGTGGACTTCGACGTGACCTGCACGCTCGGAGCCGTGACCATCGGCGGCAACCTCGTAGGCGGCGACGACACGCAGCGCGGCAGCGACGGCCTGGGCGCAGGCTACCTCTTCAGCGAAGGGCCCATGGGCGCGGTGAAAATCGGCGGCGGCATCCTCGGCGGCACGAAGTCCTACGGCGGCTCCGTCACCAGCTCCTCCGCCATCGCCAGCGTCACCGTCGGCGAAAGCGTCACCGGCGGCAGCGCCACCGGCACCGGCCTCATCTTCGCCTACGGGCCACTCGGGAGCGTCACCATCGGCGGCTCACTCATCGGCGGCAGCTCGCCGACAGTCAGCGGCGAGATCCTCACCGTCATTGATAGCGCGGGTGCCGTCGGCAGCTCCTACAACACCATCGGCCTCATCAAAATCACCGGCGACGTGCTCCCCGGCACCGGCACATTTTGCGGTGCCATCTACACCACCCCCGGCAGCACCGCGAGCATCAAAGCCGTCACCATCGGCGGCACACTCTACGGCTTTAGCACCCTCACCCTCACCGCCACCACCACCCAGCAAGTCATCAACGGCATCTACGCCGACTCCCTCCTCGGCCCCGTGAAAGTGGGAGCCATCAGCGGCACCAGCCCCACGAACCCTGCACAGATCATCGCCCACGGCCTCGCCTCACCGAGCGTCGTTGCGAACGCCCTCGCCATCTCCAGCGTCACCGTCGCCCGCAGCGCCTATGCCACCACCATCCTCGCCGGCTACAGCAGCCTGGGCATCGCCGAGAATCCCGACGTGCAAATCGGCACCATCAAGATCGGCCTCAACTTCGTCGGCAGCAGCATCGCCGCCGGCATCGCCTACGGCCCCACCGGCTTTGGCGACCCCGCCAGCGCCCGCGCCACCCCCGGCACCGGCTTTAGCGATAAAGCAAACATCCCCTCCAAAATCGCCGCCATCACCATCGGCGGCACCATCTCTGGCAACCCCTTTTATAGCGCCACCTTCACCACCGGCATCGTCGCCCAACAGATCGGCAAACTCACCCTCGGCACCACCCCCATCGAACTCGCCACCACCAGCATCCGCGACGTCTTAGCCCTCGGCTCCACGACAGGATTCTTCGTAAGAGAGATCGCGTGAAGATGGACAGACAAAGGCGCGATCGCTCCGAGGCGTCGTTAAAAACTCCTAACTCCGAACGGCATCCTCCAACCCACCACGCTCCGCTGAGAAACCGCGAGAGAACCTCACACAAAGACACGAAGACACAAAGAAATGGCACGGGCGGGGAGATGCTTATTCATCCGATGAGCGAGGGCATCTTTCAGTCCTTCCTTCGTGCCTTCGTGTCTTCGTGTGAGCCCCGTTGCATTGCCGTTCGAAGTTCAGAGTTCATCACTCCCCTCCTCGCCCTCCTTGCCCTCACCCTCCCCGCCTTCGCCGAAGACCCACCCACCCTCGGCACCCCCTTCCTAGAGAAATCCCAGCTCACCCCCCTCCGCCTCCCGCCCAAGCCCAAGCCCCGCCCCAAGCCAGCACCCATGCCCCTCGGCACGCCCTTCCGCGAAATCGCCCTCCTCGACCCACTCCTCTTTTCTGCGCCACCCCCGCAGCCGCTCCACGCACTCCTCACCCTCGATTTCACCGACCACTACCTCACCTCCAACGGCCTCCACGTCGAAAACCAAGGCCTCGTCGCTCAGCCCCTCCTCCTCCTCACCTACAGCCCCAGCAGCATCCCCGCCCTCACCCTCACCCTCGGCACTTGGAATAGCTGGCACACCCACCAAAGCGGCCACAACCCCCAACACTGGAGCGAGACCGACTGGCTCGGCGGCCTCACCCTCACCCTCGCCCGCGACTGGTCACTCAGCGCCTTTTACTCCCGCTACGAAAGCCGCACCGGCTCCTTTGCCCGCAGCAGCAGCCTCACATTCACCCTCGCCCACGACTCCTTCCTCCACCCCTACATCCAAGCCACCCGCCAGACCGAAGGCCAGCAAACCTACGTCTTCTACCAACCCCTCGCCGACGAAAGCTACAGCCTCCAATTCGGCATCGCCCCCAGCTACACGTTTCAGCGTTGGCCCATCAAAGTAGAACTCCCCACCTACTTCACCTGCGTCCCCGACGGCTTCTACCAAGAGCTCCGCACCGAGACCAAAACCGTCGCCTACCACTACTACGGCCACACCACCCACTACCGCTACAGCTACCCCGCCGCCCACCGCGCCCCCGGCGGCATCGGCTACCTCTCCAGCGCCCTCCGCCTCAGTATGCCCCTCGCATTTATCCCCGAGCGTTACGGGAAATGGACCGCCTTCACCGCTGCCCAATACTACCACTTCATCAACGAAGGCCTCCTCGACGGCAACCAAGCCCTCGGAGCCAGCACCCAACGCGAACGCGCCCTCCTACAATTCCACGCCGGAGTCAGCATCTACTTTTAAAAAGCGCCCACCACGGCAAAACACGGAAAAGAGGCACGACGAAACTTTGCTAACCACCCAGCGACTTTTGGTAGGATGCCAACTCCAGCAATCAAGCAGACTTTTGGAAATGGCGTTGAGTGAGCGCGGAGCACTCATCTCATCGTCTTTTTAATTCTTGGGGAAGGTCTCAATGGTGTTCAAGGGGCGTTCGTGGCGTAAGTGCGGCGTTCATTCAACGCCCATTACGAAACAAAAGCCCCGCTCCCTTTCGAGAGCGGGGCTTTGTTTGTCGGATGCAGTGTTGAATGGGCGCGCTGGCGTGCGTTTTCCACTCAACCATCAACTCTCAACCATCAACTCTGCTACGGTTGCGTGAGCAGGATGCTGCCGCTGACCGGCATGCCGGGGAAGGTGCCCCAGGCGCTGTGGCTCTTTGGTAGGTAGATGCCGCTGCCTTTTACGACGCGGAAGCTGCCGGGTGTTTTCACTCGCATGAAGAAGGTGCCGATCGCGGGTTTCACCAGCCATGCGGGGATGGCGGTGCTGAGCGTGGGCTTGCCGCTGGTGGCGCTGTTGGCGCTGGTGGTGGGGCTCGCGAGGCTGCCTCCGGCGAGGGTGAGGGTGCAGGCTCCGGCGGGGAGGGCTGCGCCTGCACTGTAGAGGCTGCCATTCGCGGTGAGCGCGGTGAGCGTGCTGGCGTGGGTCCATTCGAGTTCGCCGGTGCAGTCGGTCGCGGGGAGGTCGCCGAGCGTGAATTCGCCGCCGATGAAGGCACCGGGCGTCCGTCTCACGGAGATGTAGAAGGAGATGCTGCTATTATCCGCCAGCGGGCTCACGGCGACGAAGGATCTGCCATCTGGCAGCACTCCGAGGATGTTCACTTTGCTCGCGGTGCGCACGTAGGCACGCAGGTAGCCGCCGCCGGGCAGGGCGGTGCGGTCTGCCCCCGCGAGTGCGACGTTGAGCTGGCGCGGGGTGACGCCCGTGGCGCTCTGGCGCAGATTGCCGGTGAGCGTGCCGCCGCTCACGTAGGCGATGGTGAGGCGGTGGTCGGCGTCTTCAATGATCGTGAGCCCGCCCACCGTGGCGGTGTGCATGGCGTCTAGCGTAAAGATCCCCCCGATTTGATCCGCCCCCACGCGCACCCCGTAGGTGAAGCGCCCGGCGCTGTTGCGCGTCGTCTGCATCCGCCCGGCGATAGCGCCCGTGCGGTCGTAAAGCAGACCCGCCCACTGGCTGCGCGCCGTCACCGGCGTGCCGGCGAGCACCGTCACATTTGCGCTCGATGGGCCGCGTCCATTCGTCGCCACGTAGCGGAAAGTGCCCACGTAGCCCGCTGGGATCACCAGTGCGCGGCCTTCGAACATCACGCCGGGGCCGTCCGTGCTCACGAGACTCAGCTCCGAGCCGAGCGGATCGTAGTCGTTAGCGAGCGGGTAGCAGCGCGTTTCGCCTGCCGTCGCCGTCACCACATCATCCACCGCGGCTGCCGCGAGATACACCGTGACCGTGCGCGCCACCGGAGCCGCCGCATTATGCGCAGCATCCTCGGCGGTGTAGGTGAGGGTGTAATCCCCCGCCACACTCGTATCCACACTCCCCGTCACATTTACCGACACCGCGCCGCCCACCGCATCCAGCGCAGTCGCGCCGGGATCGGTGAAGGTCGAGTCGAGCGCCGCGTAGAGAGTGGCGTCGCCATTCAGCGTGATGACTGGGGCCGTCATATCCCCCACCGTCACGGTGAAAGTGCCCGTCCCTACATTGTGCGCCGCGTCCTCGGCGGAGATCGTCACCGTCGTCACGCCGAGCGGGAAGCTCGTCCCACTCGCCTGCGAATACGTGATCGTAAGGCTCGCCGTCACTGCGTCCGTCGCGCTGCCAGCGGCAAAGCTCACCACTGAGCCAGCCGCGCTCGTTGCCTCCGCAGTTACATTGGCGTGCGCCGCTACTGCGGGTGCGGTCGTATCCCCCACCGTCACGGTGAAAGTGCCCGTCCCCACATTATTCATCGCATCTCTTGCCGTGATTGTCACCGTCGTCACGCCGAGTGGGAAGCTCGTCCCACTTTCCTGCGAATAAGCCAGCGAAGTCACCGTCACAGCATCCGTCGCGCTGCCCGCAGCGAAGCTCACCACTGCGCCAGCCGCACTCGTCGCTTCCGCCGTCACATTCGCGTGCGCCGCCACTACGGGGGCGGTCGTATCCCCCACCGTCACGGTGAAAGTGCCCGTCCCCACATTATGCGCTGCATCCTCGGCGCTGATCATCACCGTCGTCACCCCGAGCGGGAAGCTCGTCCCACTCTCCTGCGAGTAAGCCAGCGAAGTCACTCCCACCGCATCCGTCGCGCTGCCAGCGGCAAAGCTCACCACTGCGCCAGCCGCGCTCGTTGCCTCCGCCGTCACATTCCCGTGCGCAGCCACTACTGGGGCGGTCGTATCTTGCACCGTCACGGTGAAAGTTCCCGTCCCCACATTATGCGCTGCGTCTTCTGCGCTGATCGTCACCGTCGTCACGCCGATCGGGAAAGTCGTCCCACTTTCCTGCGAATACGTGATCGCTGGGCTCGCCGTCACCACATCCGTCGCGCTACCAGCGGCGAAGTTCACCACCGCGCCCGCCGCGCTGGTCGCCTCTGCCGTTACATTCACGTGCGCCGCCACCGCTGGTGCTGTGGTATCCGCCACTGTCACGGTGAAAGTGCTAGTCCCCACATTATTCGCCGCATCCGCCGCTGTGATTGTCACTGTCGTCACGCCAATCGGGAACGTCGTCCCGCTCTCAAGCGAGTTAGCCAGCGAAGTCACTCCAACCGCATCCGTCGCGCTGCCAGCGGCAAAGTCCACCACTGCGCCTGCCGCGCTGGTTGCCTCCGCCGTCACATTCGCGTGCGCAGCCACTACGGGGGCGGTCGTATCTTGCACCGTCACGGTGAAAGTGCCCGTCCCCGCATTATTCGCCGCATCCCTTGCCGTGATCGTCACCGTCGTTACTCCCATCGGGAAGCTCGTCCCACTTGCCTGTGAGTAAGTCAGCGAGGTCACCCCCACCGCGTCCGTCGCGCTGCCAGCGGCAAAGCTCACCACTGCGCCCGCCGCACTGGTCGCCTCCGCCGTCACATTGGCGTGCGCCGCCACTACGGGTGCGGTCGTATCCGAGACCGTCACAGTGATCGTTCCCGTCGCCGAGCCGCCAAAGCCATCGCCCACCGTGTAGGTGAAGCTGGCATTGCCAACAAAAGAGGCCGCTGGCGTAAAGGTGACCGTGGTATTCGTAAAACTTCCCACCGTCAGACCTGCGCCCGCCGTCACTCCGGTGATCGCGACCGTGTCCCCATCCCCATCCGTAGCGGGGAAAGAGATCGTCACCGTCCTCACATTGCCCGAAGTGCCCGTCACCGACCCGTCCGGTGCCGTCGGAGTCGTATTAGCAGTCGTAAAAGTCGCATCGCTTCCATTGACCGTCCCGCCCGAGTTCGTCCCACTCGCCCGGAAATGATACAGCCTGTGCGGCGCAAGGCCGGATACCGCTGCGCTCACCGCCGTCGCGCTCGAGCCCGTCACCGGAGACTGCGCCGCCGTCGCCGACGAGCCGTAGCTCACCGTCGTGCCGTAGGAAAAAGTCGCCGTCGCGCTCAATCCATTCGCGTTCACCGTGCCGCCCAGCGTTGCCGTGGTCGCCGCCACTGCGCTCGCCGCGCCCGTCGCCACCGTCGGCGGGATCGCCAGCGTCGTAAATGTCTGGTCTCCTCCGAACGTCGCGCCGCTGGAATTCGTCGCCACCACTCGGAAGTGGATCGTCACCGCCGGACTCAGCCCGGAAAGCGTCGCGTTCACCGCAATCGCACTCGTCCCGCTGCCGATGTTTTGCACCGCCGTCGTGCTGCCGTAGGAGATCGTCGTGCCCCACTCAAACTGCGCAGTCGTCGCCAAACCGCTCGGATTCACCGAGGCGTTGAGAGTGCCGCCGCTACCACTGATCCCCGTCGCTGCCGTCGTGTTCGCCGTCGGCGCAGGCAGTGCCGTGGTGAGGGCTTGATCCGCTCCATTCGTCGTGCCAGTCGAGTTCGTCGCCACCACTCGGTAGTGATAAGTCGTATTCGCAGCCAGGCCACCCAGCGTCGCGCTCGCCGCGACCGCCGCGTTTCCGCTGCCGATATTCTGCGCCACCGTGGTCGAGCCATAGGAAATCGTCGTGCCGTATTGGAACTGCACACTCGTCGGCGAATTCTGCGGGTTCACCGTGCCATTCAGCGTCGCGGCGCTCGCCGTGAGATTCGTCGCAGCGCCCGTCGTCACCGTCGGCGCTGGAGTGCCCGTGGTGAAAGCCTGATCGCTCCCATAGACCGTGCCATTCAGATTCGTCGCACCGATACGGAAATGATAAGTCGTATTCGCCACCAAACCCGTCAGCGCCGCCGTGATCCCCAGCTCGCTCGTGCCGCTGCCCACACTCTGGCTCGTCGTCGTCGTGCCATAGGCGGTCGTCGTGCCGTATTGGAAGAAAGCCGTCGTCGCATATCCGTTCGGGTTCACCCGGCCATTCAGCGTTGCCGCCGTGCTCGTCAGCGCAGAAGCCGCCTGCGTCACCACGCCAGGGCCAGACGCCGCATCCACCACCACCAGCGTCGTCGCCGTGCCAGTGGGGAAGATATTCGGCTGCCCAGAGCCGGGCGCGTAATAGTAGCGGTAGTTACCCACCGCATCGCCAACGTAGATATAATTGAGCTTCCAATCGCCCGCTTCCGCGTAACGCCGCACCGTCATCGTGGACTGGTAAGTGCCGTCCAGCGCCGTGCCGGAAATGCGGTTACCGGAACCAAACCCGACGCTCACATTCTGGCCGTTCGATGGGCTATAAAAGACAGCCTGGCCGTAGGAGACGCCGCTCAAGTTATCCGTCAGCCGCATCGTCGCCGTCAGCGTCTGGTCGGAACCAGCGATGCTCGCCGTCTTCGGGTTAAAATCAAAAGCAAGCATCTGTGGAGCCACGCTGTCCGGCGTCGCATCCTGCACGGTGAGCGTCGTCGGCGTGCCGACGGGGAAGATATTTGGCTGCCCAGAACCGGGCGCGTAGGAGTAGCGGTAGTTGTTCACCACATCCGCAGTGTAGATATAATTGAGCTTCCAGTCACCCGCTTCCGCGTAGCGTGGCAGCGTCATCGTGGCCTGATAGATGCCGTCCGCAGCAGTGCCGGAGATACGGTTGCCGGAACCAAACCCGACGCTCACATTTTGGCCGTTCGATGGGCTGTAAAAGGTAACCTGACCGTATGAAACGCCCGAACCGCCATCCGTCATTCGCATTGTCGCCGTCACCGTCCGGCTCGTGAGCCCCACATCCACAGAGTTGGGAGTAAAAGCGAAATTCGAGACTTCCGGCGCAGTCGTGTCTGGCGTCGGGTTTTGCACCGTGAGCGTCGTCGCCGTGCCAGCAGGGAAGATATTCGCCTGCCCCGAGCCCGGCGCGTAGTAGTAGCGAGTGTTGCCCACCACGTCCGCGACGTAGATGTAATTGAGCTTCCAGTCGCCCGCTTCCGCGTAGCGCTGCACCGACATCGTGGACTGGTAGGTGCCGTCCAGATCCGTGCCGGAAATGCGGTTGCCAGTGCCAAACCCGACCCCCACATTCTGGTTGTTGGATGGACTGTAAAAGTAAGCCTGACCGTAGGAGACGCCGCTCAAGTTATCCGTCAGCCGCATCGTCGCCGTCACCGTCTGGGCGGCGCTCGACACATTGACGGTGCTCGGCGTGATGGAAAAGCTCACCAGCTGCGGCGCGACCGTATCCGTCGCCGCTCGCGCGGGTAAGACGTAGAGGAGCACGGCGCACGCGATCCGCGTGACCGCACTAGAGCGGAGGCTGCGCGCAAACCGCATGAGAGCGGATGCGAGCGTTTTGGTGGATTGGATGGTTTTCATAAAAAGAAGTGTTGTTCACCTCTTACTTCCCCACTCGGGGGCCAAAGGATTCAGGAAATCTTTGGGGGATTTAAGATTTAAGATTTAAGATTTAAGATTTAAGATTTAAGATTTGCGCAAGCGTGGGGGGTGCGGTGGGGAGGATTGCGCGGCAATTCACAGCTCGGATTGGGCCGCCGGATGTCCCCTGAGCCAATCTGGGATCGCGGATGGGGGCGGCTTGACATCCGCTGGGGAGGTGCTGCTCTCGCTTGCGCAGATCTTAAATCCCTACCTCAGCTCCTCTTGCCCGAGGGGGTAGAGTTGGCCTTCGGGGTCGAGGCCGTGGGAGGAGAGGCGGCGGGCGAGGGCTTTCATCTCGGGGAGGGTGCGGGTGCTGGGGGTGAGGTCCCAGGCGCGGAAGCCTTGTTTTTCATCGAGGGCGGCGATCCAGTGTCCGTCGGGGCTCCAAGTGGGGGGGGGGTGCCTCGGATGGGGAGTGGGGGGAGGGCGAGGGTGCCGGTGGCGGTGTCCCAGATGCGGATTTCTTTCGGGGTGCGGGCCCAGAGGAGGGTGCCGCTCGGGCTATATCCACCGCACAGTGCGGGGAGGGCGAGGTCGCGGAAGGTGTGGGCGCTGGCCCCGGTGGCGGTGTGCCAGAGGCGGGCGGCGTCGCGCCCGGTGGTGAGGAGGGTGCGCCCGTCGGGGCTGAAGGTGGCGCTGGTGATGTCGTTTTCGTGGCGGAGGGTGTAGAGGGGGTGGCCTGTGGCGGTGTCGAGGGCGTGGAGTTCGGTGCGGGGGATGCCGTAGGTGTCGCCCCAGTGGAGGGTGATGTGGCCGTCGGGGCTGGTGGCGGTGTCAGGGGTGGGCGGCGCAACTGGGGCGGGGGCGGGTGTTGCGGGTTCGGGGTTTAGAGTCTGGAGGGACCATTGCTGGGTGGTGCCGTCGGCTTGGGTAAAGTGGAGGTGGGTATCGCTGAGGGCTATGGCTTTTCCGACGGCACGCCGTGGGCCGGTGAGGGTGGCTCCGTCGTCGGCGCGCTTTTGCCAGAGGCGGACGGCGGGGGTGGTGCTGGCGGCGAGGAGGTGTTCGCCGGTGGTGGAGAGGCGGAGGTGCTCGGTGACGCCGGAGAGCCAGAGGAGGGGGGTGAGGCTGGCGCCGTTACTATCCCAGATGCGGAGGCTGCTGTCGCGGGCGGCGGTGGCGAAGGTGTCGCGCTGGTTGGCGAAGGAGGCTTGGGTGCCTTGGGCGCGGTGGAGGGGGTGGAAAAGCTCGGCGTTGGTGCTGGCGTCGCGGAGGAGGAAGCCATCGTCGGCACGGGCGAGCATGGTCCAGCGGTCGTTGAGCCAGCCGTGTTTATTATGGACGGTGCTGGGGGTGGTGGAGGGGGTTTCGGCGAGGATTTGGCCGGTGGGGAGATGGAGGAGGAAGATGTGGAGGCCTTTGGAGGCTTTGGCCTCGAAGGCGGCGGTGCGGCAGTCGTTGCTGAATGCGCGGAGGATGATTTGTTTACCCACGGCGAGCGGGGGGAGGATGGGCTGGCGGGTGTGGAGGTCGAGGAGGTGGAGGAGGTTGTCTTTGGTGACGACGAGGAGGCGCTCGGTATCTTCGCTGGCAAAGGCCCAATCAATCCGAACAGCGAAGTGGAAGGGCTCGCCGACGATCTTGCCGGTGCGGGTGTCTATGAGCTGGACGGTGTCGTTTTTGTCGTCGTCGTGCCAAGTGGCGAGGGTGCCCCCGTCTGCGCCGTCGCGCTTTTGCGAGCCGCCGGCGGTGTCCATGGCAAAGATATTCCCCATGCCGCTGGCGATCGGGCTGCCGGGCTGGGTGATGTTCCAGAGCTGCCAACCGCCGGTGAGGAGCTGGCAGACGATGCGTGTGCTGTGGCAGGCGAGGTAGCCATCGCGGATCGGCTCGGCGTGCTGCAAGGGCGGGCCAAACGGTGCGCCCGTGGCGGCATCAAAGACCTGCGCCGTGCTGCCCGCAAAGATGGCGATGCGGCCCGCTCGCTCATCGTAATCCAGCCCGCCAATGGCGCCCTCGGGCAGCCAGAGATGCTCTAGGCGTGGGGAAAAGCGGACGGCACACTCGAAGCGGAGTCGCCCGAGGCGTTGGGCCGCTGGGTCGCCCTCGGTGAGGGTGAGATTTTCCACGATATGCGGCAGGGCGCGCAGCCAATCGCCGTCATTCGTGAGGCGCTCGGCGGCGATGCTGTGCTGGGCCGCGAGGCGGTGGCGCGTGGTGCGCTCGGCCTCGCGGGTGCGCTCGTTTTCACGAGAGAGCTGGCGATTAAAAACGAGCGAGATGGCCGTGATCGCGAGCAGTGCCAGGAGCGCGGTGGTGTAAAGTGCCGCCTGCGCTTTGTGCCGCCGCGCCCATTTCCAAAGCCGCTCCGGTGTGCCCACGGCGCGGGCTGCGATGGGCTCGCCGAGCAGCCACCGGTCGAGTTCGTCGGCGAGCGCGGCGGCGGTGGGGTAGCGGGCGGCGGGCTTTTTCTCCAGGCACTTTAGGCAGATGGTTTCGAGGTCGCGGTCCAGCCCCGGCAGGACGCTGCCCGGGCGCGCGGGCTCGGCCTCCACCACGCGCAGCAGCAGCGCGATCTGCGACTCCGCGCGGAAGGGCAACACGCCGGTGAGTAGCTCATAAAAAACGACGCCCAGGCTATACACATCGCTCGCCGTGGTGACTTCCCCCTGCACGCCGCCGCTCGCCTGCTCCGGCGACATATACGCGGGCGTGCCGAGGATCGCGCCGCTCACGGTGACGTGGTCTTCCCCCTCCGCCAGCCGCGCCAGCCCGAAGTCCGCCACGTGCGGCTCGCCCGCCGCATCGAGCAGGATATTCCCCGGCTTTAAATCCCGGTGCAGCACGCCGCGCTCGTGCGCGTGCTGGATGGCGCGCGCCACTTTCCCCAGCAGCTCCACCGCCGCCCGCATCGGCATCGCCCCCTTGCGCAGACGCTCCGAGAGGCTCCCGCCCTCCAGCAGCTCCATGCTGAGAAAGTAACGCCCCTCCACTTCGCCCACCTCATAGACGGTGACGATGTGCCGGTGCCGCAACAGCGCCGCCGCCGCCGCCTCGATGCGGAATCTCCGCGCCGCCCCCTCCCCCGGCAGCGCCCACTCGCGCAGCACCTTCAGCGCGACGATGCGCCCCAGCCGCCGCTGCC
>JAYVQK010000164.1:0-25313 GCA_043757005.1 Verrucomicrobiaceae bacterium
ATGTCGCCGATTTCTGCGCGGAGCGCGGCGAGGCAGGCGAGGCCGTGGACGTAGAGGGCTGGCTGGCAATTCGCCGTCTTCACGAGGTCGGCCTCGGGCCCCTCGAAGACGACGGAGGTGAAGGCGCGCCCGAGGACTTCGTCGGCCTGCTGAAAGAGTGCGGCGACTACGGGGAAGCGGGCGGCGAGGTCTTTGCCCATGCCGACGGTCTGTGCGCCTTGGCCGGAAAAAAGGAATGCGATGCGTTTGCTCATGGGAGCGGGATAGGGGTGAGAGAGGCGGGTGGCAAGCGTGCGGCGCTTTCGTGCTTTCGAGGAGGACAAGCGGATTTTTCGTAAGAAGCCGCTGGTGTTAAAATCCTAAATCCTAAATCCTAAATCCGTCGTGATCTCCATCCGCATCGAAAATCTCACCAAACGCTTTGGCGCTGCCACCGCGTTGCACTCGCTGAATCTGACCATCGGCGCGGGGGATATTTTCTTTCTCCTCGGGCCGAGTGGCTGCGGGAAGACGACGCTTTTGCGCAGCATCGCTGGCTTTTACACGCCGGAGGAGGGGGCGATTTGGTTTGGCGAGGAGAACGTCGCGCACCTCCCGCCGCACGAGCGCAATACGGGGATGATGTTTCAGAGCTACGCGCTGTGGCCGCACATGAGCGTGGCGCAAAATGTCGCCTTTGGGCTGGAGGAACGCCGCATCCCCCGCGCCGAGACCGATCAGCGCGTGGCGGAGGCGCTCGCTTCGGTGAAGATGAGCGATTTCGCTGCGCGGAAAACCAATCAGCTCTCCGGTGGCCAGCAACAGCGCGTGGCCCTCGCCCGCGCCATGGTCATCCGCCCGCGCGCGCTGCTGCTGGACGAGCCGCTGTCGAATCTCGACACCAAGCTCCGCATCGAGATGCGTGGCGAGATCCGACGCATTTGCAAACAAGCTGGGCTCACCGCTATCTACGTCACCCACGATCAAAAAGAAGCCCTCAGCGTGGGCGACCGCATCGCCGTGATGGAGGCCGGGCACATCCGCCAGACGGGCACGCCCGCCGAAGTCTATCGCCGCCCCACGAGCCGTTTCGTCGCGGAATTTATGGGCGAAACAAATCTCCTCGAAGGCACCGTGACTAGCGTGGATGCAAGCGGCGTGCGGGTGGAGACGGCGCTGCGCACGTTCACCGCGACGGCCCACGGCTGGAGCCCGCAAGCAGGCCAGCGCGTGGCCCTCAGCATCCGCCCCGAGGCGTGGCAGCTCGGCGATTCCGTCATGGCGGAAAACGCCATCTCCGGCACCATCCGCGAGCGCACCTACCTCGGCGAAATGGCGCAGTATCGTTTCGCCAGCGGCGAGCATCCACCGCTGAAAATCTACGAGCTAAATCCCAAATTCGTCTTCGAGAGCGACGCCCGCCCACTGCACGCCAGCGTCGCCCCCGAGGATGTCGTGGTGCTGCGGGAGGGTTGATGGTTGAGAGTTGAATGTTGATGGAGCGCCGCGCCCCTCCATCAACCCTCCCGCTGCCCCAGAAACAGCGCCGCCGTGAGGATCGTGCCGAGGAGATAGACCGCCCACGTCTCCGAAAAGAAATACGGCGAGACCATGAGCGCGAGTCCGAGCAAGCACGGCTTGAGCTGCGATTGCTTTTTCCCATAGATGAAAGCCCCAGTGCCGATGGTGCCGAAGAGCAGTTGCCCGTAAAGATTGGAAGCCGTGAACATCGGCGCAAAACGTGGAGCAGGGCGGCAAATGCGCAATACGTTTTGGATGGTAAAGTAATGGATGCTGCCGCTTGCGCTGGGGCTTGCGATTTCTACACTCCGCCGCCCTATGACTACCGCAGCACCTGAAAAGCATGAGTTCCAAGCCGAGATTGCGCAGCTTCTCGATCTCGTCGTCCATTCTCTTTATACCGATAAGGAAATCTTTGTGCGTGAGCTGATCTCGAACGCTGCGGATGCGAGTGAGAAGCTGCGTTTCCTGAAGACGAGTGGGGCGGAGGTTGCGGATTCGGACGCTGCGCTGCGCATCACGATCAGCACGGATGAGACGGCGAAGACGATCACTTTCACGGACGCGGGCCTCGGCATGACGCACGATGAGCTGATCGAAAATCTCGGCACGATCGCGCACTCGGGCTCGAAGGCTTTCCTGCAACAGCTCAAGGCGAAGGCGCAGAGTGGGAAGGTGGATGCTTCGCTGATCGGGCAGTTTGGCGTGGGCTTTTATTCGGCTTTTATGGTGGGGGATAAAGTGACCGTCTATAGCCGCAGTCACCGCGAGGGTGAGGAGGGCTGGGTGTGGACGAGCGATGGTAAGACGGGCTACGAGATCGAGGCTGGGAGCGGCTTGGAGCGCGGGACGCGGGTGGTTGTGCATTTGAATGAGACGGAGTTTGCGCAGGAGTGGAGGATCGAAAGCATCATCAAGCGTTACTCGAATTTTGTGCAGTTCCCCATCGAGCTGAATGGCAAGGAAGTGAATACGGTGCAGCCGCTGTGGACGCGGAATAAGAGCGAGGTGAAGTCGGAGGAATACGACGAGTTTTACAAGTATCTCGCGCACGATACGGATGCGCCGTTTTACCGCCAGCACTTCACGACGGATGCGCCGCTGGCGATCCGGGCGCTGCTTTTCGTGCCGCCAAAGAATCGCGAGCTGGTGACGATGACGCGGGACACGGAGCTGCATGTGGATCTCTACTGCAAGAAGGTGCTGATCCAAGCGCAGGCCAAGGGGCTATTCCCGGATTGGATGCGCTTCCTGCACGGCGTGGTGGATAGCGAGGATCTGCCGCTGAATATCTCGCGGGAGACGATGCAGGACAGTGCGCTGGTGGCGAAGCTGCGGGAGGTGCTGGTGAAGCGGTTCATCAAGTTTTTAGAAGAAGAGGCGAAGTCGGACGCGGAGAAATACGCGCTCTTTTTTCGCGAGCACGGGCACTGTTTAAAGGAGGGCGTGACGAGCGATTATTCGCACCGGGATGCGTTGGCGAAGTTGCTGCGTTTCGAGTCGAGCAGCACGGAGGCGGGCAAGATGACGAGCCTCGCAGATTACGTGACGCGGATGCCGGGCGAGCAGACGGAGATTTATTACCTGAGCGGCGGGACGCGCGAGGCGACGGAGGCGTCGCCGTATTTTGAGGTATTTCGGGAGAAGGGCTGGGAGGTGCTCTTCCTCGCCGATGCGAGAGATGAATTCATGCTGGATCATCTGCGGGAGTTCGACGGCAAGAAGCTCGTCGCCGCCGACCGCGCCGAGGTGAAGCACGACAAAACCGCGACCGGCCTCGACGCCGAGACGGCGAAGGCGCTGGCGGCTTTTGTCAAAGAAACCATCGGCGAGCGCGTGGGCGAAGTCCGCGTATCGCAGCGTCTCGTAGGCAGCCCCGCCGTGGCCGTGAATAGCGACAACGAGATGAGCACGAATATGCGCCGAGTGCTCCGCGCGATGGGCCGCGAGCAAGAGCTCCCGCCCGAGCCGAAGCCCGACCTTGAGCTGAACCCCGACCACGCGCTGATCGTGAGCCTCGAAAAGATGCGCCACACCGATGCCGCGCTCGCTTCGCAAGTCGCCGAGCAAGTGCTGGATCAAGCCCTCGTCTCCGCGAACCTCCTCGAAGACCCGCGCACGATGCTCGCCCGCATGACTGCGCTGCTGGAGAAGCTACTGGCGGGGAAATAAACGTATCATACCTACTTCAGCTATAAAGCAGACAGGAAGTGGTGCTTTTTTTATCCTGGAGGGATAGCCCGAGCCGAAGACAGACGTAGTCAAAGTAGCTGGTGGTGAAGCGAGGAACGACCGAGAACCACCGGAAAGCGGCAAGACGTGATTGCGCCCCGGAGCAACGGTGTTGAAAATAAGCGGTATTTTTTGCTTTTTTTAAAGAGGCGGCGGGTGAGCTGGGGGCGGATTCTTTGGGGGAACCATTTGCCGCTTTGCGGGGCTTTAGGCGGGTTGTTTTTTCTTTTCCTGTGGGTGGTTCAGAGTTCGAAGTTCGGAGTTCTCAGAGGTTCCCTAAAGACGAGCGGGCCACTCTACCCCTCCGCCGCAAGCATCGTCGCCGCTATGAAGGGATAAAGTCGTATTCCGCCGCGCCTCAGCGAATCCGAATCACCGCCGAGTTTGGGTGATCGGGGTTCGTAATGAGCTTTTGCCGGTTGCAATCCACCAGCAAGTCGGTGGATTCCAGCGCCGTCTGGCCGATGAGCACTTCGCTGCCCAGCACGAGGAAAGACTCCGTCGCGACACGGCCCAAGATGTCTATGTAAGCCGCCTCCGTCACCTCCACGCTCTCCGTGTGTCCGTTAGCCATTTGGGCATTGATGTGGCGGATCGTTTCCAGCCCGAGCTGTTCTTTGATGTCCACTGGGATGCACGAGCGCACTGCCCCAGTATCCACGACGCCCTCGACGGTGACGGTGCGGACTTGTTCGCGAGGCATGAGGCCTCGACGAAACATACCGGCATCGGTGGAGTTGGTGATTGTGAATGTGGCTTTGACTTCTCCCATGCGCGAAAGCTGCCACGGGCAGACGAGGCACGCAACCGTGCAAAACTTTCCATTTCCCACGCGCCCCCTTTTCGCTCTCACTACGCGCTCCATGAGTGACCTTTTTGACGTGCGCTACGTCGCACAACTTGCCCGCCTCGATCTCACCGAGGCGGAGATCGCAAAATTCCAGAGCCAGCTCGGCCAAGTGCTCGCGCACGTCGAGAAACTGAACGCCGTGGATGTCTCGGGCGTGGAGCCCACGGCCCATGCAAACCAAGTCGTGAACGTCCTCCGCGCCGATGTCGCGCGGCAGGGATTTACCCCCGCCGAGGCACTCAGCAATGCCCCGCGCGAGGCCAATGGGCTCTTCATCGTGCCGAAGGTCATCGAATAGTTACCCATGTCGCTCACCACGCTTTCCATCTCCGAACTCCAGCAGCGATTCCGCGCTGGCACCGCATCGCCCGTCGAGGCCATCGAGGCGCTGGAGGCCCGCATCGCCAGCGTGGACGGCCACGTCCACGGCTACCTCTCCCGCGACTTCGCCACGGCGCGGGCGCTGGCGGAAAAGGCGGATATTTCTCTGCCACTCGGCGGCATTCCCATTGCGATTAAAGACGTCATCAACGTGACGGGCGAGCCTTGCACTTGCGCCTCGAAAATCCTGCAAGGCTACCGCGCGAACTACGACGCCACCGTGATCGCCAAGCTCCGCGCGGCGGGTGCGATTCCTTTTGGGCGCTGCAATATGGATGAGTTTGCGATGGGCAGTTCCACGGAAAATTCCGCCTTTGGCCGCTCGTGCAATCCGTGGGATCTCTCGCGCGTGCCCGGCGGTTCCTCGGGCGGTTCCGCAGCCGTCGTCGCGGCGGATGAAGCCTTTGCCGCGCTCGGCTCGGATACCGGCGGCAGCATCCGCCAGCCCGCTGCCTTTTGCGGCTGCGTGGGGCTAAAGCCCACGTATGGCCGCGTCTCTCGTTTTGGCCTCGTCGCCTTTGCCTCGTCCCTCGATCAGATCGGCCCTTTTACCAAAACCGTGCGCGACGCCGGGCTGCTGATGAACGCTATCGCTGGACGCGACCCGCAAGATTCCACCAGCCTCGACGTGCCCGTGACCGACGCCACCGCGCGCCTCGGCCAGAGCCTCAAAGGCGTGAAGCTCGGGATGCCGCGTGAGTATTTCATCAGCGGGATGGATCCGCAGGTGGACGCCGCCGTGCGCGCTGCCGTGCGCCACTACGAGAGCCTCGGCGCGGAGATCGTGGAAGTCTCGCTGCCCAATACCGAGCACGCCGTCAGCGTCTATTACGTCATCGCCACCGCTGAGGCTTCCGCAAATCTCGCCCGCTTTGACGGCGTGCGCTACGGCCATCGCGCCGCGACGGAGAACCTCCTCGAAATGTATGGTCGCACGCGCGCCGAGGGCTTTGGGCCGGAGGTAAAACGCCGCATCATCCTCGGCACCTACGTCCTCTCCAGCGGCTATTACGACGCCTATTACCTCCGCGCGCAGAAGGTCCGCACGCTCATCCGCGACGACTTCTCCCGCGCCTTTGAGCAGGTGGATGCCATCATCTGCCCCACCACGCCCGAGCCTTCATTCAAAGCCGGCGACCGCACCGACGATCCGCTGAAAATGTATCTCGCCGACATCTTCACCATCGCCTGTAACCTCGCAGGCACCTGCGGCCTCAGCCTCCCGTGCGGCTTTGCGGAGGTAGATGGGAAAAAGCTCCCCATCGGCGTGCAGCTCATCGGCCAGCCCTTTAAAGAAGCCGAGCTCCTCCAAATCGCCCACGCCTACGAGCAAAGCACCGACTGGCACAAAGCGCGGCCCGCGCTGTAATTCCCAGCGCCTCTCCTTACCGGCTCCTCAGTGGGCGGAAGTATTTCCGGTGCTCCTCCATCCGCTTTTCGAGCCGCACTTTCAGCGCGTCTAGCGCGTCGGGCATGGTGCTTTTCGCAGCGGCGATGCAAATGCGGGCCATGTCGGCGGCGTCTTCGGCACTGACGTATTCGGGGGCGATCTGGTCGCGCGGGCCGCAGTTGTGGTAATTGCCGAGCGCCACGCAGAGCGCGGCGGTGCGGTAGCCGTAGAGGGCGTAGGCGGTGGCCTCGCAAGTGCCGCCTTGCATGAGGGCGCGTTGATGCGGGATCTCGGCGAGCTGCGCGGCGGCTTGGAGCTGCGCGGTGGCGGCGGGATCGAAGACGCTTGTGCGGTCGCCCACGCGGAGGATGGGGCCTGCGCCGATCTTTACCGGGCCGCCTTTTACGCTGCTCGTTTCGAGGGAAACGACGGTCACGGATTTTGGCAGCACGCCGCTTTCTGCAAGCTGCATCGCGCCGACGAAGCCGACTTCTTCCGCCCGCGTAAAGAGGCCGTAAGCAGCGCACTCGGCCCCGCTTTCCTCCAGCTCGCGGAGCATGGCCACGATGCAGGCGCAGCCGATGAGATCGTCGCAAGCGCGAGAGCGGATGCGCCCGGCGCGTAGCTCGTAGGCCGGCAGCGCCCACATCCGAAACGCGCCGAATTTCTCGGTGGGCGGTTTCTTTTTGCGATAGCTGAGGGGGACGCCGCCGAGGAAGTCGCGCCCCACGTAGGCGGGGTGATCCATGTGCGCGGCGAAAGCGAAACGCGGCTTTGCTTTGCCGCGCCGGTAGAGGGCGAGGAGATTGCCAAAGTCGTCGCGCACGAGGCGCACGTGCGGGCAGTCGGCCAGCAGCCGCTCGATCTCCGCACGCACGGCGTCCTCGTGAAAAGGCGCGGTAGGCTGGCTGAGAATGGTGCGGGCAATGGCGAGGTAAGCGGGCGTTTGCATGGGCGTGAGATGAAACAGAAAGGTGCCGTGGTGCCCATAAATTATCGCGACACTCGCGCCCCTGCGTGGCACGCTCCGCAGTCTAGTGAAACCAACCGAGTATCCCGAAGAAGACACACGCACCGCGCCGCTCCAAACCACGGAGGCTGGCCCGAGCACGCCGCGACCACCTGCGGAAAAACCGCGCTTTCTCGACATCCCTACGTCGCTGGAACGCTCGCGCGGACCGCGCAATCTCACGCTCGGCATCGTGTGCCTCGCGCTCGCGCTCATCGCGTATTGGCTGGGGCGCTACTACGCGCCACAGACGGCCACGATCACGCTGCTCACCAGCCTCGGTTCGTTCGGAGTGCTTTGGCTGCTGCAAAATTTCCGACTGCTCCGCCAGCGGCATGGGGCCTTGCTCGGGCTGGGGCTCGTCGCTCTGTTTGGCGCGGCGCTTCCTTTTGTCAGCGGCGGCTTTCGGCATCTAGATCATCTCGCCCGCGAACGCCTCAGCGAAGGCCCGACGGTGGAGACGAGCGCGCCACTTTCCGTCCCCACTCTGGCGACTGCGCCGCCCGCCCCCAGCGAGCCTATTATACAAAAGACTGCGCCACCCGCGCCGGTGGAGGACGACATCGTGCGGGAATTTGTCGCGCTGCCGCTGGATGAAAAAGCGGGCAAGGTCATCCGCATCAAAGAGGACTGCATCGTGAAAATCGAGGACCGCAAGTGGCGGCTGAAAAGCGGGCAGCTTTATAAATTTAAGAGTCTAGACGACGGCCAAGTCACCTTCGCGGCGGGCGATCAGGACGTGACCATCGCGATGGATTTCGTGGCCTTCACCGGAGCCTCGCAAGAGACGCCTGTAAAGATCACGCAGATGGCGCAAGCCGAAGCCGTGCTGCGTTACCCTGCGCTGGGAGATAAGGATTCGGCGGAGAACGAACTTTTCCGCATGAGGGTGCTCGAGCTAAAGAACGACGCCGAGATGAAGGAGCTATTTTTCAAAGACCCCAAGTGGCCGCTCGTGCTCGCTGTGCAACTCGCAGCGGACAAAGGCTGGAAACGCGCCGACATCCCCGAGTCGGAGCAGACGCCCGAGCCAGCACCAGAGCCCGTGCCCGCGCCGATCAATTCCCGTCCCATCCTCCCCCACCAGCTCAACGACCCGAAGTAACCTTCCTTTTTTCTACACACCACCATGACGCTCGCCGCGCTTCGCGAAATCTACGAAACACCATTCTTCGACCTCCTCACCCGTGCCCGCGCGACGTTCGGCGAGCATTGGAAAGAAAACGAAGTGCAGCTCTGCACCCTGCTCTCGATCAAGACGGGTGGCTGTTCCGAAGATTGCGGCTACTGCGCGCAGAGCGCCCGCTACACCACGGGCGTGCAGCGAGAGACGCTGATGACGCCCGACGCCGTGGAGGAAGTCGCCCTGCGTGCCCGCGCGAACGGCTCCACGCGCTTCTGCATGGGCGCGGCGTGGAAGGGTGTGCGCGATGGCGACCCGCGTTTCGAGAGCGTGCTGGAGAGCGTGCGCCGCGTGGCCAAGCTCGGCATGGAAGTGTGCGTGACGCTCGGCCAGCTCGGCGACGTGGAAGCGCACAAGCTCAAGGCGGCGGGCGTGACGGCTTACAATCACAACATTGATACCTCGCCGGAGCACTACCCGAAGATCGTCACGACGCATACTTTCCAAGACCGCCTCGACACCATCGCCAGCGTGCAAAATAGCGGCATGAGCGTGTGCTGCGGCGGCATCATCGGCCTCGGCGAGACGGAGGACGACCGGCTGAAAATGCTCGAAGTGCTCACCCATTTCGACCCTCTGCCTGAGAGCGTGCCGATCAATTGCCTCATGGCCATGCCCGGCACGCCGATGGAGGCGCAGGCTCCCGTGGACATCTTCCAGCTCGTCCGCCTCATCGCCACCACGCGCATCGCGCTGCCCAAGGCCAAAGTGCGCCTCAGTGCAGGTCGCACGCGGCTCACCCGCGAGGGCCAAGCGCTGTGCTTCTTTGCCGGGGCCAATAGCATCTTCTACGGCGACAAACTCCTCACCGCAAAAAACCCCCGCGCCGACGAAGACCGCCAACTCCTCGCCGAGCTAGGCCTCAAGCCGCAGCAGCCCTTCCAAGGCGAAAACGGTCCATGCGCTCCCGAGGAGTGCGGGACGAAGATGGCGTGTCTTTCCTAGGCGAAAGAAACCGCCCTGCCCTCACACAACCCCACTGAACAGCCGGATAGTTCAACCAGTGATGACTATGCGGCTGCGCGCATAGACATCAGAAGTTGTTAGGCACCTTGGTTTTTACTCTCATAGATTTCTATCTGACGTTGTGCCTCTCCCGTGATGACACTGAGGTTCTGCGTGAATGTGCCCAGATCATGACGGCTCCAGAATGCATTCCATACGTCATCGTCTGCATGAGTAAACCAGCTAAAGCTGTGTCCTCGGTAAGTCTTTTCGTGGTCCAAAGTAATTAACACAACGTAGCGGCCGCACCTGGAGGCGAGTTCTCTCACAACCGGAGGTAAATCCGCCCGTGGGATGGAAGAAGATTGTGGCTGGGGTTCTGGCGGGAGATCTCCTACTCGTCGGATGATATTCATGGAAGATGTTCGAAGGCGCCTAACGCCCTCAAGCTCACCGACGCCGCCGTGGGAAAATGTCGCCAGAAAAGCGGCGAAGTAGCTCCACAAACCGTTGAGCGACAAGAAGAAAAGCGAAGTTCGGTGCAGCGCATGGTTAGGCGTTGCGAGTCTTCGAGGAAGACCGTTTTAAAGAGGTTTTCTTCGGTGCTCGCTCCTGACGCGCTTGTTTCCCTTGTTCCTTCAAAATCAATCGGTTCACTTTGGCGTTCTGCTTCAAAATCGCGTCGCAAACAGAAGAAAGTGGAGGCTCTGTATAATCGGTTTGTGCGCGAATTATATCAAGAGCTTCTCGGAGTTTATCGTGAACACTCTCTAAGGTTCGCCAGAGAGGCTTTTGCGGTTGTGCGGACATAGTAGCTGTATGGTTAGTCTGGAATTAGAAGTGGGATAGCATCGCCTAACATCCAATTATACGACTGGCGGGGTTCGTCAGTCGTGTAGCGGGAGACTTGGAGAGATGCGGATTCTCTCTGTTGGAGTGGTTGGTTTGAGTGGATTGCGCGCGCATACGGGTCTTATAGCGGGGTGGGGTTTTAGGGCGAGAGGTTTCTTTGGCTGTTGCGGAAACGCTGTTCAAATCGCACCGAGTCGTTTTTCGTCCTTCAAACGAGCGGTGGGTGCGTGGGGGCACACGCCGCTCGCTCAACGATGCCAAAATGACTCGGGGCGCTTTCATCAGCGTCTCTTTAGGGAACCGCTGAATAAAGCGCAGAAGCCAGAGTTAGCAAAAAAATGATGAGGGGAATAGGACGCCCAAAGGGCGTTTGACCATCTCCAAATAATAGGCAGACGACTGGCGGTGAGCTTGAGTCCCGGAGGGACGAAAGGAGCTTCTTCCGTCCCTCCGGGACTGGCGCCCTTTTCGCAACGGTTCCCAGCACTAAAGTGCTGGGCTATTGTCAGCGCGCAGGTCTTCCGACCTTCATCAGAGGAAAACACACGTCGTGAGCCATTTCAGGGACTTAAAACGCTTCGCGACGTGTGTGTTTGGCCATCTTGGGGACTGGAAAAGCTCGGCGACGTGTGTGTTTGGCTATCTTGGGGACTGGAAAAGCTCGGCGACGTGTGCGTTTGGCTATCTTGGGGACTGGAAACGCTCGGCGACGTGTGTGTTTGGCTATCTTGGGGACTAGAAATGCTCGGCGACGTATGCGTTTGGCTTTCTCAGGGACTGGAGATGCTCGGCGATGCACGGTGTGGCGCGTCTCTCGCGCGCTGGGCAAGATGCCCAACGCAGCACGCAAGATGCGTGCGCTCCCTCCGCACAAGTCTTTCGTGCTTCTTTGCGTTTTTTGAAATTAGGAAGATGAACTCTACTCGCGCACGCCGTCCACGATGCGGCGGATGTTGCGCGGGTTGCTGTCTTGCAGCTCGGGGGGGAGGGCGCTTTGCGGGAAGCTCTGCCATGTGACGGGGCGCGCCCAGCGGAGGATGGCGGCGGTGCCGACGCTCGTGTAGCGGGAATCGGTGGTGGCGGGGTAGGGGCCGCCGTGCTGCATGGCGTGGCAGACTTCTACGCCGGTGGGGAAGCCGTTTAGCACGATGCGCCCGGCCTTTCGCTCTAGGATGCCGGTGAGGTCGGCGAAAGCGGCGAGGTCTTCGGCATTGCCGTGGATCGTGGTGGTGAGCTGGCCGGCGAGGCTGCGCGCGGCGGCTTCTAGCTCGGCGACGGTGCGGGCGGCGACGAGGAGGGTGTAGGGGCCGAAGATCTCTTCTTGCAGTTCGCGGTGGAGGAGGAAGGTCTCGGCATTGGTGGCAAAGGCTACGGGCTCGGCTTGGGTCTTTGTGGCGTCGGCGTCGGCATCCGCCTCGCCGATCACGATCACGCCGGGGATTTCGCGCACGCGATCCACGCCGCTGTAGTAAGCGTCGCAGATGCCGCGATGGAGCATCGTCCCGCACGCGGCAGAGCTGAGTTGCGCGCGGAGCTGGCTGGCGAAGACATCGAATTGCTCGCCGCCCAGCGCGAAGATGATGCCGGGCTTGGTGCAGAATTGGCCGACGCCCACGGTGACGGATATTTTCACTCCGGCAGCGAGTGCCTCGCTGCGTTCGGCGAGCGCGCCGGGGAGGAGGAAGATGGGATTCAGGCTGCCCATTTCTGCAAAGACCGGGATGGGCTCGGGCCGCGCCGCCGCCGCATCGTAGAGCGCGCGACCTGCTCGCAGCGAGCCGGTGAAGCCGAGAGCGCGGGCGAGCGGATGCCGCACCAGTGCTTGCGCTACGTCCGCGCCCGTGCCGTGGATCATGGAGAAGACGCCAGCGGGCAGGCCGCACTTTTCCGCTGCGCGGTAAATAGCGACGGCAGTGAGTTCGCAAGTGCCGGGGTGGCCGGGATGGCCCTTCACTACCACGGTGCAGCCCGCCGCAAATGCTGAGGCGGTGTCGCCCCCGGCGGTGGAGAATGCGAGGGGGAAATTACTCGCGCCCAGCACCACGATGGGGCCGAGCGGCACGAGCATCCGCCGCAAGTCCGGGCGCGGCAGTGGCGCGCGGTCGGGCAGCGCCGTCTCAATGCGTGCATCCACCCACGAGCCCTCGCGCAGCACGGCGGCGAACGCTTTCAACTGCCCGCAAGTGCGCCCCCGCTCGCCCGTGAGGCGATCCATCGGCAGCCCGCTTTCGAGGTGCGCGCGGGTGAGCAATTCGTCGCCGAGCGCCACGATTTCCTCAGCGATGGTATCGAGGAAAACGGCACGCTCTTCTGCGCTTTTGCGCCGGTAGATCTCGAACGCCTCCTCCGCCGCGCGCAAGGCGTGATCGGCATCTGCGTGCGTGCCTTCGTGGAAAGCAGGCTCCAGCACCGCGCTATCGAGCGGGCTCTGCGCGTGAAAGGTCTTGGTGCTATCGGGCGTCGTCTTGCCCGCGATAAAGGAATGGCCGTGTAGAGTCATGCGGACTCCATGCGCGAGCGCGCTTACTTTGCCAAGAGCAACTGCACGCCGTCCGCCACCACAAAGCCGTCCGTGCCGTCATTCCCGAGGGTGATGATGAGCGTGCCGCCTTTTGGTAGCGCAAATTTGCCGAGAGAAAAAGTGCCGCTGCTCTGCTTCTCATCCACCTTCACGAGCTTCGCTGGTGCCGTTCCAGCTTGGATGCTCACGGGCACGTTCGTCGCGCGATTCGGGTTCGGTGGCCAGTGCAGGATGATCTCGTAATTTCCCGCCTCCTCCACGCTCGTCGTCCACCGCAACGATAGCGCGCCCTTCGCGCCATTATCGTCGTGGATGTAGCCCGCACCGATGCGCTGTGCACCGTGGATGCTGCCGCTCGACCAAGCGCCCGTCTTCTCCGCCTGCGCATCATCGAGCACGATGCCGGGGAGCTGCGGCGCAGGTTTCGCCTCCGGCTCGGCGGCGGATGTGGGCTTCCATTCCAGCACTTGGCCGTCGCGGAGGAGCAGCTCGTGCAGCTTGTCGTAGGCGACTTTTTGCACGGGGATTTTTTCATCAATGGCAATGCTCGCGGCGGTCGCGGCGCTCTGGCCGAGGATCATAAAGACCGGTTCCATGCGGATGCTGCCAAAGGCGATGTGCGTGCTGCTGAGGCAAATTGGCACGAAGAGATTCTCACATTCGCCCTGCTTCGGCACGATGCTGCGGTAGCTGATCGGGTAAGGTTTTACGCCCGTTTGCACGTCGCCCTCATTCTGCGCCGCACCGTCGCGCACGATCCGGCGGCAGTTGTGCGAGTCCATATTGTAAGCGCCCAGCCCCACCGCATCGTCCAGTTTATCGAGCTGGCGGCACACACGCTCCGTCATCACGAAGGCACTCAGCATCCGCCGTCCCTCGCGCACATACAGTGCGTTGGGCCAGCCGCCGGTGTCTTGGAATTCATCGCGGCACAGCCCCCACTCGCCCATGTCGCGGCGGATGTCCTCCGGCACGCGCGCATCCGTCGCGAGGAAGGTGATGAGCCCCCGGATGTAGTCCTCATGCGCTTTCCAGAGCTTCGCGCGCCCGGCGGTGTCCGCTTCGAGGTAGCCGCGATTGCCGCCGATGAAGTCCGTGGAAAAGCCCCCGTTATTGTTAATGTCCGTCTTCTCCGGCGTGACCATGTCGAGCTTCATGAAATTGCGCAGCGTCACCTTTTTCTCCGCCGCCGCGAGTGCCACGAAGTAGCGCCCGAGCAGCTCGAAGCGCTTCGCATCGTAGCCCGCTGGCGGCGCGATCGGCATTTTGTTCTCCGCTTTTTTCGTAAAGCACAGGCGGAAATTGTAAGCCTGCAAACAGTCATCCCCTGCGCCAGCCTTGCCCAGTGGCCCATCCATCACCAAGGGCAATAGCCCGCTGCGCGCATCGCCCGCCTTCACATTCGGGTCCACCGGCACGAGGAATTGATGCGACGGCGTCTGCTCGCGCACGCCGTTGAGCGTCTCGCCAAACCGCTCATTTCCCTCCCGCCCCACCATGAAAGCCACGTCCGCCTTCGCCATGAGATCGCCCTCGTAGGTCGTATCAATAAACTCCTTCCCGCGATACACCGTCCCATCCTCCATCACGATCTCGGTGATCCGAGCGCCCGTCTTTTTCACCCGCGCGAGACGTTGCTGGAATTTCACCGTCACCTTCGCCTCCGCCAGCAGCCCGCGCAATTCCGCCTCCGCCACACTCGGCTCAAAAGTCCACGCCTCGGGCTTCCCGTAATGCTTCCCGAGCCGCTTGTAAAAATCCCGCGAGAACCCGCCGATGGCTGCTTTATTGCCGATGTCCGTCCACCCCAGCCCGCCGGAAGTCAGCCCGCCCACGTGCGCGCCCGGCTCCGCGATCACCGCCGTCTTCCCCAGCCGCGCCGCCGTGCAGCCCGCCGCCACTCCGCCCGCCGTCCCCCCATAGATCACCACATCCGCCATCATCGTCTCCGCGCAGAGCGTGGTGGTGAAAAGGGATGCAAACAGACAGGCGATAGCTTTCATCCCAGCAGTCCAGACAAGCCCCACGCGCAGTGCGAGAGAAAATTCTTTTGAAAGCCGTGGATGCACGAGACACGGATGAGGAATCCTAGGAAACTCACTTTCGAGGGATGGAAGGGCTCTCGGAAGACGGTGTGCCTTTGGTCTCCCAGCACCCGTTTGAGGGTATGGACAGCGGCTCGGGATGTGGCACTTTTCACGTCCCACACCTGCACCTTCTACAAAAAAAATGTCTCTCTTCCATACCCGTCTCTATCCCCGTGCGCTGGCTGCCAGTGCGGCTTTGCTTTGCTGGGGGGGCTCGGCGGTGTGGGCGATCCCGGCTTTTCCTGGGGCGGAGGGGGCGGGGGCCAATGCGAACGGGGGGCGCGGGGGCGACGTGTATCATGTCACGAATACGAACTCCTCCGGCGCGGGCTCGCTGGCGAATGGCATCGCGACGATGCCGAGCGCGGGGCGGACGATTGTTTTCGACGTGAGCGGCTACGCGCATATCGGCGGGACGCTGCGGGTCGTGGGCTCGAAGCTGACGATCGCCGGGCAGACGGCTCCGGGCGATGGGTTCGGGGTAAAGGATGGGACTTTCTTGATCTCCGGCGACGACATCGTGATCCGGCATTTTCGCTTTCGCGATGGCAATAGCGCGGACTCGATCAATCTGGATAGCGGCTCGCTCAACAGCATCTTCGATCACTGCGATGCGATGTTTTCAAATGACGAGAATATGTCGTCCTTTAAGAGCGCGCCGGAAAACATGACTTATCAGTGGGGCATGAATGCGTGGGGCCTAGAGAGCCATTCGTGCGGCGGGCTGTGGGATCAAAACCATGCCACCTGCCACCACACGCTGTGGGCGCACAATCACACGCGAAATCCGAAGGGGCGCACGCTGCTGCTGGATTGGGTGAATAATGTGACGTTCGATTGGGACATCGGATTTATCCTCGGCGATTCCACGACTCCGGCGAACTGGAATACGAATGTGATGGGGAGCTACTTCATCGGCGGCACGTCGAAAAGCACGGCGCTGGAGAAGGGGGCGCGCGACCGCAATGGCGATTGGAATTTCCACGTCTATATCAACCCGAATACGGCGACGGCTGCGCCTTTTCACAATCTCTTCGATGGCAACGCGGATCATGTGCTGGATCAAGGCACGATGGGCTGGAGCCGCGTGTCGGGCGACGTGGAGCATCTCACCGCGCCGCTGGTAAATGTGGGCGTCGCGGTGACGCAGGATCATCCGCTGGTGGCTTACAAAAAAATCGTCTCAGCGGCGGGCCCGCTGCGGCTGGATTCCGACGTGAGCAAGCCGCTGCGCGACGAGGTGGACGCGCTGCTCATCACCGAGCTGGTCGCGCAGACGCATCACCATGTGAGCAGTGTGGTGGGGACGGGCTTGCCGAATGGCGGCTTTGGAAATCTGAACTCGGCCTCTGCGCCGATAGACACGGATCAAGACGGGATGCCCGACTACTACGAGTCCGCGCTCGGTTGGAACGCGGCGGCGCAGGATCACAATACGGTGCTGGCAAATAGCGGCGGGCTCATCACGGGGACGACGTTTTTCCCGGCGAGCACGGTCGCGGGCTACACGCGGCTGGAGGAGTATCTGCACTTCCTCGCCATCCCGCACGGCGTGGTGGCGAAAAACATCAGCGGCACGCCGACGAGCATCGCGGTGGATATGAGGAAATTTACGAGCGGCTTTGCCAGCACGCCGACTTTCACCGTGGCCAATGTGGTCGGCGGCACCGTGGCGCTGAGTGGCACTGGGAACGCCATCGCGACCTTCACGCCGACGCTGAATTATGTCGGGCGCGGGCGGTTTGAATTCACTGTGACGGATAGCGCCGGGAGCACTTGGGCACAGACTTGCGCCCTACTCGTCGCCGCGAGCGGCCTGCCGCGCGACCTGCTGTGGAAGGGCGACGGCACGGCAAACGTGTGGGACGGCGCGGCGAGCAACTGGCTGCGCAACGCGGCGGCCACGGTCTTTAGCACGGGCGACCGCGTGACCTTCGACGACACGGGCTCGCTCGCTCCCGTGGTGACTGTAACTGGCACGCAATCGCCCACGACGGTGGAGGTGAGCGCGGCGGGCAATTACACGCTCGGCGGCTCTGGCGCAGTCACGGCGACGGGCACGCTGACCAAGCGCGGCGCTGGCACGCTGATTTTGGCGAGCGCGCAGACGTATGCGGGTGGCGGATCTTTTCAGGCGGGCACCATTGTAGTCGGCACGGGCGGGAGCCTCAGCGGCGGCGTGCTCTCGATGCTGGATGGCGTGGTTTTTACAAACGGGTATCCCACCGGAACGAGCGGCGGCGAAGCGATCTCCTTCGATGTGCCAGCGGGCAATAGCGCGACCTTTAATACCGGCAATCGCTTTGCCTACAACGGCGCGCTGACGGGCGCGGGCACGGTGAACTACAACGTGCAGACGACCGTGAGCCGCACCGATTTGAAAGGCGCGATGGCCGCGTTTGCGGGCAACCTCAACTTCACGAATAGCGGTGGTGTGCGCCTCTTTTTTAATGGCGGGACGTTCAATGGCTTCGACGCTGCGAGCGTGGATGTAGGCGGTTCGGTGAACTTCCAGCCGCAGACAAATAGCGGCGGCAATACCTTCAACATCGGCGCGCTCTCCGGCACCAGCGCAGCCGCGAGTTTCAGCGGCGGCAGCGCGGGAGCCGTGGCCTTTAGCATCGGCGCGATGGGCGCGGATACGAGCTTTGCGGGCATCATCACGGGCAGCTCCACACTTACGAAAGTCGGCGCGGGCACGCTCACCCTCACCGGTGCGAATACCTACACCGGTGCGACGACCGTGAGCGCAGGCGGGCTGGCGGTGAATGGCACGCTCGCCTCCGCCACGAGCGTCGCCAGCGGCGCGACGTTGCGCGGCTCCGGCACTTACTCCGGCGCGATCACTGCGCTCACGGGTGCGAAGATTTCCCCCGGCCCGGCGAGCGGGCAAATCGGCACGCTCACGGCGGCGGGCGGGCTCACGGCGACGAGCTGCACATTCTCCCTCCAGCTCTCCTCTTCGCCTGCGGGCGTGAACGACAAAATTAGCATCACCGGCGGCAGCGGCACGGTGAGCGGGACGAATACTTTCGACATCGCTTTCGCCGACGGCGTGCTCGGCGCGGGCAGCTACAAACTCATCGAATGTGCTGCTGGCATCCCCCTCGGCATCGGCGGTGGCATGGTGATGAGTCTCACCAGCGAAGCCCCCGCTGGCACGCGGCAGACCTTCGCGCTGGGCCGCACGGGCAGTGGCACGGCGGGCGGCTACATCCAGCTCGTCGTCACCGGCAACGCCGCGAATCTCGTGTGGGTCGGCGCGTTGAATTCCGCGACTTGGGACCTCAATGCCACCGCCAATTTCACCGGAGCCGCGCCCGCTACCTTCTACAATTTCGACAGCCTCACGCTCGACGACACGAGCGCCAATCGCACCGTCACACTCACCGGCTCACTCGCCCCGCGCATCCTCACCGTGAGCACCACGCTCGGCTACACTCTGGGCGGCGCAGGCACGCTCGATGGCACCGGTGCGCTGGTAAAAAATGGCACCGGCACACTCACGCTCGCGGGCACTGCGGCGAATACTTTTACCGGCGGCATCACGCTCAACGCTGGCACCATAAGCCTCGCCAACGATACCGCGAATGGCGGCGCACTCGGCGCAGGCACCGTCACGATGAATGGCGGCACCCTCGCCATGCACGACGACTCCACGAGCTACAACGCCTTCACCGCAAACCTCGTCGTCCCCGCCGGAGCCACCGCCAGCCTTAACGCCGACTCGCGCGTGGATATGTATGGCACCCTCGCGGGTGCTGGGACGCTGAATTTTTACGCCCCCTTCACCCGCACCACACTTTTCACGGATTGGTCGGCTTTTACCGGCACGATCAATGTGCTCACCGATGCAGGCGGCGGCGACTTCCGCATGGGCACGAGCTACGGCTTCCCCGGCTTCCCGCAAGCGGCGGTAGTGCTCTCGGATAAAGTATGGGCCTACTATACAGGCACCATGAGCGGCGGCGCGGGCACCACCATCGAGATCGGGGAACTCAGCGGCACCGCGCTCTCCGTGCTCGAAGGCGGCGCGACGGGCGGGCGGGCGCTGACCTACCGCATCGGCGGGCGAAATACGAACGCGACCTTCGCGGGCAACATCCAAGAGCAGAACACGGGCACCGCGACTTCCTACGTGAAGACGGGCACGGGCGTATGGACGCTCAGCGGCACGGGTGCTTGGAATGGCGGCACCACCATCGAGCAAGGCACGCTCAAAATCACCGGCGCGATCACCTGCGCCAGCGCCACAAATGTCGCCACCACCGCGACGCTTCAATTTGCCGGAGGCAGCCTCGCCACGGATGCACTGAATATCGCCAGCAACGCACTCCTCACCGGCAACGGCACGATCACCGGCGACCTGAATAACGACGGCACCGTGCTCGCCACCACCGGCGGCACCCTCGCCGTCACGGGCGACGTGGTGAATAACGGCACCATGCGAATCGCCAGCCGCACCGCGCTCTCCGCCACGGGAGCCTTTGTAAATAACGGCGTGCTCGACCTCCTCACCAGCAGCAGCGGCCTACCGCCAAATCTCGAAAACAACGGCATCGTGATAGACTCCACCGGCCTCCGCGTGCTCGCCGTTTCAAAAAGCGGCAGCACCTTCACCCTCACCGTGCAGGGCTATATCGGCCACACTTACCAGCTCCAGCAAGCGACATCGCTCACAGCTACATGGGCACCCGTCGGCACCGCCCAACTCGGCACCGACCCCGGCAACACCCCCGCCGCCATCACCCCCCTCACCTTTACGGATGCAGGCGGAGCGACTGGCACACAGCGTTTTTACCGCATCGCCGTCACGCCATAGCGGGTAGTGGCTCAGTTTGGTATCTACTGCGGCGGGCGCGGCGAACGCGGCGACGATACAGGGAGCGGAAAAGCCGGCTTCCCCAGAGATCGCCGCGCCGCGCCCGCCACGGTTCATTCAAACTGAGCCACTACCCATAGCGGCGTGGATTGAGGGATGAGTGAATGGAGGTATGCCGCACGCGCATCCGTGCCGGACAAAAAGAAAACCCGCGCTGTGCGGATGGCACAGCGCGGGCTTCGTGAGAGGAGGAATCTGTTGGGTGAGAACGATTCCGGGTAAGGTGGAAGGTTTAGCGTTTGCTGAACTGGAAGCGTTTGCGGGCTCCGGGTTGGCCGGGCTTTTTGCGCTCTTTCATGCGGGAATCGCGGGTGAGGAGCCCTTGCGCTTTGAGCGCGGGGCGGTTTTCGGCGTTGATCTCCAGAAGTGCGCGGGCGATGCCGAGGCTGATGGCTCCTGCTTGGCCAGCGATGCCACCGCCTTTGGCGTTCACGCTGATGTCGAATTGATTGCGGACTTGGGCCACTTCGAGTGGCTTGAGCACTGCGCCTTGCTGCGAGGCGACGGCGAAGTATTCATCGTAGGGGCGTCCGTTGACGACGATTTTGCCAGATCCTGCGGTGAGGCGGACTTGGGCGCTGGCGGTCTTGCGGCGACCGGTGGCGGAGATGGTAGTGTTCGACATAGCTGAGTGTGAGTCTGAAAAAAATTAAGCGACCTTGCCGATGGGCTGAGGATTTTGTGCGGCGTGCGGGTGCTCCGATCCGGCATACACTTTGAGTTTGGTGATCTGGGCGCGGCCAAGGCGGGTGTGCGGGATCATTCCTTTGATTGCGCCGTGGACGATCAGTTCGGGGCGACGCGCGCGGCGGGCTTTGAGTGTCTCGCTGTGGTGACCGCCGACGTAGCCGGAGAAACTCATGTAGCTTTTTTGGACTTCTTTCTTGCCGGTCACGCGAACCTTTTCGGCATTGATGACGACGACGAAGTCGCCTGCATCCATGTGCGGGGTGAAAATCGCTTTTTCTTTACCCCGTAGGAGATTGGCAGCCTTGGCGGCTACACGGCCCAACACTTGATCGGCGGCGTCAATGACCCACCAGTTGCGTTGCACTTCGTTTGCTTTTGCGGAAAATGTCTTCATGCCTGCTTTGGAAAAGAGGCGCGGAAACTAGGGGCCACGTCTGGGAGTGTCAACGGCTATTTCTACGAATGTGCGAGATACTTTCGCCGGACAGGGACGGAAGCGGCTTTTCGGGCTTTGCAAAAGTCGTCTGCCGTCGCGCTTGGCAAACGCTGGCGTGCTGTTAGAGAAGGTGCGGGGTCGCTCGCGGCTCTCACTTTTTACATACCAAAAATGATCACTCGCCGCTTCGCTCTCAAGACTCTCGCTACTGCCGCCCTCGCCAGCTCTAGCGAGCTTTTCGCCCAAGTCCCCGCCGCTCCCGTGGAGGCGCACAAGCTGCCGCCGCTCGGCTACGATTACGAGGCGCTGGAGCCGATCCTGGATGCGGAGACGATGAAGCTGCACCACGACAAACATCACGCGGCCTACGTGGCGAAGCTCAACGCGGCCATCGCGAAGGCTCCCGAGCTGGCGAGCAAGAGTGTGGAGGAGCTGCTGAAGGGGCTCGGCGCGGTGCCGGAGGTGGTGCGCGGCGATGTGCGCAATCACGGCGGCGGGCATTATAATCACACGCTCTTTTGGCAGCTTTTGAAAAAGGGCGGCGGCGGGCCGCAGGGCGATTTGCTGAAGGCGATGGAGAAGGCTTTTGGCAGTGTGGCGAAATGGCAGGAGTTGTTTGCGGAGGCTGGGATGAAGCAGTTTGGGAGCGGCTGGGCCTGGCTCGTCTTTCGCGCGGGGAAGCTCACGATCGAGGCGACGGCGAATCAGGATTCGCCTCTCAGCACGGGCGGCGTTCCGCTGCTGGGGGTGGATGTTTGGGAGCACGCGTATTATTTGAAATACCAGAACCGCCGGGCGGATTACCTCAAGGCGTTTCAGGAGGTGATCCACTGGGAATTTGTGGGCGAGCGGTATAAGAAGGCGCTGGCGTAAAACATCGCCGCTTGCGCGCCGCGCGCTTTGCCGTTCTAGTCCCGCGCATGAAGTCTCTTATTCTTGCCGCGTCCATTTTCACCGCCGTATCTACCTTCGCGCAGGATGACGCGAAGCCTTTACTCGATGTCTCGAAGGCGCTCCCGCCAGCAAAGCCTTCGCTGCCTTCCAAGGTGGTGACGGTGGAGGAGGCGGAGAAGCTCATCAAGGATACGAAGGGGCTCATCGTCCTTGATGTGCGGATGCCGGAGGAGTTTGCGCATGAGCACATCAAGGGGGCGAAGAATGTGAACGTCCACGACAAGGACTTTGTGAAACTGATCGGCGAGCTGGATCAGACAAAGCCGGTGCTGGTGCATTGCGCGGCGGGGCGGCGGAGCGCGTTGGCGCTGCAAGAGATGGCGGGGAAAGTCCATTTCCCGCAGGTTTATCACATGACGGATGGCTTCTCGGGGTGGAAGGCGGCGGGCAAACCGTTTGAGAGCAAACCGCTGCCGAGGGATGAGAAGATCGTGCCGCCTGCGGTGAAGTAGGTTCGGCGCGGGCGGCTACTTTTCAAACGCGCCGAGATCCGGCGCGCTGCCGTGGAAGGGCACGCCAATATCCACGCCTGCATCTATCGCGGCGCTCCCCGGCGCGAGATGGAGGAAGTCCATATCCGGCAAATCGCCATTCGCCTTGCGGGGCTTCATCAGCTCGGCTTGGTCGAGGCTCACGAAATCTTTCTCCGTGATCTTCATCGGCAGTGAGAAGTAATTCCCCGCCACATCACTCGCCTCCCGATCCAGATTCGACACCTCCGCGTGCCCGTCGTAACCGAGGTTGTTGCGCATCTTGTGGCCGTAGCCGGGCAGCTCGGCAGTGTTCGCGGCGTTGCGGCAGAGCATATTGAAGTTCGTGCCATTCAGATACGCCGTATTGCCCAGCCAATCGTTCCCGCCGAGGTGATGATTTGCGTAAAACCCCGAGGCTTTATTGCGCACGGCCACACAGCCCGTGAGCGTGTGGCGCGGGATCGTGCTCGGGAGATCGGCGGCGGGCGTCGCTGCGTAGCCGCCTGCTTTGAAGCCATTCCCATCGCCCAGGCTTTTGAATTCCGGGCTGTAGCCATTGTAAAAAGCCCAGCAATTCTCCAGCCGCACCGACGCCGCAGCCATGATGAAATCGAACCCATCGTCGCTATTCCACCACGCACGGCAGCCACGGAAAATGTTCCCCGTGCTCTCCGCCGACGCATGGAAGCCGAAGCCATCCACATTCCCGCCGCGCTGATTTTCGGAGGTGTAATCGTAGTTCCGATACGCGTCGCAGTTCAGCACCAGATTCTCCGACCCATCCCCGAGCCAGAAGCCGATGGCCTGCCCGTCGTGCATCGAGAGCTGTTCGTAGCGATTGTGGCTCCCTTCATTATCGAAACAGATGGACTGCGTGTGCCCGAGGATCGTCACCTGCACGCCCGTCACCGCAATCCCCTTCAGCCTCAGCCAAGACCCATTCACGTAAAACGCCGCCACCCGCAGCCCCCTCGGCTTCACCGCCGAGCAATCGAAAATCGGCTGCTCCTCGCGATAAGCCGAGTAGCTGATCGGCTTCTCCGCAGTCCCGCTTTTATCCAGCACCGTGATGCACGCATAATTCCGCCGCCGCTGCGCGACCAGCACCTCCGTCATCACATACGTCCCCCCGCGTAGGAAAACCGTATCCCCCGGCTGCGCCGCCTGCTGCCCCCGCTGCACCGTGGCAAAAGGAGCCTCCAGCGTCCCCGTGCCCGAGTCGCTCCCGGTGGGGGCCACGTAAAACTCTGCCGCACAAAGCGACGACAAAAGTGAAACGAAGATCGTGGAGAAAAAGAAACGGTGCATAGAGGGCGAATTAAAGCGGATACACCCGCTCAAGTTGAGCAGATTCGGATAAACTTCGCGGCGTAATCATCAATCGGTTTAGCGGGAGCTTGCCGCCTTCGAGATATTTGATCACCAGCGCGTGTCGTTCCCACTTGAGCTGGCCGAGCGTCTGGAGCTTCCCGAGGTCTTCGCCCGTTGCACTGCGAAACGCTTTGAAGATCAGCTCCGAGCAGTAGATCGCTGCATCATCCAGATCGTAATGAATGTCGTAGGGTCGCCCCTCGTAGCTCTGCGCGGCGGCGATGAAAGCGGGGATCTTTGTGCGATAGCTCGCGCGCAGCCGGAAGACCGCGTAACGCGCATCCCGCGCTTGGGCGACCCACGCCGCAAAAGGCGTTTCTTTTACCGGCCCGATCGCCTCGATCACGACCCACTGCCCATTTGCAGAATGGAGGATGCCGCAGTGCGAAAATGGAGACTCCGTGCAGCCCTCGATGGCATCCACTAGCGGCTCATGCGGCAGCGATTGAAACGCGACATCTCCCTCCTGCGGCACGTAGCGCACCACCTGCGACGCCTGATTCCCACAAGCGCAGACGAGCAGGCAGAGCGCGAGCAGAGTGAAGCGGATGGTATTCATCGCCTTCACTCTGCGTCTAAAGCGCGCACTTTGCCAAGTGCTGCGACGGTCCAGATGAGGGGGTAGAGTTTTTCGTGATACCAGAGTTTGGCAAAGTAGAAGCCGAGGGGGGATGGTTCGCGCCAGGAGTCGTCCTCGATGCGCTGGAGGAGCCATGCGGTGCCGCGCTGCGTGGCGGCGATGTGCTCGGTGTGGGCGAGGGCTTCCACGGCGAGGGCGGTTTCTTCCGTCGTGGAGGGGGTGCCGGGGGCACCTCCCCAGCCGCCGTCGGGGTTTTGCGAAGAGGCGAGGTAGGCTTCGCCTTGGCGGGCGAGGGGGAGGGCTTCGGCGTGGCCGGCTTCGAAGATTTCGCGGAGCGCGAGGGCTACGTGGGCGGTGCCGTAGAGTGGGTTTTCCTCGCGGGGGGCGTGTTCATTTCCAAACCACAGTGGGACCCACGCGCCGTCGGGCCGCTGCGCCCTGCGGAGAAAATGGATGGCCCGTGCGATGGCTCGGTCGAGCCGGGGGCGGTCGGGAAATTGCACGCGCCATGCGCTCCAGGCGCGGAGGGTGTGTGCGGTGAGGTCGGGCGAGCTGCGATCAAAAGGCAGCGCGCCCCAGCCTCGGCAGAAGGTGGGGATTCCGCCGTCGCGGTTTTGCAGGCCGAGCAGCCAAGCGGCTCCGGCGCAGGCGGCGCGTTCGGTGGGGCCGTCTATCGCGCCGAGTCTGGCGAGGGCGAGCAGTGCGCCGGGGGTGTCGTCGGCATCGGGGACGCCGCCGGGCAGGTCGGTCCAGGCCCAGCCGCCGGACTCCGCGCCAGTGTAGGAGTGGCGCTGCTTGTATTGCTGACCTAGTAACCATGCGCTTATTGCATCGACCGAGCTAAGTGATTCAAACGAGTTCAAGTCGCCTTCTAGAAGTAGTGCGTTCACTGAGAGCGTGGTCACCCATGTGGCCAGGTTCGTGTCGATGGGCCAGCTTCCGTCGGGTCGAACCGAGTCCACGAGGAAGCGGACGCC
>JAYVQK010000165.1:0-6712 GCA_043757005.1 Verrucomicrobiaceae bacterium
CTCACCGTAATCGGCCCACTATAGAGCGTGCCTGTGCCACTGGTCGGCTCGGTGAAGTCCGTCGTATAGCGGATCGTCGCCGTCGCATCCGCGCAAGTGAGCACGAGTTGGAAGCTGTCTTTGAAAAAGCCACGAGTGACACTGAAATTCGGCTTCAGCGTGCTCGCCGTCAGCAAGCTCGTGCCGTTGGAGGCTTTCGGCGTGGGGGCGACAAAGTAACGCAGCGCATTATCCCCCGTCTGAGGGCCGTAGCTGTAATCCGTGCGCTGCGAGGGAAATTCCGTCACCCCAGTCAATTCATCGTAGTTCGGCGGGTATTGCGTGACCACCCCACGCGGCGACTCCGGCGCGACGAGCGCGAGGTAGCCGCCGTTTTCGTTGATCGTAAAATTCGTATGCAGCCGCGCCGACGCCAGCGTGTTTGCATTATCCACCCCTGCCGTCGTCTGCGCGGGCTTGCGATGATTGCCGGAGGCCCACACCACCATGTATTCGCCTACGTTCAGCGTCCACGCTGGGAAGACCCATTTACCAAGATCGCCGTGGTCATTCGTCAGCGCCCAACCACCGAGGTTCACCGTCGTCGTGCCGGAGTTGTAAATCTCGATCCAATCCTCCTGCACCGCGTTCTCATCGGCCATGCCCGTGCCGTTCGAGGCGAGGAATTCGTTTAACCGTAGCGTCCCGTGCCCCGCCGCATTCAGCGTCACACTCCAACTCCCCCCTGCGAAATTATTCGGCACTGTAGCCGTATCTTTTATCCCATGCCCCGCCGCCCACGCCAGAGTCACCGTCCCCGCCGCTGGCTGGGTGAAAGTGAACACAAACGGCCCCGCCCCGCTGCCCGTCATCGCCGTCGCTGCAACGCCATTCACCAGCAGATCCGCCGCATTCACCCCCGTCACATTTTCGCTAAAAGTCACCTCCACCTGCGTGAGCGAAGCCAAAACCGCACTTGCCGACGGCGACAGCAAAATGACCGTCGGCGCAATCGTATCATTCAGTGTATAGACCCACATAGATGGCGCAAACGCCCCCGTCCCCGCCTGCCCTGCGATGCCGTGATCCCCCGCCCAGCCGACATTCACCAGACCAGCCGCCGGCTGCGTAAAAGTGAACACATACGGCCCTGCACCACTGCCCGTGACGAACTGCGCTGCGTCCGCATTGATGAGTAAATCATCCGCATCCACCCCCGTCACCGCCTCGGAAAATGTGACGCTGATCGTGCTCAGACTAGAGACCGTCGCGCTCGCAATCGGAGCCTGCGTAGTGACCGTCGGCACAGCTAGCAGGCTCGTGGCAGACAGGATGCAGAGTAGGGTAAAGAGAAGACGGCGGATCATGGAGTAAAAGTTCAGGGTGTTGAAATGGAAAGGAACAGCAACGTAACAAAGAGTTGCCACCGCGCAATCCCCCCGTTTGGGCAAAGCACGTGGCGGATTATTCAGGATATGATCTCTTTACTCCTTCCGCCGGAAGGGATGCCATCCGCCCCGCTATGAAAAACCTGATCGAAGAATTCAAATCATTCATCCTCAAAGGCAACGTCGTCACCCTCGCCGTCGGCGTCATCATCGGCGGCGCGTTCGGCAAGATCGTGGACTCGATGGTAAAGGACATTATCACACCAATCATCGGTCTAAGCGGAGGGAAACCAGATTTTTCAAGCATCGCAATCGGTGCTAAGGAAGTTACAAATAAAGCTGGGGAGAAAGTGCTCGAAGGCGGAGTCATGATCGGCAACTTCCTAAACGCCGCCATCGCCTTCCTCATCCTCGCCGTCGTCGTATTTTTCCTCATCGTAAAACCCTACAACGCACTCATGGCGCGTTTTGAGAAGAAAGCAGAGCCCACCCCCACAGGCCCTGCGCCCGCCACGCTCGACGACGTGGTCGCCGCGCTCAAGGAGCTCAAGAAGTAACCATTCCCGTCCGACAAACCCACAGCCGGGCGGCGCTCCTTGCGAGTGCCGCCCGGTTGTATTTTGTGGGGACAGGCGTCCGACCCGAATGAAACTCCGAACGATGCGGCTTCGGTGATGTTCGGAGTTCAGAGTTCGGAGTTCAATTCCCCCTTGCCACCCGCCCTCCGCGCTCCTACCACGCAAGCTCTCCCACGCACCACGCGCGGGCCTTTTCCAAAAAACTACCAAACACCATGAGCAGAAAAATCCGTTACGGAATGGTTGGCGGCGGGCGCGGTGCCTTCATCGGCGCAGTGCATCGCATCGCCGCCGCGATAGATCAGCAAGTCGAACTCGTCTGCGGCGCGTTCAGCAGCGACCCCGAGCGCAGCAAAGCCAGCGGCGCAGACTTCTACCTGCCAGCGGGCCGCTGCTATGGCTCCTTTGAAGAGATGATCAAAGGCGAAGCCGCGCTGCCCGCCGATCAGCGCATGGACTTCGTCTCCATCGTCACGCCAAATTTCATGCACTTCGCCCCGGCGAAAATGGCGCTGGAGCACGGCTTCCACGTCCTCAGCGACAAGCCCGCCACCTTCAATCTCGCCGAGGCCAAGACCCTCGCCCAGATCGTGAAAAAGAGCGGCCTCCTCTACGGCCTCACCCATAACTACACAGGCTACCCCATGGTGAAACAAGCGCGCGAGATGGTCGCCAACGGCACGCTCGGCAAGATCCGCAAAGTCGTCGTCGAGTATCCCCAAGGCTGGCTCGCCACCCGCCTCGAAGCCTCGGACCAAAAGCAGGCCGCTTGGCGCACCGACCCCAAGCGCAGCGGCGCAGCGGGCTGCATCGGCGACATCGGCACGCACGCGGAGAACCTCGCGGAATACATCACCGGCCTGCAAATCAGCGAACTCGCCGCCGACCTCACCAGCTTCGTCAAAGGCCGCAAGCTGGATGACGACGGCAATGTGCTCCTGCGCTTCAAAGGCGGCGCAAAAGGCGTGCTCCACAGCTCGCAAATTTCCGTGGGCGAAGAGAACAACCTCAACATCCGCGTCTATGGCGAAAAGGGCGGCCTCGAATGGCACCAACGCGAGCCCAACACGCTACTCGTGAAATGGCTGGACCAGCCCATGCAAGTCTATCGCACCGCCAACGGTTACCTCGGCAAAGCCGCACTGGCAGCCGGTCGCACGCCCCCCTCGCACCCCGAGGGCTATCTCGAAGCCTTCGCCAACATCTACAAAAACTTCGCCGCCACGATCCGCGCGCGCATTGAAAAGAAGAAGCTCGCCAAGGACGACCTCGCCCTCGATTACCCGAAAATCGAAGACGGCATCCGCGGCATGGCCTTCATCGAAGCCGTCGTCGCTTCGTCGAAAAAGAACGCCGCCTGGACCAAGCTCGACGCTTAATCCAACGCCCTAATACTCTGCAAGGGCCGGAAGTCGCACCGCGATTTCCGGCCTTTTGTTTTATACAAATTCCACCACGCCAAATCGCGTCGGCGTGTGAAAGCTCTCACGCATCGGCGGCGACCACGCGGTGAGTTCGCGCGGCAAGGAACCGTCCCGCGAGGGGCGATCTATGCGGCAGAAATTCACGCGCCATTTCTGCCCCACCATCGGCACCTCAGCAACCGACGCAAACGGGATCGCCAGCTCCACCGCCCAAGTCCCCTCCCCCACCCGCACACGACTGCGCAGGCCCTCGCAATCCCACGCCCAGTCGCCCTTGTAGCCACTGCGGCTGCGGCGGAAAACGATGTCCAACTCCGTGCCGAGCGGGTTCACCTCGATCTCGAAATAGCTCTGCAAGTCACCAAACGGATCGAAGAAAACCTCCACCGTCTCCTCTTGGTAAAGCGGCCCGTCTCGCTGCGTGAGCGTGGCCCACGGGTCGCTATCTGCGCAGTGGAAAAGCACGCGCCACTCGCGCGCATCCCACGCGCAGCGCACCGCTGTGCCTTGCTGGGGAGCCGCGCCTGTCGCGATGTTGCGCAACTCCACCGCTACCAAATCGCGCCACGGCGCAGCAGAGACATCGGCGCGTAATTCGCCAAACACCGCGCGGGGACATTGCAAATGCGGAAGCGTCATGGGCTCAGACAGCCAGCTTTCGCATCCACATTTCGAGGCAGAGCAGCGCCCAGAGTTTCTTGCCGTGGTCGGCGCGACGGGTGCGGTTTTCTTCCACGAGTTGCGCGATTTTTTCCCGGCGGAAAAGCGCGCGTGTGCGGCTATCCGGCGCGAGGAGGAGGTCGCGCACGGCTGCGATTTGCGGGCCTGCAAACCAGCCCGCGAGCGGCACGCTGAAGCCGAGTTTCCCACGCCCCGCGATGCGCTCGGGGAGCACGTCGCGGTAGAGGTCGCGGAGGATCCATTTCGTCGTGGTGCCGCGCACTTTCCACCGCTCCGGCAGGCGCGCGGCCAGCTCCAGCAGCTCGTGATCGAGGAAAGGCGAACGCGCCTCCAGCGAGTGCGCCATGGCCATGCGGTCGGCCTTCACCAGCAGCGCGTGCGGGAGGTAGTGGTGCAGATCGGTGTAGAGAGTGCGGTCGAGGCGGTTGCCCGCAAGCGCGGTGGCAAAGGTGCGCTCCATCGCGCGGTGGCTGGGCTCGGCGTGGAGTTGCGCGGCGTAGTCGGGCGTATAAAGCGCGGCCTTTTCCGCCTCCGTGAAGTAGCTCCCCCACCGCACCACGCTCGCGCCGCTGCTGAAAGACGCGGCTTGTCCCAGCTTGCGCAGCGCTGCGAGCGGGCTCTTTTCCACGGGCTTATCGCCGCCGCCGGGCAGACGCCGCAGCACGGCATCGAGCCCATCCCGCAGCGCGCGGGGCACGAGGCGGTAGAGATCGGCCACGCGGTCGGCGTAGTAGCGTTGGTAGCCTGCGAAAGCCTCGTCGCCGCCGTCGCCATTCAGCGCCACGGTGACGTGCTGGCGCGTGAGCTTGCTGAGATACCACAGCGGGATCGCGGCGGGATCGGCAAAGGGCTCATCGAAATGCTCCACGAGCGGCCCAAGCACCTCCAACGCATCGGGCCGCACGATGAACTCCTCGTGCTCCGTGCCAAACCGCTCGGCCACTGCCCGCGCGTGATCCGTCTCGTTAAAGGCCGCCTCCTCGAACCCGATGGAAAATGTCTTCACAGGCCGCGTGCTCATCCCCGCCATCAGCGCCACGATCACGCTGGAATCCACACCCCCGCTGAGATGCGCGCCGAGCGGCACCTCGCTCATCAGGCGGATGCGCACGCTCTCCTCGATCTTTGCCCGCACTCGCTCGCGCAGCTCCGGCTCTGGGCCAGTCAGCTTCTCGCGGTAGTCCAGATCCCAATACCGCGCCGTGGTGATCCGCCCCTCCTCGCATACCAGCGTGTGCGCGGGCGGCAACTTGCGCGCCGCGCGGAGCGCCGTGAGCGGATCGGGCACACATTGCAAAGTGAGGTAGTGATGCAGCGCCACCGGGTCAGGTTCACGCGGAAAACCGGGGTATTGCAGCAGACACTTCAGCTCCGAGCCGAAGAGCAGCGCGCCATCGTGCTCCGCATAATAGAGCGGCTTCTTCCCCATCCGATCCCGTGCGATGAAGAGCCGTCGCCGCCGCGCATCCCAGATCGCAAATGCAAACATCCCCCGCAAATGCCGCACACAATTATCCCCATATTCCTCGTAGGCGTGGACGATACACTCCGTATCGCTGTGCGTGCGAAACGTGTGCCCGTGCCGCTCCAGCTCCGCTCGTAGCGCCGGATGATTGTAGATTTCCCCATTGAAAACAATCCACACCGAGCCGTCCTCATTACTCACCGGCTGGTCGCCGCCACCCACGTCTATGATCGCCAGTCGCCGCATCGCGATGCCCACGTTTCTATCAAAATGAAACCCATCGCTGTCTGGCCCGCGATGCGTGATAGCCCCATTCATCGCCGCCAAAATCTCGCGATTCGCTGGACGCTCGGTATCGAAATAAAGTTTGCCGGAAATGCCGCACATTAGCGCCGAGTATCCCGAACCGACTGCACCCCTGCGACTGAATACTTCCGTAGGAGCGGCGCAGTTTTAAGGACGCACTGATTGAATCCCGAGCACCGCATTTCCAACCACAAATGAGCGCAGAGGTATCCCTCGCGAGTGCCGCCCCAAAACCACGCCAAGCCACCGCCCTCTTTCCAAAGCAGTGCGCAAAAATGATCACCGCCCAGCCCCATCCATCGCACTCGTGAGCCGCCCCACCGCATCATGCCCCATCACCCAAAGCCGCCCCTCCCGATCCCAAGCTTTCGCCACCGCAAAGAGTTCAGACTCCACATCTTCATGCGTCCCATCTGGAAACGTCACCCGCGTCATACGATCATACGCATAGCGTAGGGTGGAAATACATTGCCTTGAGCGTTTTGGGCGCATTTTCGTGGTTTGATCACCTGTCAGATTTTCCGTTTCTTCTCTTTAAAATGACTTTTTACTCACTGATAATCTGTCCGTCCCTCCGCGCTCGCCGCGTCCCTCCGCGCTCGCCGGAGCGGCGAAAAGGAGCAGCCAGAGTGGGAGGAAGTGCGTTAGTTGGCGGAAGTGCTCCACATTTTATTAAATACAAGGGGACATATTAAATACACAAAATACAAGGGAAAATACAAGGGGACAGACAGATTATTGACATAGATCACCATAAATGATTCCTCCGTTCTTCAAATCCCTCAGCGACTGCAGCGGCACTCCCTCCATTGCCTTGATTGGCTTGCCTCCTCTACGCCTAGCAGTTCCGAACCGATGCTTTTCCTGCCCAAACACACCCTCCACGAACTT
>JAYVQK010000166.1:0-6659 GCA_043757005.1 Verrucomicrobiaceae bacterium
CTCTCGCCGACGAAATGGAAGTAGCGATGCTGCCTCCCGGCGTAAGTTTTAAGGCCACTCCAGCTCCACGAGCGTCACGCCCTGCCGTGCGAGGGGGAACGTGATTTCGCAATGCCCGGTGGCGGATTTTACTTCGGCATTGTCAGGTGCATGCGTGAGTTCGCTGGCTTTTTCTAACTCGCGGATCTGATCGGCGTTCGGCGATTGCGGAGAACCCATGTCTTGCCACGCGCTGAAAGAGTTCGAGTGCGTTTGGTCTATCAGCGTGCGCGTCATTTTCGGGCTCCCATCGGGCGCATCTTTTAGATCGAGCGTAATAGCGGCATCGGGGCCAGAGAGATCGTCATCGTGATAATACCAGACCAGGACCGTGATGCGTTTGCCCGAGCGCGCGGCGAGGGCAGAGACGTCTGGCTTTTCGCGAACGCCTGTTTTTAAAAGCGCATCCAGCGGCACCGCGCCGTCGCTTTCCACGCGCAGCCGCTCGCCGCTCATGCGGGAGAACATTCGGAAAACATTGAGCACCGGTTTATCAATGCCATTGGTGGCGAGCGTGCGGAAGCCGGCGAAGTAGGGCTGTCCCTCAAACTCGAAAGCCCAAGTGAGTGCGCCTTCTAGATTCACGCCGTATTTCTCCGCGAGGTCGAGCTTGCGCGGGAAAATCGCAGCGGTGTAGCTCGAATACATCGTGCCGTTCCGATACGCGAGATCTGGCCCTTGGCAGGCGGCGCAGCCCTCGGGATCAGATTCACCGATGACGATGGGCGTGGCTTTAAGTTCCGTATGTTTGGCGATCACGCCAAAAGCACCGTCAATGTCGCGGAGTTGATTCGAGATGCCCATGCGCACGTGCCCATCCACTTGCTTGGGGCTACCCTTCGCGTGAAAGGAGATGAAATCCAGCGGCGTGCCCTTCGTCCGGCAGTGGTTCAGAAAGCTTTCCAAGAAATCGCCCCCCTTGCCGCCCGCCACATCAGGCCCACCGACTTTCGCCGCCGGGATGGCGCGGCGCACGGCGCGAATGGCGTGATCGTGCAGCGCAAAAAATTCCTCACGGGTTCCCTTCCAGTAGCCAATGTTTGGCTCATTCCACGTCTCCCAATACCAGCGCAATACCTCCTGCTCGCCATATCGCTCCACGCAATGCTTCGCCCATTGATAGACCAGCTCCTCCCACTTTGCGTAATCCTTCGGCGGATACGCCCAGCCTGTATAGATGTCCCCATATTTCGATCCGACGCCCCATTGATGCTGATACGGCTCTGGCTTCACGGAAAGCGCCTGCGGCATAAATCCCACCTGCACATAAGGCCGCACACCATTGCCGCGATACGTGTCAAAAATTCGATCCACAATCTTCCAATCATACACCGGATTTCCCGCCGCATCCTCCGTGTAGGCATTCGTCGAGCCCCACTTCAAAGCAGGCTCTCCATTGCCCGTGACGAGCAAACTGTGCGTGCGGAAAAACACCTCATCCTTCTTCAGCGCGCCCAGTTCACCGAGCAACTCACTGCCATTTTTCATGTAGGCATAATTCGGTTCATCCGCGCCAAAGAACCGCCAGATGGGCTTTAGCGGCCCACTTGGCTGCGCAGCGGCGATCTGGATGCGGACCACCAGCGGCGCAGGTGCGGGTGGTGCAGCACGGGAAAATGCGCCAAGGATGCAAAGCAATGCAGATAGGATTTTCATAAAAGCAATCGTGTCACAAAGAACGAGGCCAAGCGCAACAAAGTGTGCAAGCCTTCATCCCATCTTTTGAAAAAAAGCGACCTGCTTGCGGTGCCTTTCTCATCAACCATCAACCTGTCGCACACCTCCGGGAGGGATTTCACTTTCCGGTGCTGAGTGGGCGGGATACAGGCATCGGGGATGCGTTCTATCCTCATCATGGTTGCGGCGTGCGGGGCGGGTTTTTTGCTGGCTCGGCGGGTGCCGCTTTCTCCACTGGAGGCGGCTGTCGTGGTGGTGGGAAAAGTGGCCGCAACAGTGCCGCCGAGCGTCGCTCCCCGAGTCGTCCCGCCAGTGCGCCCGCTCCGCGAGGAAGTCGCGAAGATGCCAGCAGTGAAGCGGCTCGGCAGGCTTTATGATTCGAGCGATCTCCCGCGCAGCGCACAGTTTTTGCTGGGCGCGATTGCGGAGCTGGGTGCCGAGGATTTTCGCGCGCTGGCGAGTGGGAAGGAGACGATGCCGTTCTTTGATTTCGATAAGTTTTTAAGCGTAGCATTTGCGCGATCTTTCGTGGAGCGTTGGTTGGCGGTGGATGAAAAAGGCGCGCTCGCCGCACTGCCCGAGCTGATGAAGAAATCGGAAGGCCTGGGAGCGTTTCAGACGGTGCCACTTTATAGCGCGCTGATCGAGGCACGCCCGAAGGACGCGCTGCGAATTTTTACCGCGATGGGGCCGGAGAGGGCGGTGAGCAGCGCGATCACGATGGCCTTTACGAAAATCGCCCGCGACGAGCCCGCCGCCGCACACAGCTACCTCGGCGAATGTCGCGACGACGCTCAGCGCAAGGCCGCCGAGCTGGGCATCGCGCAAGGCATCGCCGCAAATGATCCCTCCAGCGGCGCGGCGCTCGCGGTGCAATTAAACGATGAGCGCGTCTTCCGATCCGCCCTCGCGGCGGCGCAGAAGAAGGGCGCTGGAGCGGTGCTGGAGGTAGTGCAAAAGGGAAAGCCCGAGTGGAGCCAAGGCCACACGCTGAACACGCTCGCCCTGCAATATCCCGACGCTGCGTGGGAGACGCTGGCGGTGGATGCGACGAAGGAAACTCCCGCCGGCTATACATTTCCCGCGAGGGAAGCGGCATACGCCCTCGACCCTGCGAAGCGCCTCGGCCTGCTCAATCGCAGCGCAGCACTCCCCGCCTCGATGCGGGGAGAGATCCAACACCTATTGCTGCAAGCATGGGCGACAGATGCCCCGCAAGAGGCGGCAAAATGGGCGCTGCAAAATACGGCTTCTGCAAAAAGTGAGGGCGAGGCGCCTATCCAGAGCGTGTTTTCGGCATGGACGCGCACCGACCACGATGCCGCGCTCGCGTGGAGGGACTCGCTGCCGCCCGGCGCGACGCGCGACTCGCTCAGCGACTACACCCGCTATTCCAACCCAGTCACCCTCGCCGACGGGGTGACGCCCGATCTCCCAGCGGAGGCGGCTCATCGGGTGGAGAACAAAAGCAACGACACCCCGTGGCTGAATGAAACCGTGCGGAAGTGGTTCGCCAAAGACGCCGAGGCCGCCGCGCAGTGGGCGCAGAGCCTTGCAGATCCCAAGCAAAAAGATCGCGCCTTTCGCGCCTACGCCAGCGCGGCGATAGGGAAGGATGCAGCGGTGGCCCGCGAATGGGTGGAGGCGATTGCAGACCCCACCATCCGCCAGCTCGCCGCGCAAAGCATCGCCGCCACCCTGCAAAAACAAAACCCCGCCGCCACGCGCGAGTGGCTCACCGCATTACCGGGAGTCCACCCGCTATGGAGGCAGTGGATGTTGCGGGCGGGGCAATGAAAACTGCGGGGGGACTCTGAACTCGGAACTTCCAATACGCAAAAGCGACCCCGTCCTCCGTCACTGCGAACGCGCCGAAGCAGAAACATTAAAGATTAAGAGTTAAGAGTTAAGAGTTAAGAGTTCGCCTTCAGAGTTCAGAGTTCAAAGCTCACCATCCACCGCATCTTCCGCAGTCCCATCACGAATATGAAACCCATTTTTCTCATCCCACTCACCCTCAGCGCCGCGTGCATCGGCTACGCGCTTGGCGTGCTCGGGCCTGCGCCGGTGCTTGCGCCTGCGCCTGCGGCACCGCTCGCTGGGGCTGCTGCGAGCACTCGCGGGGAGCGCGTGGAGCCTGCGGTGAGCGAGGCGGCAGCGGCGGCTTTGGCGGCGCTGGGCTCGCCAAAGAGCCTTGAGGATTTCGCCAATGTCCACGGGCTGCTGGCGAGCCTACAGCCGGGCGATTTCCCGAGGATCATCGCCCTGCTGCAACGGTCTGCGGCGGAGGGCAGCAAGGAAAAGATACTGCTCGTCTTCCAAGCATGGATCGCGTGCGACCGCGCGGCGGCGTGCGCGTGGGGGCGGCAAATCACGCGGCAGCGTATGAGTGGACTTAGCTTCTCGGGCGACAGCGTCTCGCGTGCGATTGCGGAGGAATGGGCGAGCAAATTCCGGGACGAAGCACTCACTTTGGCCCGTGAGAATTGGCCGCGAGAAGGGGCGGGCCACGTATTGCAGAATGTCATGTCGAACTGGCCGCGCGCGGAGTATCCGGCGTTCTTCGCGCAGCTCCAGAGCTTCTCGCCGGGCGCGCAGCGCAAGAAGAGCATGATGGGGTTATTCTTCCAATGGGGGCAGGCCGATGCGAAGCAGGCACTGACGGCGGCGAAGGCGCTCGCACCGGGCGTGGAACGTGACAGCGCGATGGCGCAGGTGATCGTGTGTGGTGGCCAGCGAGACCCGCAAAAAGCTTTCGCGCAAGCGCAGGAATGTGGCCTCACCGACGCACGCTTTTTTGCGTCGTTGGGATATGAGGCGGGCGTGAGCAAGGCGGTGGAGACTTCCAAATGGATGGTGGAGAAAGCGCCGGAGCTACTCGCGACTGCCGGGCCTGGGCTCGCGGCGCAATGGGCGAAGAAAGAGCCGCTGGCGGCATTGGCTTGGGCGCTGGCCAATGGCGTCCCTATTATTGCCAGAGAGCAGATGTTCTTTTCGGAAAAATCAGACGGCGTGGAATGGGATGCACCGATGGGGATGACCAATACCACTTCGCCCCTCGATAGTGCGATCTACAAAGCCCCCAAAGAAACGGTCGCATGGCTGCGCAGCTTGCCTGCGAGCGCGGAGCGGGATGATTGGCTCCTGCAAATCCTCGGGCATACGACGCGGGCCGACGCGCTCTCGATCTTCGCTGAATTCCCTCCCGAAAAGCAGGCCGCAAGCGTCGGCTCTATCGCGAGATTTGCATTTAGGTATGATTCCGCAAAAGCCTACGAGTGGGCTGCCTCTCTGCCAGCCGGGGCGCTGCAAGACGAGGCGTGGAGGGGGATTGGCCGCGTGGCGGGCGGGCTCCCTCTGTCGCCATCGCCTGTCAGTGCGGGTCACCTGCTGGATGCCGCAGATTTCCCTGCTGGAAGGCAGCGTGATCTCATGCTCGAAGGCCGTGCTTTGACCTACACGCAAGATGCAAAGAGCGCGCTGGAGCAGGTCGCCAAGATCAGTGACCCCGCAACACGCCGCCGTGTTTTCGAGACGGTGATGTGGGGCGAACTGCATTTCCCCTATATGGATGTCTCTAAAAAAGCGCAGGCTGCGATGGAGCAAGTCGACTTCCCAGCCGAATGGAAAACCGCCCTGCGCGAGAGCCTCGCAAAGTAGCGCGCAGGGCACAGGCACCCCGCCTGTGGGATAGATTCATGGGAACCTCGAACCTTCTTGCTTCGAGAGCGTCATCCGAAGTCATCAGGGGGTTTCCTTCATTTTTAAAGCCGCCGCCGCTATGGCTGATTATTGCTGATCGTCACGTCGCTAAATTCCGCTTTCGAAAGCTGCCCGTCTGCGTGCGAGCATACGAAGATGCCGGCGTAGGCGACGGCTTCGAGCCCCACGAGTGTTTCGCGTCCGACTTCGTTCCAGTTGATGCCGTCGCCCGATTGGTAGCCGATGACGGTGGTGCCTTTGCGGACGATTTTCAGCCATCGTGGCAGATCAACATTCGGGAGGTTGCCGGAGGTGGCGAGTATCCCCGGTTCTTTACGTAATAAGAATTGGATTTTGCCGCCCGAGCCCACACCCACAATGGCTTGACTGGAGTTATTAGTGAGGGCGGAGCGGATCATTACACCCGCTTTGGACCAGTTATGTTTGCTGTCTAAATTAAGGACGCGAGCGACGATTTCGCCGTCGCCAACCATGGGCACCCACATAAACTCGAAGGCGTCTTCTTTATTCCAGATGTCAGCGCCACTGCCTATGAGAGTATATATTTTTTTCTTCTCGTCGTATTGTGCGCTGCCCGCCATATCCACTTTGCCGATGGGCCCGGCGACGAAGGGCGCGTCTTTATTAATGCGCATGGCGAGGCTTTCGGCGGGCTCATAGACGGTCTTGGCCTGCTCGGCGGCGTCGCCGAGCAGAAATTCAAAAATACGTGTAGCCGTATCTTTCTGTGAATCGGTGGCCTTGTTCACGACGAGGCGGACGTAGCGGACGGTGATGGGCGGAAAGACGCGGTCTGTGATGCCAGAGTGGTTATCTGTGACCGTATCCACATCCACCCAGTGAGCCCCATCGGGACTTTTCTGGAGTGCAAAATCCACCGTATTTAACTCGGGCTTTCCACCGAGTGTGGAGGAAGCGTGGAGGACGATCCAGCGGGAGATTTTCTTGCTAGAGCCGAGGTCGAGGGCGAGCCATTTGATGCCTGCTTTTCCATCCCGCCATTTTGTCTTTGGGTCGCCATCTATAGCTTCTTCCGGTGTGCCGTCTTTATCCACGGCAGGGTTGCTCGTGGTGATCTTGGCCCCTGCGGCGAGATTTTTTTTGAGCATGGCTGCGTTGGTATCGGTGATGGATTTCTCGGCATCATCGAGTGTCTTGCGTGCGGCTGGGAGGAGTTTGCTATTGGCAGGCAGCTTTGCGAGCAGATCGTGCAGGGCGGC
>JAYVQK010000167.1:0-24975 GCA_043757005.1 Verrucomicrobiaceae bacterium
TTTGGTGCCGCAGGCGCAGGAGATGTCGCATCGGCACGCTTCTTTGATCGGGAGTGATGAGCGGTTGGTGCGGGTGTTTCGGGTGGATTTTGCGGCGGAGGTGCGGCTGGGGGATGGGCGGGTGCAGAAGGTGCTCATTGAGCTGCAAAAGGCGCAGTCTGGGGATGTGGTGGGGCGGTTTCGGGAGTATCTCGGGAGCCACTATGCGGTGCCTGCCAAGGTGCGCGCGCCGCTGCCGATCATCGCGATTTATCTCTTGGGGTTTATTTTAAATAAAGCCTTGCCGAAAGTGGTGAAGGTGAAGAGGCAATACTTAGACGGGGTGACAGATGTGGCGCTGCCCGCTGGGACTAGCGATCGTTTCGTAGAAATGCTGACGCACGACGCGGTGATCGTGCAGATCCCGCTACTGGATGACTGTGCAGAGACGGAGATTGAGCGGGCGTTGCTAGTGTTCGATCAACGGCATAAAGACCGTGAGAATCCGCACTTTTTGGTGATAGATAGCGATTTATCGAAAGACCCGCTGGTGAATCAAATGACGCGCACGCTGCTCTCCGCCGCTGCCGATGAGGAAACGAAGCGGGAGATGGGGATGGAAGATGAGCTGGAGAGTGTGTTCGAGCGGATGGAGAACGCGGAGACGGAGATCAAGGAGGAGCGTCGGCAAAAGGAGGAGGAGCGTCGGCAAAAGGAGGAGGCTGTGCGTCGGATCGTTGAATTAGAGGAAAAGTTAAGAAAGCTGGAAGGCCGATAGCACGAAGCGGACAACGGTGTCCAAACACATCAAAAACAGCAGCGCAAGGGCAGCGCAAGGGCAGCGTAAGGGGAGCGCAAGGGGAGCGCAAGCGCAAGGGGACGGACAGGAATGGCACTCAGATAAGCCCCTCACCGAGGAGCGAGCGGAATCGAGCGAGCGGAATCTAGTGTGTCGTGTATTTGCCGCGTAGCGGCAGCCTGAGGGTAGCCGTGGGCTTTAGCCTACGGAAAGGGCGAGGGGGACTGCGTCGCGGAGCGACGCCTGAACAAGACGCAGCAAGCACGAGCCGTGATCAGCCGTCGCTCCGCGACGGGCGCTCGGTGCGCGTTCGACCGTGGGTTAAAACCCACGGCTACCCTCGGGCTGCCGCTACACGGCAAAAAAACAGCGCACGCTTTCAGAGAAGGGGAAGTTGTCCATTTCCGTCCTTATCTGAGTGCCATTCGAGACAGACAGATTATTGACATGGCACAGGCTAGAACGCTTGTGCTGCTTTTTGGGGCTCCGCTGTTTTGAGTGAGAAAAAGCAGAAGGACTTCGCGGAATGAGATTCGCTAAGAAATGAAGGCAGAGAATCCCGTAAATGCCCCACCCGACAGAGGAATTATTCCCCTCAGAGTTCTGTCGCAGCTCATGCGCTGTTACAGGAGGCTTCCACTCAAAACAGCGGAGAGCCTTTATTCAGCGTCTCCTTTATATGATAGCAGCGGCGCTTTCACACGGGGGGGGCGGGCGAGCTGCCGCCACTGCTTACGCGATCACTTCGCTCACTACATTCCCGCTCACATCCGTGAGGCGGAAGTCGCGGCCTGCGTAGCGGTAGGTGAATTTCTCGTGATCGAAGCCGAGTAGCCGCATGATCGTGGCTTGCAGATCGTGGACGTGGACGGGTTTCTCCACGGCTTTGAATCCAAACTCATCGGTCGCTCCGTGGACCATGCCGCCTTTCACCCCGCCGCCCGCCATCCAGAGCGTAAAGCCGTGGTGATTGTGGTCGCGGCCATTGATCTTGCCAGCGTTTGAGCCCGGCGTGGGCAGTTCGACGGTGGGCGTGCGGCCAAATTCGCCGGAGCAAATCACGAGCGTGTCCTTCAGCATATCGCGCTGCTTGAGGTCGGTGAGCAGGGCGGCGATGCCTTGGTCACATTCCTTGGCGAGCCGGCGGTGCTGCACCTCGATGTCGTCGTGGCTATCCCACGGCTGCCCATCGCCGTGCCAGAGCTGCACAAAGCGCACGCCTTTCTCGATGAGCCGGCGCGCGATGAGGAATTGCCGCGCCTGCGTGCCGGGGCCGTAAAGGTCGCGGATGCTCTGCGGCTCGCGCGCGATGTCGAAGGCGTCCGCCGCCTCCATTTGCATCCGGTAGGCCAGCTCGTAAGTCTGGATGCGCGCTTCGAGCGGCGCGTCTTGCTGGCGCTTCTTTGCGTGCTCGGCATTGAGCGTTTGCAGCAGATCGAGCTGCCGCCGCTGCTCGGGCAACGTCATGCGGTCGTTGCGGATGTTTTCGATCAGCTCCTCAATGCTCTGCTTGCGCGTATCCACGTAGGTGCCTTGGAAAATGCCGGGCAAAAATCCGCTTTGCCAATTCTGCGATTCCTGAATGGGGTAGCCGGGGCAGAGCGATACAAAGCCGGGGAGGTTTTGGTTTTCCGTGCCTAGCCCGTAAGTGATCCACGAGCCCATGCTGGGGCGTGGCAGTCGCGAGTCGCCGCAATTCATCAGCAACAGCGAAGGCTCGTGATTGGGCACATCCGCGTGCATCGAACGGATGAAGCACATATCGTCCACATGCTCGGCGGTCTTGGCAAAAAGCTCGCTCACCTCCATGCCGCACTGCCCGTATTTCTGCCACGAAAAGGGCGAGCGATACGCCGCGCCCGTCTTGCGTTCGGTCGAGAGCTTCACCGGGATTTCCTTGCCGTGCCATTTGTCCAGCTCGGTTTTTCTGTCAAAAGTATCCACGTGCGACGCGCCGCCATTCAGGAAGATATGGATGACCCTTTTCGCCTTCGCGGGGAAGTGCCAAGGCTGTTTCGGAGCGAGGGGATTTGTGCCGGAGATCTGTTCCGCCGCGACGAGCCCACCCGGCGAGAGGATGCCGCGTTCCCCCAGCACACCCGCCGCCGCCAGCATCCCCATACCCATGCCCGCGCGCCGCAAAAAATCGCGGCGAGTGAGGAAGAGATGCTCCGGATTAAAAGCGTGATGGCTCATACGTGCCGGGACAATCAGCGGAGAGCAGAGAGCTTAGTTCTACCGCGTAAAAAAAGAGCTGCCCTGTTATTCTGCACAGACATAAATAAAACGCTGATTAAATCAGCTCGGAATCATGGGTCTTAGCAACTTTACGAGAAGATTGTCAGGACTGTCGGGGCGGCTTTTACGTGATTCTCTGACTTCTTTTCTTAAGGAATCTATTCCCGCTTCGGCCTTCTGTTTTCTCCACTCAAAATAGCGGAGTTTTTTCTTCTTTGCTCGTTTCGTTCGTTTTTTTAAGGACGTCAGTCTGGGGGCTTTCATTCTGAGTCCGTTCGGGGAAGGTGCTTCTCGGAAATACCCATCGCCGCATCGCACCCGATGAGCGATAGTCTGCGGCGAATCATGGGCGACGAACATACACACACACATTCCTGCTGCGGCGGGCAGCATCAGCAGCATGGGGAAGTGAATCCTTCTGCTGTGGCGCGATATTTTTGCCCGATGTGCAGCGGCGTGGAGTCGGACGTGCCGGGCGCTTGCCCAAAGTGTGGGATGGCGCTAGAGCGCAACCCGGCGTGGAAGGCGGAGGTGAAAACGATCTACACTTGCCCGATGCACCCGGAGATCGAGCGGGATCAGCCGGGGGATTGCCCCATTTGTGGGATGGCGCTGGAGGCGAAGATGGCTGCCGCCGCCGAGGAGGATGGCGAGTTGCGCGATATGTCGCGGCGGATGTGGCTGGGCGCGGGGCTGGCTCTGCCGGTTTTCGTTTTGGCGATGGGGCATCTTTTTTCCGGCGCACCGCATTGGTTCATGGGCGAGGCGTCGCGGTGGACGCAGTTTGCGCTGACTACGCCGGTGGTGCTGTGGGCGGGCTGGCCGTTCTTTGTGCGGGGGGCGCGGTCGCTGCGCACGGGGCGTCTGAATATGTTCACGCTGATCGCGCTCGGCGTCGGCGCGGCTTTTGCCTACAGCGCGGTGGCGATGTTTGCGCCGGGGCTTTTCCCGGTGGAGGAGGGCGGGGTGGGGCTGTATTTCGAGGCGGCGGCGGTGATCGTGGTGCTCGTGTTGGTGGGGCAGGTTTTGGAATTGCGAGCGCGTGCCAAGACGGGCGGTGCGATCCGCGAGTTGCTCGATCTTTCCCCCGCCATCGCGCGGGTCGTGGAGAATGGCGAGGAGCAAGTGGTGCCGCTCTCCGCTGTGGTGGTGGGCGCGATCTTGCGCGTGCGGCCCGGTGAGAAAGTGCCGGTGGATGGCGTGCTCACGGAGGGTAGCTCTAGTGTGGATGAAGCCATGCTCACCGGCGAACCCGTGCCCGTGGCCAAGGACGCGGGCGATGCGGTGACGGGTGGGACGATGAATGGCACGGGGGCTTTCCTCATGCGCGCCGAGCGCGTGGGTAGCGAGACGGTGCTCGCGCGGATCGTGCAGATGGTCGCCGAGGCGCAACGCAGCCGCGCGCCGATCCAGGCGCTCGCGGATCGTGTGGCGGGGTGGTTTGTGCCCGCCGTGCTCGGGCTCGCGGTGCTCACGGCGGCGCTTTGGTTTTCCCTCGGCCCGGAGCCTCGCCTCGCGCACGCACTCGTAAATGCCGTGGCCGTGCTCATCATCGCGTGCCCTTGTGCGCTCGGTCTCGCTACGCCCATGAGCATCACCGTGGGCATCGGGCGCGGCGCGCAGCTCGGCGTGCTGGTGAAGAACGCTGAAGCTCTCGAACTGCTCGCGGGCGTGATTACGCTCGTCGTGGATAAAACGGGCACGCTCACCGAGGGCAGCCCGCGCATCGTGGAGACTCATATTTCCCCCGATACCGACCCCATGGAATTCCTCCGCCTCGCCGCCTCGCTGGAGCAAAGCAGCCAGCACCCACTCGCCGCCGCCATCGTCGCCAGCGCCCGGTCGCAGGGGCTCGTGTTGGAAAATGCGCGCGACTTCCGCTCCGTCACCGCCGCTGGTGTGGCGGGCACCGTCGCGGGCCGCGCCGTGCTCATCGGGAATCCCGTCTTCCTCCACAGCCAGAGCGTCGTCGGCTTGGATGCGCTGCAATCCAATGCCAGCGCCCGTCAGCGCGAAGGCAAGAACGCCATCTACGTCGCCTTGGATGGGCGGGCCGCAGGCGTTTTCATCCTCGCTGATCCGATCCGCGAGACCACTCCCGAGGCCATCCGCGAGCTGCGCGCGCTCGGCCTCCACCTGCTCATGCTCACTGGCGACAGCGTCGCTACGGCTACGCACATCGCCCTGAAGCTCGGCATGGATGAAGTCACCGCCGAAGTCAGCGCCGCCGACAAACACGCCATCATCCGCGAACTCCGCAGCGAAGGCACCCGCGTCGCCATGGTCGGCGACGGCATCAACGACGCCGCCGCCCTCGCGGCTGCCGATGTCGGCATCGCCATGAGCACCGGCACCGATGTCGCCATGGAAAGCGCCGGCATCACCCTCCTCCACGGCGACCTCCGAGGCATCGTCCGCGCCATCCGCCTCAGCCGCGCACTCGTGCGGAATATCCGGCAAAACCTCCTCTTCGCCTTCCTCTACAACGCCCTCGGCATCCCCCTCGCAGCAGGCGTGCTCTACCCGGCCTTCGGGCTCCTCCTCAGCCCCATCATCGCCGGAGCCGCCATGAGCTTCAGCTCCGTCTCCGTCATCCTCAACGCCCTCCGCCTCCGCTCGCTCTCGCTTTAAAAAACTCACATCAACACACCATGAACCGCCGCGAATTCCTACGCCTCACCGCCCTCTCCTGCACCTGCTGCGCCATCCCCGCGTGCGTCACCACCGGGCCCGCGCCCAGCTCGCTCGCGCTCCGCGAAGACCTCATCCCGGATGGTAAATTTGGCCGCCAAATCCATCGCCACCTCAGCCCCACCTACATCACCGTCCACAGCACCGAGAGCCCCGGCGGCACAGCGGCAGTCCACGCGCGCCTCCTCCGCGAAGGGCAGATCAAAGCGAAGACCCAATGGAACACGCGCGGCTTTAATTTCTGGCATTTCAGCGTGGACGACAAGGAGACCATCCAGCATCTCCCGCTCGACGAGACAGGCGAGCACGCCGACCACGACGGCCCCGGCAACGCCACCAGCATCGGCATCGAGATCTGCGAATTCCACGAGCCCGAGCGCCAGCGCGCCGCCATCGCCCGCTGCGCCCGCCTCGTCTCTTGGCTGCGCCGGAAATACAGCATCCCCCTCGCGCACGTCGTCCCCCACTATTACTGGACCATGCACCGCTTCCACGACTGGCATAAGCCCTGCCCCCGCATCCTCCTCGACGGCGGCAAGCCCGGCGCAAAGTGGCAAGCCTTCCTCGACCAAGTCTCCCGGGCGTAGTTGGGCGACAGCCGCGACGCCTTCAGCGTGCGAGCGGCTTCCTGTGGGTGGAGATATTCTTTTTTAAAAATGCCCTAGCAAAAAAGCACCACCCCTAGCACTGCGACGTTGCTTTCTCCCGCCCCGCCTCTAGCTTCCGCCGCTACACGATGAGAATCCACCGCTGGAAGCGCTACACTTGGGACCTGACGAAGCTGCCCGAACACGAATCGAAGCTGCCCTCGCACTTCAATATCCGCACGGCTACTCGTGAGGAGGAAAAAGCCGTGCTGCTCACCATCAGCTCCGCCTTTAAGCTCGATACGGCGTGGGCGGATTCCTTTAAAATTGTGACCGCCTTCATCGAGGCGCAAATCGTCACGGGCTTCCTCCAGCGTTCGCTCCCCTGCCTCGTCATCACCCACGGCGTCCGCATCATCGCCGCCTCCGCGCTGAATACCACGGAAGAAGCGCCCAGCAATCTCATCACCGGCCCCTGCGTGCTCGCCGAGTATCGCAGCCGTGGCCTCGGCACCGCGCTCCTGCACGAGTCGCTCCTCCACCTCAAAGCCACCGGCCTCTCACACGCCAGCGGCATCTGCAAAGAAAACCTCCCCGCCGGGCGCTTTGTGTATCCGAAGTTTGGCTCCACGAGCTGCGACTTCGACCTCGAAGCACTGACCGCGACGGCGTAGCGGCGCGTTGTGGCGCGCGATCTATTTTTTTGAACCACGAAGGACACGAAGCGAACTTCGTTCTCAATGGGGCTGCTGCTGGAATCGCTCCGAGTCGTTTTGGCATCTTCAAACGAGCGACTCCCCAAAATCCCCTTCGGGTTCTTCGTGTTCTTCGTGGTTCAAATTTAAACGATACCACTGCCCGATTTTCAGTTGGCGCGCGAGTTTGCGCCCTGCATGGTGGGCGGCGTGAGCTACACGGTCTTCGCACGCAAATATCGCCCGCAAATTTTCCAGGATGTCCTCGGCCAAGAGCACATCACTCGCACGCTGCGCAACGCCATCGAGCAACAGCGCATCGCCCATGCGTATATCTTCGTCGGCCCACGGGGGACGGGGAAAACTTCGACCGCTCGCATTTTCGCCAAAGCACTGAACTGCACGGGCGGGCCCAAGGCGGACTTCGATCCCGAGGATGAAATCTGCCGCGAGATCGCTGAGGGGCGTTCGCTCGACGTGATCGAGATAGACGGCGCGAGCAACAACGGCGTGGAGCAAGTCCGCGAGCTGCGAGAGAACGTGCGCTTTGCCCCGGCGCGCGGGCGCTACAAAATCTACATCATAGACGAGGTCCACATGCTCTCCACGGCGGCTTTTAATGCGCTGCTGAAGACGCTGGAAGAGCCGCCGGAGCACGCGAAATTTATGATGGCCACGACGGATGTGCAGAAAGTGCTGCCCACCATTCTCAGCCGCTGCCAGCGCTTCGACCTCCGCCGCATCCCCACCGCCACCATCGCCAAGCACCTGCTCTACATCGCGGGCAAAGAAGGCTTCACACTCACTCCCACCGCCGCAGACGCCGTGGCGCGCGGGGCGGACGGCGGGCTGCGCGATGCGGAATCCATGCTCGATCAACTTGTCGCCTTTTGCGGCGGCGAGATCACCGAGGCCGACGTGCTGAATATCTTCGGCTTCACCGCGCAACAGACCGTGACCGACCTCTGCGCCGCCATCCTCGCCGCCGATGCGCCGACGGCGCTCGGCCTCGTGCATCAGCAATCCGAAGGCGGCAAAGACCTCAGCAGCCTGCTCGCCGAACTCATCTCGCACTTCCGCAATCTCCTCGTGCTCAAAGCTGATCCCGTGGGCCTCGCCGACGAGCTGATGCCCGAGGCCATCGCCGCGCTGGAGGGCCAGGCCGCTCATGCGCCGATGGAGAAATTGCTCGACCTCATCGAGCAATTCGCCGCCGCCGAGAGCCGCATGAAGTGGGCTCCCAATAAGAAAATGCACTTCGAAGTCGCCGTGATCAAAGCGATCCAAATGCTACAAAGCGCAACACTCACCGAAGTGCTGGAGACGCTCACCGCCATTCGCGGAGGCGTGGCCCTACCGCCAGCGGAAAAGCGCGCGCTCCCACCCGTGCAGCCTGCCCCCGCGCCCATCGCCAAAGCCGCACCACCCGTGGCAAAAGCCCCCGAGCCACCCAAAGCCGCGCCCATCGCTCCGCCGATGGATACTTTACCTCCGCCAAAAGCAGAGCTGCCAAAGCCAGCGCCCGAGCCACCTGCCGTCACAGCTATCGCAACGGAAGATTTCTGGCCGGGCCTCATCACCGCAGTGCGCAGAGACCGCGCGCTCATCAGCGCATGGGTGGAGGCAGGCGCGCTCGTGAGCATCGAGGCCGCCGAGGTGCGGATCGCCTTCCCGACGGCGCAGAGTTTTTCCAAAGATTTCCTAGAGCAGAGCCACAAGCCCTTCCTCGAATCCGCCGCCTCCGCGCTGCTGGGCCGCAAGGTCGCCGTGCGGCTGGAGGTGCGCGATGGCGTAGCCCCCACAAAGGTCGCGGCACCCGAGCCTGTGATCGCGCGCGACCCGATGGAAGAGTTCAAAGACGACCCGCTCATTCGCGCCGCGCTGGAGATTTTCAAAGCGCAACTAGAGCCCGCGTAAGGCCGTCGCTTTGTCTGGCAGTAAGTTTTTTAAAACGCAGATCCGCGTAGAAGATTCTGTCTCGTGCGTTTTACGAGCACTTTGCGCGCGGCGTTGACGGTGTATCGCATCTGCGGCACCTTGCGCGCATGAGCATCACCGCAGTGGTCGAAAACAACATCATCAGGCTGCCTATGAACGTGCCGAACGGGACGAATGTAGAAATTTTGCTACCGGATGAGCGCAAGGTATCTCGTGCTGGTCTCCCGAAAATGTCGCTCATAGAGGTTCTGCGCTCGTGCCCCGAGGATTTGAGCAAACTGGTGAAGCGTAGCGAGGACTTACCGCGTGACATCCGGCTGTGAGTGCTTTTTTGCTCGATACAAATGTGGTCTGTGAAACGACCAAGCCAGAGCCAAACGCGCGAGTGCTCAAATGGATCGAACATCAACTGGAAGGGGCCGCTTTTATCTCCGCAATCACGCTTGGAGAAATCCGGCACGGCGCGTTGCTACTTGATGACGGGCGTAAGAAGCGGGCGTTGCTGAGGTGGATTGATGAGACGTTGAAGCCTCAATTTATCGGGCGCATTTTGTCTGCGGATGCGGAGGTGATGGAGCGATGGGCGGTGCTGCAAGCGGCCTGTCAACGCGCCGGAAATCGTCTGCCGCTGGCGGACAGTATCCTCGCAGCAACTGCTCTGGTGCATGATCTGACTATCGTGACGCGCAACACCGCAGATTTTCTTCACACGGGAGTGGTGGTGCTCAATCCGTGGGGGCAGTGACGCCCCGCTACCCTACTACCCGCCCCCGATTTTTTCCGCGCCGAAGTAAGGCCGGAGCGGCTCTGGGAGGGCGATGGTGCCGTCGGCTAGCTGGTAGTTTTCTAGCAGCGCCACGTAGAGTCGGGCGAGTGCGGTGCCGCTGCCATTGAGCGTGTGGCAGAACTGGTTCTTGCCGTTTTCGTCTTTGTAGCGCAGCGCCATGCGGCGGGCTTGGTAGTCGCCGAAATTCGAGCAGCTCGACACTTCGAGGTAGCCGCCCTGGCCGGGTGCCCACACTTCGATGTCGTAAGTTTTGGCGGAGCCAAAGCCGATGTCGCCCGTGCAAAGCTCGATCACGCGGTAGTGCAAGCCGAGGAGTTGCAGGATGCGTTCGGCGTCGGCGGTGAGCGACTCTAGCTCGGACATGCTGTGCTCGGGGCGGCAGATTTTCACCAGCTCCACTTTGTCGAACTGGTGCATCCGAATGAGCCCGCGCGTGCCGAGCCCCGCCGCACCAGCCTCGCGGCGGAAGCACGGCGTGTAGGCGGCGTAGCGCACGGGGAGCTGATCGGCGCGGAGGATTTCGTCGCGGTGCAGGTTCGTCACCGGCACCTCGGCGGTCGGCGCCAGGTAGAGCGAGTCGCGCTCGCAGCGGTAGAGCTGATCCTCGAATTTCGGGAGCTGCGTCGTCCCCGTGAGCGCGTCCGCGTTCACGAGATACGGCGGCGCGACTTCCATGTAGCCCGCCGCGCGCGTCTGCGTATCGAGCAGGAAATTGATGAGCGCCCGCTCCAGCCGCGCGCCTTGGCCCATGTAGCAGACAAAGGCCGGGCCCGCGATTTTCGCCGCACGGTCGAAGTCGAAGAGGCCGTGTTGCGCTCCGAGATCCACGTGCGATTTCGGCGCAAAAGTGAACGCGGGCTTTTCGCCCCACACGCGCACTTCGGGATTCGCCTCCGCGTCGCTACCCACGGGGCAACCCTCGTGGGGGAGGTTCGGGATGCTCAGGAGCAAGTCTCGCTGCTCGGCATCAAAGGCGGCGGCATCTTCATTGAGCCGCTTCATTTCATCGCCAAAGCCGCGCACCTCCGCCTCGATGGCGCTCGTATCCGCGCCCGTCCTTTTGCCCGCGCCGATCTCCTTGCTCATGCGGTTGCGGTCGCTCTGGAGCTGCTGCAAACGAGTCTCCGCCGCGCGCCGCCGCGTGTCGCAAGCGAGCACATCGTCTATCTTTAAAAACACATCTCCTCCGCGCGCGGCGAGGCGTGCTTTTACGGCGTCGGGCTGTTCACGAATAAGGCGTATATCGAGCATTGGGGCGGGGAAATTAGCGACCAAGCGGCGAAAGGCAAGGCAGGCCGTGGCTCGTTCTCTATTCGCGACGCACGCGCTTGCTTGTCTTTCGCTCGCCGCTCGGATTCAGCGCGTTGCGGAGGTCTTTTGCGTAGCCCGAGTTCACCCGGAAATTGAGCTTTGCCATGTCGTCCTTGCTGTAAAAAACCTCCGAGTCGCCATCCACGTAGCCGAGATCCATGAGCGATTTGAGCGTATCAATCAGCTCATTCACATCGAGATCGTTGCAGCGTCCGATCAGCGTCTCGCCATCTATCTCCGAGCCTCCGATGCCGAGTCCTTTGAGGACGGAGATTTCCGTCCCGTCGAGTTTGATGCTGCGCGATGCCATACCTCTATCTTTAGCCTTTTCCGAGCCACATCACAGCCGCGCTTTCACATCCTTCTGGATCCATTGCCAGAGCGCTTCCAGCGAGGATTGCGTCTCGCGTTTCGCCTTCGCGAGTTCGGCGGCGGTAAAGCGCGCGCCTTTCGCATCGCGACGGCCAAAGAGGTAGAATTTGATTTTCGGCTCCGTGCCCGAGGGGCGCACGGCGATGCGGCGTCCGTCGGCGAGGTCGAAAATAACCATCTTCTCGCGGGGTAGCGTGTCGCCCTCCACGTCCTTGAAAGTCTGCGCCGTGAAATCGCGAGCGCCCGTGACTTTCGCGCCGTCCATCGTCTTCGGCGGTTGCTGCGCGTAGCCAGTGGCGAGCTTGGCGATCTTCGCCGCGCCGTCGGCTCCCTCGAAAGTGATCGTGCCGTTCTTTTCCAAATAGAAGCCGTATTCCGCATACACCTCGTCGAGGAGTTGATCCACGGTGATGCCGCGCGATTTCGCGTGCGCGGCGACTTCGGCAAAGAGCACCACGGCGGCGTTTGCATCCTTATCCCGCACGAAATCATGCGCGCTGTAGCCGTAGCTCTCCTCGCCGCCCGCCACGTAGTAAGTGCTGTGCTTCAGCCGCAGCGCGCGCGTCTCTTCCTCGCTGAGAGTGCGGTATTTTGCACGCGCAGCGGCGGGCAGCGCGGCTTCGTATTGGCCGAGTTTTTGGCCGATGTATTTGAAGCCCGTGAGCGTCTCCACGCAGCGCAGGCCGTGTTTGGCGGCGATGGCTTTTTGCAGGTCGGTGGTCACGAGCGTCTTGATGATCGCGGCGCGCTTGACGTTTTCCGGCGTGAGGATGCCGAGTTCGATGAGCTTGCGCACGCGGTAGGCGGCGATGAGCGAACCGATCTGGTTGCCGCTCAAAAGCTCCATGTCGCCCTTCGCATTGCGAATGGCGACGCCCATGCGATCCGAGTCGGGATCAGTCGCCACGACGAGGTCGGCGTGCTCTTTCCGCGCGAGCTGGATGGCGAGGTCGAGCGCCTCGGCGTTCTCGGGGTTGGGCGATTTCACGGTGGGGAAATTACCGTCGAAAGCATCCTGCTCCGGCACCACCGCGAAGCGGAAGCCGAGGCGCTTGAGCATCGGCTTACACGTCACGCCGCCTGTGCCGTGGATGCTGGTGAAGACGATCTTCAACGAGCGCGCGGCCTTTACCATCGCGGGGTCGAGCACGAGCGTCTCCAGCCGATCCATGTAGGCGTCGTCAATTTCCTTGCCGAGTTTCAGCAGCTTGCCCTGCCTGCTCTTTGGCAGCGGCGTGTAGGTGTCGCCAGCAGTGGCGTTCACTTTGGCCACGATGGCGCTGGCGTGTGGCTCTACGATCTGCGCGCCGTCGGCGAAGTAACATTTGTAGCCGTTATCGTGCGGCGGATTGTGCGAGGCGGTGATGACGATGCCCGCTGTCGCGCCCGTCGCGCGCACTGCGTAGGAGAGCTCCGGCGTGGAGCGCGGCCCGTCGAAAAGCCCCGCGTCGCAGCCGAGATCCGTCGCCACCTTTGCCGTCAGCTCCGCGAATTCCCGCGAGAAATGCCGCGTGTCGTGCGCGATCACGATCTTTGGACGACCCGCCAGTTTGTTCTTTTTGAACCATTCGTGGCAGTAAGCCACCAGCCCCTGCGTGGCTCGGCTGATGTTGAAATAATTCATCGTATTCGTCCCCACGCATGGGAATTCCGGCGTCGCTCCCGCCTTGGCCGAGCCTTGCTCCGCCGCCGTCACCGCGCGCCCGATGGTGCGCCCGCGCAGTCCGCCCGTGCCAAAGGCCAGCGTGCGATAAAACCGATCCACGATCTCCCCCCACTGCCCGCCCTCGGCGAGCAGCACGATGCTCTCGGCATACGTCGGCGAGCTGCCGGACTCGATGAGCGATTGCACATTTTGTGCAGCAGCAGCGAGTAGTTTAGCGGATTCGAGCGCGGCAAGCGCGGTAGGCGTAGCTTTCTTCATTGTGCCAGCATCCATGCACGAACGGAGCCTCTCCGTGCAAGCCTGCCTATCGTTTCAAAAGAAAAAGGCGCACCCGCAAAAAAGCAGGTGCGCCCTTAAAATATCGAGCACGCGCTCAGTTGTCTTTCCGCTCCACCACCACCACGAAACGATCCGTTCCTTTTCTATTCACCAGGAGGCGCACGCTGCTATTCATCTTCACTTCTTCGCTGAGTTTGATGGCGTCTTCGGAGTTTTTCACGGGCTTGCCTGCGATCTCTACCACGACATCGCCGGGGCGGATTTCTGCCTCCGCGCTCGGGCTCTCGGGGTTCACTTGGGTGATGAGTGCGCCTTGCACTTCGTCGCCGATTCGGAATTGCTTGCGGGCCTCTGGTGTTAAGTCTGAGACCGTCACGCCATCGAGCACATCCGGCACTTTCACCGCTGCGGGTGGCGGCGTGACATTCAATATGCCGCCTTCCGCAGAGCGTTCTGCAAGTATTACGGCGAGTTTTTTCTCCTGCCCATCGCGATAGATGGTGAGGTCCACTTTCACGCCCGGTGCCATGCCCGCGATGGTGTTGCGAAACTCTTCCAAGCTGGCGACTTTTTGGCCGTTGAGTTCCGTGATGACATCGGAGGCTTTGATGCCGCCTTTTTTTGCGCCGCCGCCGTCCACGACTTTAGTCACGAGCACGCCATCTTTGTTGGGCACTTTAAAATCCCGAGCGAGCTGATCGTCCAGCGGCTGCATCCCGATGCCGAGGAAGCCGCGCTGCACTTTGCCGTATTGGATGAGGCTCTCCATCGCACTGCGCGCCTGATTTCCCGGCACTGCAAAGCCGATGCCCATGCTGCCGCCGCTTTGCGAAAAAATGGCGGTATTGATGCCGACGAGGCGACCCTCCGTATCCACGAGCGCGCCACCGGAATTGCCGGGGTTGATGGCCGCATCCGTCTGGATGAAATTGCCGAAGTCCGAGATGTGCGTCTCGTTGCGACCGACAGCGGAGATGATCCCCTTGGTCACGCTCTGGCGTAGGGCAAACGGGTTGCCGATCGCGAGCGCTACGTCGCCCACTTTGATGAGGTCGCTATCGGCAAAAGTGATCGGCTTTAGCCCACTCGCGTCCACTTTGATCACCGCGATGTCGCTGCCGGGATCGTTGCCGATTTTCTTCGCCTTATACTCCGTCTTGCCGTCGGCCAGCGTCACCACGAGTTCATCGCCCGCCTCCACGATGTGGTTGTTCGTGAGGATATAGCCGTCTGCGCTCACGATCACGCCGCTGCCCATGCCGACGGGCATCAGCTTTTTGCGCGCGCCTTTGGTGTCTGCTTTCTTCGAGTCGTCCTCCGGCGCTGGCAGGCCAAAGAGCCGACCGAGCGGGCTCTGGAAGTCGCCGCGATTGCCGACGCGCATCTGTTTATTAATGGAGATCGTCACCACGCTCGGCGCGACTTTTTCCACGATGGGCGCGAAGCTGTTTTGCTCATTGCGCACGAGCGGCGCAGAGTCGGTTTTGATCTTGGGAAGCGTATCGGCAAAAGCCACCGTCGCGAGCGCGAGCGGAGCAAAGAGAGCGATACGGATCGAACGAGTAAGGATTTTTGATTGTTGCATGGTAAATAAGTGACTGGCGGTTTGTGACAGGCCGAGGGCGTAGATGTTCAATGACAATTTTGCGAGGTGCAACAGCGGCTCCGTGCTTGCCACGCTGTGCGCGGTTCTCCATTCACACCCGCCATGTCTTCACTCGGCCAACTTCTTATGACGGGCGTGCCCGGCACGGTGCTCGATGCCACGAGCGCCGCTGCGTTTCGTCGCATCCAGCCCGGCGCGTTCATCCTCTTCGGGCGCAATATCGAAAGCCCTGCGCAGCTCCGCAGGCTGTGCGACGACTTGCGCGACCTCTCAGATACGCCGCCGATCATCACGATAGATCAGGAAGGCGGGCGCGTCTCGCGACTGCGCCTCATCGGCAATGAGCCGCCGAACGCCAACCAGCTCCGTGACAAAGACGACGCCGCGCTCATCACCGCGCACGGCTGCATCACGGGGCGATTGCTGCGGATGTTTGGGTTTAATTTAGACCTCTGCCCGGTGCTGGATATTTCTTTCGACGACGACGCCGACAACAGCCTCAAGGGCCGCTGCTACGGCAATAACGTGGCGCAGGTCGTGCGCAATGCGGGCGCTTTTAACGACGCGCTGCAAGCCGAGGGTGTGCTCACGTGCGGCAAGCATTTCCCCGGCTATTCGCGCTGCCCCGCCGACGCGCATGAGGTGCTGCCGACCGTGCCGCTGAGCCGCGCGGAGCTGGATGCAAATGAGCTGGCGGTTTTCCGCGCGTTCGCGAATCGCGTGGACAGCATGATGATCGGCCACGCCTTTTACCCCGCGCTGGACGATAGCGGTGTGCCCACTTCTCTCTCTCGCCGCATCATCACCGACTTGCTGCGCGGCGAGCAGGGCTTTCGCGGACTGGTGATGACGGACGACCTCGATATGGGCGCGATTTTAAACCCCTACGGCACTGGTGACAGCGGCCTCGCGGAAGTCATCCAACGCGCCATCACCGCTGGCAACGACCTCGCCATGATCTGCCACCGCGTGCCGATGGTGGAGAAAGCGCACGCCGCCCTCGCCGATGTCCCGCGCGCCGAGCTCGGCCGCGCGCTCGCAAATATGGCTGCTTTTAAAATGAAGCTCTCGCCGCCCGAGCCGTGGAGCGAGGCGGAGTTCCGCAACCGCGACGAGCAAGTTTGGGGCTTGCGTGTAGCCACGCTCGGACTCGATGCGGCGGAGAAACGCAGCGCCGAAGACGGCAAGCGTTCGCCCGTGGAGACGTATTGATTTAGATGCTCGCAGCGAGCAATGGCGCGAGGTGCTCGGCGTAAATTGCGGGCCAGCCGAAATGGGCGAGGGTGCTTCTTTTTGCCAGCACTCCGAGGCGCTGCTGGATGATCCCACTCGCCGCTGTCGCATCGTGGGGAATGAAGGTGGTGCCGCTCTGGGCGATGCTGCGGAGGGGCTCGATGTCGCTGCAAAAGACGGGCAGGCGGTGCAGCGCCGCCTCCAGCAGTGGCAGGCCGAAGCCTTCGCTGTGGCTGGGGAAAAGGAGCGCATCGGCGAGGCGGTAGAGCGCGGCGAGCTCCACATCGCCCACGGCGAAATGCTCTCCCACGAAGATCGTCTCGCGCTCCACACCGAGCCGCGCACGCTCTTCGTGCAGCCACGCGGCGTAGTCGCGGGATGCGGGGTTGTGCGGGTCGGCGGCACCGGTCACGAGCAGTGCGACGGGGGCGTGGGCCTTGAGTGCAGCAGCGATGCGGAGGCTGCACTCGATGTTTTTCCTGCGCAGGAGGCGAGCCGGGTGGAGGAGGACGAGGCGTCCACCGAGCAGTGAAAACGTGTCGGCCAATCGCGCGACATTCGCTGGCAGCCCGAGGACGCGCGCGGGCTCGATGCCATTGGGCACCACGCCACATTTCACACCCGTGAGCGCGAGCCATTGCGCAGCGCGCAGATCGGAGACGGCGACGTATTCCCAACGCGGCGACGCGCTGCGGAGGACGAGCGGCGCGGCTTCGGGCGATGGGAAGTAGTCGAGGTTCAGCGCAGCAATGTCGTGAATCCATGAGACAAACCGGACGAGCGGCTGCGCCTCCGCGATGCGCGCCAGAGCCTCGGTGAGAGGGAGGTCGAAGAGCATCGTCATCACGTTGTGGACGAAGACAACGTCCTGCTCGGCGAGCGCCGCTGCGTCCGCAAGACGCCGCACTTTCACACGCGGATCGTCGCTTTCCCCGCGCTGGCAAAAGACCGTGACCTGGTGCCCGTGCGAGGTGAAAAGCCGCGCGTGTTCCTCGATCACGCGCTCCACGCCGCCGACGATTGGCGCGTAGGTATAATGGACGAGCGCGACTTTCATGGCGCGCTGCCTGCTAAATTTGCGGGTATGAAATGGACTGCTCTCATCGTGACTTTCACTGCACTGTATAGCTTGGCTGCCTGCAACGAGGCAAAGAAAACGCCAGCCGCGCAGCCTCCGCAACCGACACCCATTCCCGCCGTGCAGCCGCCCCACACGAACGCCCTGAAGGCCCCGCTGGACAAGGCGCACGATACTTTTCAGAAAATCCAAAAGCAGAATAAAGAAGAAGGGCTTTAGGCTCGGCGCGTCCCTTGGTTGACGCCCGCCGCTCGGCGTGCGAAGCCCTCGCCATGCAGTTTCGCTTTTCAAATTTCGGCAAAAAACTCGGCGGGCCTTGTGGCATCCAAGAGCTGATGGATGACCTCGGGCAGGCCATGACTTCCGACCCGGCGATGCGGATGCTTGGCGGGGGAAATCCCGCGCACATCCCCGAGATCGCGGCGGTGTGGCGGGCGCGGATGCGGGAGCTGCTGGAGGACGGCGGGGCGTTTGACAAAATGCTCGGCAACTATGACCCACCGCGCGGCAACCCTGCTTTCCTCAGCGCGCTGGCAGATTGCCTGAATGAGGCGTGCGGCTGGAATCTCACGCCTGCGAACCTCGCCGTAACACCCGGCGGGCAAGCGGGGTGGTTCATGCTTTTCAATCTCCTCGCGGGGCAGCACGCCGATGGGAAGCGGCGGAAAATCCTACTGCCGCTTGTGCCGGAATACATCGGCTACGAAAACCAAGGGCTAGAGCCGGGCATCTTTCAAGCGTGCCGCCCGATCATCGAAGAACTGCCGGGGCGCGTCTTCAAATACCGCGTGGATTTCCCCGCCGTAGAAGCCGCGCTCGGCGATGACATCGCGGCGCTCTGCGTCTCGCGCCCGACGAATCCCAGCGGCAACGTGCTCACCGACGCCGAGGTCGCGCGCCTCGCGGAACTCGCCCGCGCGCACGGCATCCCGCTGCTGCTCGACAACGCCTACGGCCTGCCATTTCCCGGCGCGATCTTCACTGAGGCCACGCCCGTTTGGGATGAAAACATCGTCCTCACCCTCAGCTTCTCAAAGCTCGGTTTGCCCGGCACGCGCACGGGCATCGTCGTCGCCCGTCCCGAAATCGCCAGCGCCGTGCAGGCTATGACTTCCGTGATCGGGCTCGCGAATACGAACACCGGGCAGGCGCTCGCACTGCCGCTTTTGCGCGGGGGCGAAATCATCCGCCTCAGCCGTGAAATCGTGCGCCCTTTCTACGAAGAGCGTTCGCGTCGTGCGCAGGAATGGGCGCACGCCGCGTTTGCCGGGCTCGACTACGGCATCCACCGCAGCGAAGGCGCGTTCTTCCTGTGGCTGCGCTTTGCGGGCCTGCCGATCACCACGCGCGAGCTCTACCAACGGCTGAAACTCCGCAAGGTGCTCGTGGTGCCGGGCGAGTATTTCTTCTTTGGCCTCGGCGAGGATTGGCAGCACTCGCGCGAGTGTGTGCGGATGACTTTTTCCCAATCGCCGGAAGTCGTGCGCGAAGGCATCGAGATCATCGCCGACGAAGTGCGGCGGCTGTAGAAGCGACGCCTCGTCGCTTTCGTAGCGCGCACGCCTCGTCCGTATCGTCGAAGCACGCGCCCCGCGTGCCTGCTGCTGCGGACGAGGGCGTCCGCGCTACGAGTGAGCGACGAGGGCGTCGCTTCTACGCAAAAAAGCGGCGTCCGATGTGGACGCCGCCTTTCGTGAAAATAGAATATTGCGCGTGCTTACTTGATGCTGGCGATTTGCGAGGCGAGGTCGCCTTTGTGGCGGTTCACCTTGTTCTTGTGGATTTGTCCGCCCTTTGCGGCTTTATCGAGAACGCTGGAAACTTTTGGCAGGAGAGCCTTGGCTTCGTCCTTCTTTCCGCCAGCGATGGCGGCACGAATGGCCTTCAGTTCAGCCTTCACGCCCACCTTCACCTTGCGGTTGCGAGCGGTGCGTTTGATGGTTTGGCGGGCGCGTTTAGCGGCGGATGCAGTATTGGCCATAGAATAGAGTCAGATTTGGAAAAGGAGCGTGGAGCCTACGAATCGAGGTTTGGTTGTCAAGCGTCGTAATACTAAACGCTTAAAGATGTGGAGCCGCTGGCTTCATCGGCGCGGAGAAACTCTGTGCGCCTTTGGCTTTCACTTTGCGCTGATAGACTTTGTCGCCGCAGGTTGCGAAGAGCGTGTCGCCCTCGGGGCCGCCGAAGGTGAGGTTGCTCACTTTGCCATTGGGCGTGGGGATGATGCAGTTCACGCGGCCCGCTTGGTCGCAGACTTGGATGCCGAGGCGGGTGGCCACGTAGAGCCGTCCGGCGGTGTCCACGCGCATCCCGTCCGCCCCGCTATCGTCCGCCGTGTCGGGCTCGTGCAGGTGGTAGTAGCGTTGTTTGTATTTCAGCAAACCATCGGGCTGCACTTGGTAGGAAGTGACCCAGTGCGAGCGCGCGTCGTCCACGTAGAGAAGAGATTGATCGGGCGAAAGCGTGATGCCGTTGGCGTATTTGATGCCGCCTTCATCCACGACGGATTTCGTGCCGTCGGGCTTGATGCGCCAGACTTTGCTCGTCTCGTTTTTCACCGCGAGCGGCTCGGTCACATACACGTTGCCATTGTGCGCCACGACGAGGTCGTTGCCTTTGATGCCGTCGGCAAAGACCTTCGCCACGCCATCCTCGCCATACGCTAGGATCTGCGGCTCGGCAGTCGCCACGACGTAGCGGCGACCATCGGGGCCGTAGGATTGGCCGTTGCCGCGCTTGGATTCCGCGAGCACCTCCACAGCCTTGCCATCCGCGCCGACTTTGTAGGTTTTGCTCGTCGGGATGTCGTTGAAGAATACCTCGCCCTTCGCATTTGCCGCTGGGCCTTCGGTGAATTTGTAGCCCTCGCCCACGAGCTGCCAGCTTTCGCCGGGCAGGAGAATGTCTTTCAGCGGAGCCGAGCCAGCGCCCGCGACAGGCTCCTTCGGCCAGTCCTTCCATATCCAGCGCACGGCGTCGGGGAAAATCGCGCCTGCTTGCTTGCCATCGTGCCCGCCGGTGCCCCAAGCGTGGTTCACTTCGTAGCCTGCGAAAGTCAGCGCGCGTTCCATCATCTGATTCGCCATCCACCAATCGCCGCCGTAGATATTTTGATCGTGGTCGCCGTCTTGTAGGAAGACGCGCAGCGGCTTCGGCTCGTATTTGCGGATGAGGCCGGGGTAGCGGTCTCCGCCGCGCAAGCTCACAAAAGTGCCGATGGTGGAAAACACGCGCCGAAACGCCTCGGGCCGCTCCCACGCTGCTGTGAAGGCGCACACCGCGCCGCTGCTGGAGCCGCCGATGCAGCGGTCGTTGCCGCTCTTGCTCAGCACGATTGCGCGCCCATCGCTGGTCTTTTGCTTTTCCACAAAAGGCAGCAGCTCTTCCAAAACAAACCGCGCAAAAGCATCGCCGAGGCCGTCGTATTCAAAGCTGCGATTGAAACGATCCAGCGCCTCGCCATTCAGCGCCTTCACCACGCCGGGCGAGGCCGCGATGTAGATCGTCACGGGCATCTCGCCTTTCGCGATCAGATTGTCGAAAACCACGGGCGCACTGTTTTGCACGCCGTCTTGATTTACCCACACGCAAGCGGGCTTCGTCCCGTCGTATTGCTTCGGCACATACACCGTCACGCTCCGCGTCGTGCCGGGGAAAATCTTCGACTCCGCGAGTGTGAATTTCAGCACCTCACCCTTCGGCACACCGGGCTGTTCCTTGGAATCCGAGCCGAGGGTGTATTCCTCCGCCAGCAGCAGCGGCGAGGAAATGAGAGCGAAGATTGTAATGGAAGAGCGGAGTATTTTCATGCGGACGCGGAAAGTGCGTGGGGAGGGAAGGGGAGGCAAGCACGGAGGGCGGGTGGCTTGCATCCGCCCCGCCTTTACTTCGCCGCTGCGAGGATTTGTAGCTCGTGGATGCTCCAGAATTTCCCCGCGACGGCTCCCGTTTGGGTGATGCGGATGTATTTCGCTTTCGCGGGGGCGAAAGCGATGTCGGTGATGGCGCCGTCGCCTTTACCCACGGCCACGGGCTTGCCCCACGCGGTGCCGTCGCTGCTGAGTGCGACTTCGTAACCGCGTGGGTAATCGCTGCCGGATTTCGCGTTGTCGAGGCGCAGCCCGGCGATGGCGGTCTCGGCGGGCAGCTCGATCTGGAACCATTGGCCGGGCTTTTGATCGGCGTTCGTGCTCCAGCGCGTGTCGGCTTTGCCGTCATTGGCGGCGGCGCAGCCTTCCAGATTATTGCTGGCGGTGAGCTTCCAATCTTTCGCGTTTTTGAGCGGCGAGGGCAGTGCGTCGCGGAGTTCCTTTTCCGTCCACGGCTGAGTGCGCGCGGCATAGCTGGCGCGCACGCGCTTTACCTGCTCGGTGGAGACGAGCCCGGCGTGGTTGCCGAAGGAATTGCGCACGTAGCTGGCGATGGCGGCGATCCAGTCGTCGGTGTTCGTATTCATCGGCACCATCTGCGCTTCGTAAGTCTTGCCATTCACCGTGCCGGAGAGGCCGTGGAGCAGCACCAGCGCGGGGCCGTCGCCGTGGCCGTTGATGGTCTTCGAGCCGGCGAGCGGCGGGCCGAGTGTCGCGCCGGGCAGCCCGCCTTGGATGGCCATGCCCTTCCCGTCGTTGCCGTGGCACGCGAAGCACAGCTCGCGGTAAATGCCCTCGCCCTTTTTCAGCACGGCGACTTCTGCGGGGCTGAAGCTCTTATCCACTGCGACTTCGGCGGTGGTGAGGGCCTTGCCGATTTGCTTCACGCCTTCGCTGGTGCTGGTGGCGATGATCTCGGCGGACCACGTTTGCCATGTGGGGAAGTTCATGCGCTTGGCGGTGCCGATGGCTTGGAGGACCACGTTTGGGTCGGCGTCTTTTGCCATGGCGAGGACATCGGTGGAAAAAGAGACGTCACCTGCTTTTACGAGCGACTCCGAGACGCGGATGGCGTTTTCGCGCACGCGGGGGCTGGCGTCTTTCATCGCTGCGCGAACGAGCGCGGCATCCGCGCTGGCGAGGCCTTCGAGCGTCCAGAGCGCGTGCATTTTCGCGAGCGGGTTCTTGCTTTCACGGGCGAGCGAGACGAGCGCGGGGACGACGCTTTTATCCTGCCGCACCACGAGGAGCCGCTGCGCCATGTCGCGCCAGAAACCATTAGGGTGCTCCAAATGCGCGACGAGTTGGGCGCTCTTTTCATCGAGCATCTTTGGCTGCGGGCCGGGGGCGAAATCCTTGTGCGTGAGCCGCCAGATGCGCCCGTGGCCTACGTTCTTATCGAGGCCCCAGCGTTGGATCTGCGGGCGGAGAAAGGAGTCGGGCTTTGTCCAGTTACCCTCTTGGATGATGCCGCGATACACGTCCACGATGTAGAGGCAACCGTCCGGCCCAGTGGCCATATTCACGGGGCGGAAATTCGCATCCGTGCTGCGGATAAATTCCGACTCCGGGTAGGGGTTCGACAGCGTGGTGATGCCGTCCTTCACCTCCACGATCCCGCGCCGGATCAGCCGCCCGACGGGCTCGGGCACGAAGACATTCCCCCGCATATCGGCAGGCAGGCGGTCGCCTCGGAAGATCTCCTGCCCACAGCTCGCCGTGAAGTGATTCACCGTGCCGTCTGGGCGCAGCCGCCCTGTGCCGCCTTGCACATCGCCGAGGCCGATCGCGGGCCAGACGGCGGGCCAATCGGCGGGCCATTGCGAGGGGACGTTGATCGCGCCATACGCGACATGCGTTTGGAAATTCCACACGCCCTTCTCTCCGCCGCCGTTGCTAAACCACGGCTTCCCATTGTCGTCCTGCGCCAGTCCCCATTGCCCGCCATTCGGCGCGGTGGGCTCCTTCAGCGTCTTGCCGTCGGGCGTCCAGCGCAGGCGGTAGGCGTTGTAGGTGGTGTAGATCCAATTATCCATCGCCCACATCAGCCCGCTCGGCTGATGCTCCATATTCCCGCCGCGCGGCCCGCCCTCGAAAAACGGGCGGCGCTCGTCCGAGACACCGTCCCCATTTTTATCCCGCAGCGCCGTGATGTCGTTCGTATCCGTCACCCCGATCAGCACCTCGTCTTGCAGCGGCAACACCATGCGCGGGATCAGCAGATCTTTGGCGAAAATGGTGTGCTTATCGTATTTCCCATCGCCCTTCGTGGACTCGTGGCGGGAGATCACCGACCTCGGCTCAAGCTCCCCCGTGCCATCAATGTCCTGCATATATGTGCGCATCTCCACGAGATACATCCGCCCATTCCCATCGAAAGAAATCGCCATCGGCTCCAGCACATCCGGCTCACTCAGCACCAGCTCCAGCTTGTAGCCGTCCGGGAGCTGGATCGTCTTTAGCTCCTCGACGGGCGAGAGCGCCACGAGATGCTTCTCCACAGCGGCTGGCTTGCCAGCGGGGAGGGGAGTGAGCGGCGGCAGCGCGGCGGAAAGAGCGACAGGAGCGAGGAAGGCGAGCGGTAGAAAGAGACGCATGATTTTATGAAATGTGGCGGGTGAATCTGATCAAATGATATGGCTTAGAGAAAATGTTTACGGTCAATCGCCCGCGCTACCCCTGCGCCAGATACCACTCGTAAGTGCTGCGGATGCCCTCGCGCAGAGCGATGGCGGGCCGCCAGCCGAGCGCGCGCAGCCGCGAGCTGTCCATGAGTTTACGCGGCGTGCCGTCCGGCTTCGTCGTGTCGAAAGTGAGCGCCCCCGCGAAGCCCACGACCTCACAGATCGTCTCGGCCAGCGCGCGGATCGTCACGTCGTCGCCGTAGCCGACATTGATGAACTCTGCGCCGCTGTAGTTCTCCAGCAGGAAACGGCACGCGCCAGCCAGGTCGTCCACGTGCAGAAACTCCCGCAGCGGCGTGCCCGTGCCCCACACGACCACCTCGCGGTCGCCGCGCAGCTTGGCCTCATGCACCTTGCGCAACAGCGCGGGGAGCACGTGCGAATGGTTCAGATCGAAGTTATCGCCGGGGCCGTAAAGATTCGTCGGCATCGCGGAGATGAAGTCCTTTCCATACTGCTGCGAATACGCGCGGCACAGCCGGATGCCCGCGATCTTCGCGATAGCGTATGCGTCGTTCGTCGGCTCCAGCACGCCCGTCAGCAGCGCATCCTCCGACATCGGCTGCATTGCGAATTTCGGGTAAATGCACGAGCTGCCGAGGAAGAGCAATTTCGCCACGCCAAAGTCCGCCGCTGCCTCGATCACGTTGTTCTGGATTTGCAGATTGTGCAGCAGGAACTCCACGGGAAAATCATTGTTCGCCTTGATCCCGCCGACTTTCGCCGCCGCCACCGCCACGACCTGCGGGCGCTCCGCTTCAAAGAACGCGCGCGTCGCCGAGCGGTCGCGCAAATCCAGCTCCCGCGAGCTGCGCGTGAGCGTCTGCGAATAGCCTGCACGCTGGAGTTCCCGCAGGATGGCCCCGCCCGCGAGCCCGCGATGTCCGGCGATGAAAATACGATCTGTCTTTTGCATTGGCCGCGCTGTGTAGCAGGCGCGAGGCGAATGACGAATGGAGATTTTCCCCCGCTTGTGAAATGTTTCACAAAATCACCTTGCCGCCTCCCGCTCGCTCTCGGATGCTCCAGCCCACACAAATATGAGCACGCTCGCGCCAGCCGCCTACGACTCCAAAATCGAGGGCAACATCATTTTCACCAAGCTCGACTCCGCCATCAACTGGATGCGGAAAAATTCCCTCTGGCCGATGCCGATGGGCCTC
>JAYVQK010000168.1:0-6422 GCA_043757005.1 Verrucomicrobiaceae bacterium
CTTTTCACGCTTCGAGAAACTCGATGTCATGCTCATCGGTTTCATTCACTTTGTCCTCATTGTCGAGGCTCTTCGATAGTGTGAACACGCCCTAGCAAATGCAGAAGTCCTCCGCCGAGCCGTGCTGGAGGCAACGAATCACTCCGACCAAGTCGAACCGCGTGGGGATAACGGCTTCGGTGAAGTCTTCGTCCTACGCTTCCCGATGAAGACCGCCGCTGGCTCTGCCACCATCCTTACCGCCTGGATCATCCGCCACACAGAAGACTTTCCCCGACTCACAAACTGCTATATTCTCTGACACCGTGAACACCGAAATCCAAATGCACGACATCGTAGCACTGCTGGAAGACATGACAGCAGAGCACTTCACCACAGGCACTCCGCTCACTCTGCGCCGTGGCCAAATCGGCACCGTCGTGATGACCTACGACGGCACCGCGTTCGAGATCGAGTTCAGCGACGCGCTAGGCCGCACCTACGCCATGCTCCCCGTCTCCATCCACAACCTGATCGTCCTCCACGACGCCCCTACGGCAGTCGCGGCCTGATCGGCCAAAAGCCACCCCATTCCCCCGCGCCATCGCCGCCTAGCGCATTGTCGCCGCGCCCGTCGCGGTTCATTCAAACTGAGCCACTACCGGACTTTTGGTAGTGGTCTATTTTGAACCACGAACGGCACGAAGGGCACGAAAGACACGAAGAGGAAGGATGAAAGGGCACTCTATCCCTGCTATTTCCTTCGTGCTCTTCGTGCTCTTCGTGGTTCAAATCCAAACGATACCACTACTGGATTTTCTGCTTGGCATGGGCGCTGGGGGTTGCTGTGGTTTGGGGAGGTTCCCTGATGAAATCCTCGACGCCTCAACTTAAAAAACGAAAGCCGCTCGTGCGGGGCGGGCGGACTTCGGGGCGGCGGGTGGAGCGGGGGCTGGTGCGGAGGGTCTCGGCGCGGGGGTGGGATGGGGAGATGCAGCACGCGGCGATGGCGGTGTTGCGGGAGGAGCGGGAACGGCGGGTGATTTCGCTCACGTTGCTGAAGGAGTTGACGGGGATTTCGCGGCAGGAATTGAGCAATCTGGAGCGGGGGAAGAACCGGCCTTTGTTGGAGACGTTTTTTTGCATTTGCGAGGGGCTGCGCATCGCGCCGGAGCGGGTGATCGCCTCAGCGCAACGCTGGCTGGCAAAGGCGCGGCGGGAGCGCAAGGGGGTGTAAATACTTTTCCCTGATGCGCGGCTCGGGGGCCTGCTTTGCTCATGCCCATGCAAACGACCACTACCACAAACGCCCAGCCGAAATCTTCGGATTGGGGTGGGGAGTCTCGGGAACGTCAGCCGCAATCGTTGGCTGATGGTCGAGAGCCTCGGAAGTGTCAGCCGAAATCTTCAGATGGGGGAACTAATACCATCTCCAAGAATTAAAGAGATGGTATTATCCCTCCGAGACGCCCCATCGTCTTGGAGGGATAGCTAGAGCCGAAGACAGACGTAGTCCAAGTAGCCGGTGGTGAAGCGACGAGGGAGCGGGAACGACCGGAACCAAACACAAACGCGACAAGCCCCGAAGCGAGCGGAATCGAGCGTGTGGTGTATTAGCCGCGTAGTGGCAGTCCGAGGGTAAGCGTGGGCTTTAGCCCACGGAAAGGGCGGCGGAGGGCTGCGTTTTGTCGCCGCTAATCTTCCGGCTCGCCACGGGTCAAATGCTCCACAACTTTTCTTTTATGAAACACTCGCTGCTCCGTCACATCATCCCAGCCATCGTGCTTGCCACGAGCGGCACGGCTATTCTTCGCGCTCTGAATTCCGGCAATGCTGGGCCGGAGGAGGTGGTGATCAAATTCAAGCTCCCGCCGCCTGCGCCGCTCTCGCCGGAGGAGGAGGCGAAGACTTTTAAAATTGCGCCCGGTTTCAAAGCGGAGCTGGTCGCCAGCGAGCCGATGGTGGAGTCGCCAGTGGCGCTGAGCTGGGATGAAAAGGGGCGGCTGTTTGTGTGCGAGATGAATGGCTATATGCAGGATGTGGACGGCAAGGGTGAGAATGAGCCGAACAGCCGCATCACCCTCCTCGAAGACACGGATGGCGACGGCAAAATGGACAAGCGCACGGTCTTCGCCGACGGCCTCTTTCTGCCCCGCGCAATCCTGTGCGTGAATGGCGGCGCACTCGTCGCGGAGCCGCCTTCGTTGTGGTTTATGAAAGACACGGATGGCGACGGAAAGGCCGACGTGAAGGAGCTGGTGGACGGCGCTTACGGCACGCGCACGGGGCAGCCGGAGCACATGGCGAATTCGCTCACGCGCTTTGTGGATAACTGGGTGTATTCCGCAAATCACGCGATGCGCTACCGGCTGAAGGACGGGAAGTGGATCAGCGATAGCACGCCATCGCGCGGCCAGTGGGGCATGACGCAGGACGACTTCGGGCGACCTTTTTACAACTTCAACTCCGACTGGCTCCGCTCGAATTTCGTCCCCGAGTCGCTCTATAAACGGAACCCCAATTCCCAAGGCGGCGCTGGTGCTGGCGTGCGCGTGATGGCCGACCAAAGCTGCTGGCCCAGCCACCCCACGCCCGGCGTGAATCGCGGCTACGAGCCGAAGCAACTCCGCGACGACGGCACGCTGGCGACCTGCACGGCCACTTGCGGCGCGGCCATTTATCGGGGCACACTTTTTGGCACGGAATACCGGGGCAACGCCTTCATCCCCGAGCCAGCGGGTAACCTCGTGAAGCGTCTCATCCTCGACGAAAAGGACAGCGTCGTCACCGCCCGCAACGCCTACGACAAAACGGAATTTCTCACCTCCACCGACGAGCGCTTCCGCCCCGTGAACGCCTACAGCGCGCCGGACGGCTCGCTTTACCTCGTGGATATGTATCGCGGCGTCATCCAGCACAAAGGCTTCCTCACCCACTACCTCATCGCGAACATCAAAGACCGCAATTTGGAGCAACCCGTGAACATGGGCCGCATCTGGCGCATCGTGCCGGACAAAGGCGGCGCGGCGAAAGCCACTGCTCTCCCCACCGACACCACAAAGCTCGCCGAATCGCTCAATAGCCCGAGCGGCTGGGTGCGCGATACCGCCCAGCGTCTGCTCGTGGAAAAGAAGGACGCCGCCGCCATCGCCGCCGTCTCCGCCGTGGTGAAAAACGGAACGCCGCTCGGCAAAATCCACGCCCTCTGGACGCTCGAAGGCCTCGCCGCCGCCACGCCCGATGTCGTCGGCACTGCGCTGAAAGATAAGGATGCCAAAGTGCGCGCCACCGCCATCCGCCTCGCCGACCGCTCCCTCGTGCCCGAGCTGGCAAAGCTCGTGAGCGACCCGAGCGCCGACGTGCAAATCGCCCTCGGCTTCACCCTCAGCGCCTTCCCAGAAGGGCAAGCGGGCACCCTCGCCCTCGCACAGAAAGCAGGCGCAAACCCCATCGTCCGCGACGCCATCCTCAGCGGCCTCCGTGGTCGCGAGCTGGAAATGCTCGAAGCACTCGGCGCAAAAAATTCACCCGACTTCGCCAGCGCCCTCGCCGCCGCCGTGATGAATGAGCGCCGCAGCGCCCGCGTGAAAAAGCTGCTCACTCTCCTCGCCGCGCAGCCCGCAAATTCCCCCGTGCAGCTCGCCATGCTCGACGGTGCCAGCGGCAAAAACGCCGCGAAAGGCGCACCGAAATACAAGCTCCTCTACCTCGACAGCGAAGCCCCCGAACTCGCCGAACTCACCGCCAGCGCCGACGCCAAAGCCAAGCCCCTCCTCGCCATGCTGGATGCCCGCATCGCCTGGGCAGGCAAGCCCGGCGTGCCGCCGCCGCCCGTCGTGAAGCCCCTCAGCCGCGCCGAACAAGCCCTCTTTGAAAAAGGCAAAGAAGTCTATTCCACCCTCTGCACCGCCTGCCACCAGCCCAATGGCCAAGGCATGGACGGCCTCGCGCCTTCCCTCATTGACAGCGAATGGGTGCTCGGCACGCCCGACATCCTCCCCAAGATCGTCCTCCACGGCCTCACCGGCCCGATCAAAGTGAACGGCCAAAACTGGGCGCTCGAAATGCCGCCGCTCGGAGCCGCTCTTAGCGACGAGCAAATCGCTGGAGTCCTCACCTACATCCGCCGCGAATGGGAACACACCGCCAACCCCATCCCCCTCGACCTCGTCACCAAAACTCGCGCCGAAACCAAAGACCGCACCAAAGGCTGGAGCGCCGAGGAACTCGGCATGGCAGGCAAAGCGAAGAAGTAGCGCGGAGGGAAAACCACTGGAGATAGAGGGGTGCGCTTGCGTTTTGGTGGTGAAAGTATCCGCTCCGCTTCGTCTGTTTATCACCTAGAGATGGTATGAGTCCGCAAAGGTTCACTTTGATCAGCGCCTCCCTAGGGCCGCACTATGGCTGCTGGGGCTGGGGAGGCATTTCGGCGATGGGGAGTTTCACTTTCGCTTCGCGGCCTTCGCGGTAGATGGTGGCTTCGATGATGTTGCCGGCGTCGAGGGCTCCGGTCCATTCGCTGAGTTGGGTGGGGGTTTCTACGGCTTGTTTATTAAATTGGCGGACGACGTCGCCGGGGCGGAGGCCGGCGCGCTCTGCGGGGGAGCCGGGGACGATGCTGGAGATGATGGCTCCACGGGTGTCGGGGAGACGGAATTGTTCGGCGAGGCGCTGCGTGATGGCGAGGGTGTTGATGCCGAGCCAGCCGCGCGTGTAGCGGTGCCCGCTGAGGATGCTCTGCATGATGCGGCGGGCGGTGCCGGAGGGGATGGCGAAGGAGATTCCTTGGAAGCCGCCGGTGACGGTTTTGATGGAGGAATTGATGCCGATGACTTCGCCTCGGATATTGAGAAGTGGGCCACCGGAGTTGCCGGGGTTCACGGCGGCGTCGTGCTGGAGGGCTTCTGCGCCGCTGTCGCTGGCGGTGCGGCGGCGGGCGCTGATGATGCCTCGGGAGACGCTCTCTTCGAGCCCATAGGGGTTGCCGACGGCGAAGACTTGTTGGCCGACGTGGAGCTGGTCGCTGTCGCCAAATGGGAGGGCTTCGATATTCGCGGCTTCGATGCGGAGGACGGCGATGTCCGTGGCGGGATCTCTGCCGATGAGTTTGGCTTCGATGTTGCGCCCGTCGGTGAGCTGCACGCGGATTTCCGTCATACCAGCGATGACGTGGTTGTTGGTGAGGATGTGGCCTTCTTTAGAAACGATGACGCCGCTGCCGAGGGAAGTGCTGGTGGCTTCCTGGGCGCGTTGTCGGCGGAGGATCATGTCTTCGAGGGTCATGGGGACGGCTTGTAGGACGGTGCGGGAGCTGGTGATGCTGACGACGCTGGGGACGACGGATTGGATGAGGCGGGCATATTCGCCATCGAGGGCGGCGAGGACTTTTACGTCGTCGAGGTTGAGCTTGGGCACCTCGACGAGGGTGATTTTCTCCGCTGCGCGGGAGGCGCTGTGGTCGTAGCGGAACCATGCGTAGCCGACGAGTGCGCCGAGGATGAGTAGTAGTAGGAAGCGACGTGAGTGCATTTTTAAAAAGAAAACATCACTGTAAAGAATGTCGCAAGCGCGGCGTGCGCTCATTTGAAAACAGACACGAAAAAGAGACGCTGAATCAATCGTGCGGAGTCTTTTTTCGTCATTCAAGCGAGCGATGAGAGCAGAAGAGCACGGGCAGGCCACGCGCTCCTCAAACTCTCATAGCATCTGGATCAAATTTCGGGGAGCAGGCCACTCATCCATCTCCGGTGCAGGACGACGCGCCCGTCGTCCAAAAAGCAGTGGCCCGAAGGCAGAAAAGAAAGGTGTTTTGAGTCCCATGCCCGCTACAGATCTTCCCTCCCCTCATCCCTTTGCCCCTTTCTTCCCACCCACTCGAAATTCATCCATCTTCGCTCTTATCTGAGTGCCATTCCTGTCCGTCCCCTTGCCTTCCGCCCCGTCCCCTCGCCCCGTCCCCTTGCCTTCCGCCCTTGCCTTCACGTCCCCTTGCCTTCAGGCTTTCATGTTATCTGTCCCCTTGCCCACCCCCTTGCCTACCTCTTCGTCAAGATGGGGTAAATGCACGTCCCTCATTTTTTTCCATCCCATGAGTAAATATTTCCATTAGCTTTTTCAATGGCGACCCCAGCAGAGAAATCCTCTACGCCAGTTACGGTAATACCGGAGAAATAATAAAAGGCATCGTCTTCACAAGCGGTAAGGCGAATAGCGACATATGACATACTATTAGAAAGATGATCGAAAGCAGCAGCACGATCTAGGACTGGGGATTTTTGATCGCCTTTCATCTCTTCCTTTTGCGCCCGTGACAAGATGTGCTTGAAATCAATTCCCTTAACCTGTTCTAGGGCGTGTTCACACTATCGAAGAGCCTCGACAATGAGGACAAAGTGAATGAAACCGATGAGCATGACATCGAGTTTCTCGAAGCGTGAAAAGAT
>JAYVQK010000169.1:0-24273 GCA_043757005.1 Verrucomicrobiaceae bacterium
GCGCTGCCGGCCTGAAATCAAACAGTGCGGGCCGATCAGGGCGACGGAAGCTCCGGGAACCCTTTGTCAGCACGGGGCAGGCTGGAAGCCCGCCCTACCCTCTACTGCATGAGTCCGGCTCAATGTTTGGATTCGACCACTTCCTTTCTGATTCCCTTCCGCCGGGCGCTTGTCAGCCACCCGACTTCCAGTTCACGCTCACGGACCGTTTATGAAAAAGCCCTTTGCCCCCGTGCCCGGCCGCAACGACCAGATCGGAACCGATCCCATGCGGCCCTTCTCCGGCCCCATGCTCGACGGCCCGAACCGCGCCCCCAGCCGCGCGATGCTCTATCCCGTCGGCCTCAAGAAGGAGGACTTCCAGAAGCCCATCATCGGCATCGCCTCCACCTGGAGCAACGTCACCCCGTGCAACATGCACATCGACAAGCTCGCGCTCGAAGCCGAGAAGGGCGTCAACGAGGGCGGCGGAAAGGCGATCGTCTTCAACACCATCACCGTCTCCGACGGCATCTCGATGGGCACCGAGGGCATGAAGTATTCCCTCGTCTCCCGCGAGGTCATCGCCGACTCCGTGGAAACCGTCGTGGGCTGCGAAGGCATGGACGGCTTCGTCGCCATCGGCGGCTGCGACAAGAACATGCCCGGCTGCATGATGGCCATCGCCCGCATGAACCGCCCGGCGGTGTTCGTCTACGGCGGCACCATTCTGCCCGGCTGCATCACCGGCGATCCGCAGAAGCGCCAGCTCGATGTCGTCTCCGTCTTCGAAGCCGTCGGCGCCCACGCCAACGGCCGCATCACCGACGACGAGCTCCACGAGATCGAGTCCTGCGCCATCCCCGGCCCCGGTTCCTGCGGCGGCATGTATACCGCCAACACCATGGCCTCCGCCATTGAGGCCCTCGGCATGAGCCTGCCCAACAGCTCCGCCCAGAACGCCATCTCCAAGGCCAAGAAGGAAGACTCCCGCCGCGCCGGTGAAGCCGTCGTCAACATGCTCCGCCTCGGCCTCCGCCCGCGCGACATCATGACGAGGAAGGCGTTCGAGAACTCCATCACCGTCGTCATCGCCCTCGGCGGTTCGACGAATGCCGTTCTCCACCTGCTCGCGATGGCCAGCGCCGCCGGCGTGAAGCTCACCATCGACGACTTCACCCGCGTCGGAAAACGCGTCCCGCTCCTCGCCGACCTCAAGCCCAGCGGCAAATACAGCATGAGCGCCCTCGTCGCCATCGGCGGCATCCGCCCGCTCATGAAGATGCTCCTCGACGGCGGCCTGCTCCACGGCAACTGCCTCACCGTCACCGGCCAGACCATGGCCGAGACGCTCAAAGACGTTCCGCCCTACATCAAGGGCCAGGGCATCATCCGCCCGCTCGACAACCCGATCAAAAAGGACAGCCACCTCGTCATCCTCTACGGCAACCTCGCCCCCGGTGGCTCCGTCGCGAAGATCAGCGGCAAGGAAGGCCTGCACTTCGAGGGCAAGGCCAAGGTCTTCAACTCCGAGCCCGACGCCATGACCGCGATCCTCGCCAAGAAGATCAAGAAGGGCGACGTCATCGTCATCCGCTACGAAGGGCCCAAGGGCGGACCCGGCATGAGGGAAATGCTCGGACCCACCGCCGCCATCATGGGCCTCGGCCTCGGCAAGGACGTGGCGCTCATCACCGACGGACGCTTCTCCGGCGGCACCCACGGCTTCGTCGTCGGCCACATCACGCCCGAAGCCGCGCTGGGCGGCCCGCTCGCCATCGTGAAGAATGGCGACCCGATCAAAATTGACGCCGACAAGCGCAAACTTGATCTCGTTTTGCCCAAAGGTGAAATCGAAAAACGCCTCGCCAAATGGAAAGCGCCCGCACCGACCTACACGCGCGGCGTGCTCGCCAAATACGCAAAGACCGTGACCAGCGCGAGCCAAGGCGCAGTGACGGATCTTTTCTAAAAGTGCCGACCGCCTACGCCGCCCTCGCCGCCGCTCTCCGCGAACGCCTCGCCGTGATCGCCGACCGCGAGTGGTATGCGCGCGATGCCGCCGGCCATCTCGCCAAGCTGCAAGCCGTCTCCGAGCAAATCACCACGCTCGCCGCCGCCCTACCGAAGCCCCTACCCGGCGACTTCGCCCACTACCTCCAGCGCGCCAGCTACGACAAGGCGCTGGCGTGGATCGAGGGGCAGCGGATTTAAAATTTGAGATTTAAGATTTAAGATTTCGCAGGCGTGACTGCTCACAAACTGCGGAAGACTGCGCCGACGCGCTTGCGAAATCTTAAATCCTAAATCCTAAATCTTAAATTCGATGCGCTACTTCATCGCTCTCGCACTGCTCCTCCTCACGCTTTGCCTGCTTTGGCCCGGCCTCACTCGCGAGGCGCTCACCATCCGGGCCGTGCTGGATGTCGAAGGCGTGGGCGCGCTCGTGGATACCGTCGCGGCCTCGCAAATCCCCCCCGAACGCCTCGCTCAAATCCGCCCCATGCTGAACCCTGCGCGACTCGGGAATTTCGACGACAAAGAGCTGAGTGACTTCATCGGGCGACTACTCGGCGGCGTCGTGCGCGGCAAGATCGAGGGCTCCCGCGCCGCCCTGCACGGCGCGCAGTTGTATGAGCAAAAGCAGACCATCCTCGTCACCATCCAGTTCCTTTTTCAAAACCGCAGCTACCTCGCGGGCACCCTCATCCTGTGCTTCAGCGTGCTCGTGCCACTTGGTAAGGCGCTGCTTTTCCTCATCGCCCTCCACGTCCCCGCGCGCTGGCGAGAGCGGCTGCTCGGCTTCATCAACGCCATCGGCAAATGGAGCATGGCGGATGTCTTCGTCGTCTCCATCTACACCGCCTACCTCGCTGCGCGAAATTCCGAAGGCGTCGGCCAGCCCATCCACTTCCAGACGGAATACGGCCCCGGCTTCTACTACTTCGCCGCCTACTGCCTCGTGAGCCTCGCCGCGCAACAGGCGGCGGTGCGACTGCTGCGTAGCCCCGCCACGGCGTAAAAAAAGCGACTACTTCCCCGCCTTCACCGGCAGCTTATCGAAGTATTTTTGAATCGCACCGTGATAGCCCGGCGGCACCTGCTCATTGCGGATCGCCTCGGCCACTCCCTGCTTCACCGCGCGCACCGCGTTCTCGTAATCGCCCGCCTTCGCGCCCACCTCGCCCAGGCCCTCCTCTTTCCACTCCATCAGCAGCTTGCCCGCGCCCATCTGCGTCTTGTCTTTCTCGGATTTAAAAGCCGACTTCGCCCCCTCATTTTCCCCCATACTACCGCCCTTGCCCGTGCCCGGTTTATCCCCCGCCTTTCCGCTCCCCGGCGGGCCATTCCCCTCCCCTTCCGCGCCCGCATGCGCCATCAGCTCCTTGTAGAGCTGCTCGTAATCCTGCGGCGTCTTCGCGCCCGCCGCCTCCGCGTCCTTCCCATCCAGCTTCCCCTTCTCATTGAGCGCCTTTGCGGCCTGTAGATTCTTCAGCGCATCCTCCAGATTCTTCGCGTCCTTCGCCATCTCCGCGAGATGCTGTAGCTCCTCCGCACTCAGCTTCAGCGATTCATTCGCCGCATCCATCGCATCCTTCCCCATCCCCTTTTGCTTTGCCAAATCCATCTGCTCCATCGCCCGCGCCAACGCCTCATTCAGCGCCTTATCCCCCATCTGCTCGCGCAAAGTATTCGCCATCTGCGCCAGCTCCTTTTTCAGCGCCTCCATCTTCGCCTGCTTCTCCGCGCCATCCGGCTGCTTCGCCATCTCTTGCATCTTCTTCTGCATCGCCTCCATCGCCTTTTTCAGCCCCTCGCCATCGCCCTTTTTAAGTTGCTCCACCAGCTCCTTCATCGCCTTCCGCTCTTGGGCTTCGCCAAATTGCTGCGCCGCGCGCATCAGCCCATCGTCTGTGGATTTCGGCAGCTCACTCGTCACCTTTTTCCAAAGCGCACCCACGTCCTGCGCCTCCTCATTCAGCTTCTTCGCGTTCGCCGTTTGCTGCTCCGGCTTCGCGAGTTTCAGCTCCTTATCCAGCTTCGCCAGCGCCTGCTCCACCTGCTCATTCAACGCCGAGCCCTTCGCCTTTAGCTCCTCCTTGCGCACGACCGTCAGCTTCTTCGTCTCCACTAGCCGCGCCTCGTGCTGAGTCGCCACCGCGCGCTTTGCCGCTGCGTGAAAAGGATCGAGCCTCGGCAACCACACCACCGCTGCGGTCAGCACCCCAAAAGCCACCAACACATCCCGCGCGCCCCGCGCCCAAGCCAGCGGCACCAGCTCCGCCACCGAGAGCTGCTCCGCCCGCTCCTCCGCTTGCGCCAGCACGAGCTCACGGTAGTCCCCCGGCGACCGCTCGATCCACGCCACCGTGAGGAAAAGCTCCCTGCTCCCCGCCCGCGCATCCACCACCCGCGCCACCTGCTCCACCGCCTGCTTGCGCAGAAAAGCGAACGCCCCCAGCACACTCACCCCCGCCGCCGCCGCCACCGTGCGCAGCGTGAACCACTCCTGCGGCAACACCCCCAAGAGCCGCGCACAAAGCACCGCCCCCAGCACCGCCGCCGCTACAATAAGCGCCGCCCCGCGCAACTTTCCCCCAAACGCTGCCCACCGCAGCCGCAAAGCCGCCGCATCCAAAAGCCGTTGTGTCGCACTCGTCTTCACAGCCGCTCTTTTAAACAGGAACCACACAGCCAGCAACTTGCTTTCACAGTGGCTTCGACCCCATTTCGTCCCCCCCCACTCCAAACACCGCAAAAAATCCTTTAAGCGGTGAGAAACCTGCACTCGTCGGCCAGCGATCTGCACTCGTCAGCCAGCGATCTGCACTCGTCAGCCAGCGGTCTGCACTCGTCAGCCAGTGGTCTGCACTCGTCGGCCAGTGGTCTGCGCTCGTCAGCCAGCGGTCTGCGCTCGTCGGCTAGCGGTCTGCACTCGTCGGTCAGCGGTCTGCGCTCGTCGGTCAGCGGTCTGCACTCGTCGGTCAGCGGTCTGCGCTGAGCGACGGGAAACCTGCGCTCGTTTTCCGAAAACGCACGCGCGTTTTCCGAAAACACACGCGCGTTTTCCGAAAACCAGCGTGTTTCACTGGCGATTTTTGACCACCCATTCCCGTTCTACAGAGAAAAGCCCACCACAGCCGCAAAACCGCCGCATCCCGTAAATCCTACCAATCCCGATAATCCTGTCTCTCTTTTGAAGACAGGATTTACAGGATTTGTAGGATTTACGGGAGGATAGGCGGCAGCCTTTAGGGACGCACGGCGGTATCATACCGCCACCCCTATTTCTCGTGCAGCTCGATCTCGGGGTCCCAAGGGGTGGCGGGGTCGGCGGCTCGGCGCTCCATTTCCTCTAGGAGGAAGGTGGAGGGGCCGTCGGTGCCGCCGCGTGTGGCGATGACTTTTTGGAAAAGCTCGGTCGCGGCAGCGGTGTCGCCTTTTTCAAATGCGGCGACGGCGGCGAGGAAGTCGGGGAGCCACTCGGGGACGGCGTCGGTGCCTTCTTCGCCGAGGAGTTCGTGGATGACGAGGGCGGCGGCTTTGCCTTTCATGATGTAGGCTCCGAGGCGGCGGGTGGTAAAGCCGGGGCCCATTTTCAGGAAGGCGTCGTGGGAGATGAGCACGCTGGTGCCGAGGTGCTTGTTTAGCGACTCTAGCCGCGCGGCGAGGTTCACGGGGTCGCCGATCACCGTCCAATCGAACCGCTGCTCGGAGCCGAGATTGCCGGCCAGCACGAGGCCCGTGTGGACGCCGATGCGGGTGCGCACTTTCTTGCCGCGAACGATGAGCGGCACGCCATCAATGAGGATCTCCGAGTCCTTGTGCAGCCGCCACGCGGAGAGCACGGCGTCGCGGACATGATTGGGATTTGGCAATGGCGCACCCCACACGGCGAGCACGGCGTCGCCGATGAATTTCGCGATGGTGCCATTGAGCTCCAGCACGTGGCCGGTGCATTGCGTGAAGTATCCCGAGAGCACGCGGGAGAGCCGCTCGGGATCGTCCAACTCCTCGGAGAGTGAGGTGAAGCCCTCCAAATCGGTGAACATGATCGTGCCGTCCACGACTTTGCCGCCGGGCTTGAGGTCCATGTCGGAACTGCTGATCTGGTTCGCCATTTCGGGGGAGAGATAGAGGCCAAATGCTTTCTTGAGCGCAGAACGGCGGCGGCCTTCGAAGAAGTAATTCGCAACGGCAACCATGGCGGGTTGGATAAATGCGAGGACCATCCAATTTCCCCACACGAAGCGACTCTGCACGCCGTAGATCGCGAGCAGTGTGATAAGCATCATCGCCAAAGCAGCCCCGCCCCAAGCCACCCACGGCCCCCGTAAGACAAGGAGGAGCACGAGGAAAAAGCCGAACCAAAATGCGAAGCGTCGCTCGCTCTCAATCGGGAGGCGTGTGAGCCATTCGTGCCGGAGGAGATTGAGCGCAGCGGTAGCGTGGATCTCGACTCCGGGCATAAATTGGCCATTCGGGAGACGGGTGTAGGGAGAGAAAAAAGTATCCTTGCTGGAGTCCAAGACGGCGAGCGAGTCGCGGCCTCCTACGAAGACGATGCGGTCTTTAAAAAAACCGGGCGGGAGCGTATTCTGGCCAAGCGCCTCGAAGTAGGAGCAGTTCACGAAAGTGCCGGCTGCTCCGTAATAATTCAGCCAACGCAACTGCGCGCGGTCGGCGGGGTCTTGCGAGAGTGGTGCGCCGAGTTTTGTGGCGATCTTCCAGGAAAGTGAGGGGACTTGTTCGGTGCCCGTGAAGATCGAGCGGATGCCAAAATCACTATCAATCGGCCTAAATGCCAGCAGCCCCCACGTGGCTCCAGCTTTGCGAAAGACGCTCTTGGGCGGATTGATTTTGACGTTGTCGCTCCGCTTGTCGCGGAAGGAGAGATCAATGCTCGCGCCGATGAAAGTATTCCCAAAGTCCTTTACGGCGCTCGCCAGCTCTAGGTCGGAGGGCGTGTCTATGTCCTTTTGCGTGACGGGGTCTTTTTCGCTGGAGGCAAAAACAATGTCGAAAAAGACCGCCTTCGCGCCGTCTTCTTTGAGTTTGCGAAGGAGCTTGCCGTGGATGGCGCGATCCCACGTGGAGCTTTGGCCAAGCTCTTTCGAGGACTGCTCATCGAGATACACCACGCAGATTTCCGGCGTGGGCCGCACGTTGCGCGACATCTGCGGCAAGTCGAAGCTAAGTCGTGCAAGGGCCTCGCCAAGCCAGCGCCCTGGCTGCCGCACAAAGAAGCGATAGACGAGCGACTCCTTCGGCATATCGGGCTGGTCAATCACCCCGACCCAGCGCGAATTTTCCACCAACGATTCGCCTACTCCGCCGACAAACCAAGCCGTGAGCAGCAGCTTCCCCCAGCGCACCGCGCCTGTGGGGATGCGGGCTTTCACGGTTTTCAGGAGGTGTTGGATTTTCTCTTTCATGTTAAAAAGTGGTGCCCCCGTAGAAGCGACGCCCCGTCGCTCGCTCGTAGCGCGGGTGCCTCGTTCGCAGCAGTCACGCGAGGCGCGTGACTCGGCGATGCGGACGGGGCGTCCGCGCTACGAGTAAGCGACGAGGGCGTCGCTTCTACAGCGAGCGACGAGGGCGTCGCTTCTACTCGCACATCGCTTTGGTAGATGGGCTGCAAGCGCATTTCCTCCACGACGGCTAGAAGCTAAAGCGGCAGCGCATGACGAAGGTGCGTTCGTGGGGGAGTTCTTCGATGGGGTTTAGCGAGTTCAGGCGGTAGTCGGTGTCGCCGATGTTGAGCACCCCGGCGCTCACTTCGGCGCGGGTCTGGGCGAAGCGGTAGCCGATGAAGCTATTCACCATCCAAAAGCTGTCGCCCGCCATGCCATCCGAGGAGAGGTGCGTGGGCGCGTAGCCGTGATTTTCCTGATGGTAATATGTGGCCTCGGCGCGGGCAAAGAAGCCGCTGGGGTGATTGTAATTTGCAAAGACCGTGGCCTCTTGCAGCGAAGCCGAGAAGTCGCCTGCGCCGCCGGGGTAGGTCTTGCGCGAAATCTCTGGGAATCCTTGCTCCAGATGTGAGTGGATGATGCGATAGCGCGCACCGAGCGAGAGGCGCTGGCCGATCAATTGATTGATGGTGAAAGAGAGCACCTGCTCGCGGTAGAGGATCTCTTCATCGAGCTGCGATGGCAGAATACCGAGGAAACGCGGGTCGCTGGGATCATTCAATACATCAAAGACGCCTCTGGAGCGCGTGAGGCGCTGCTCCACGTTATTAAACTCCGCGCCGAGATACGTGCGCGTGGGCAGACGGCTCTCGATGCTAAGGCCCGCGACGCGGAATTTCGCACCCGCGATGGAGCCGAGCACGTCTTCCGAAATCGTGGAGCGAAATGCCTGCGCAAAACCCGCTATTTGCGTGGGCTCCAGCCGCACGGATTCCTCGAAGCTCACGCCGCTCACAAACTCCGTATAGACGCCGCGCATCGTGAAGAGCGGGCTCGGCGAGAGCGTGAAGCCGATCTTCGGCGACACACGGTTGAGGCTCTTCTGGCGGTCACTGATGGGCGGCAAGCGGAAGTTCTCGGGGTATTGCATATCATCGTAAGTCACGCCCGCGTGGAGCGTGAGCCAGTCGGTGAGCTTCCAGTTTTCGTAGGCGTAAAGCGTGAGCCGCTGGAAGTCCACGACGCTGTGCTGATCCGCCGCCGGGATCGTGTAGAAGCCGCTCGTGCGCGTGGCGGGGTCGGTAAGCGAGAGCTGTTGCGCGGTGTCAAACTCGCCGCTCTGGAATCGCGCGCCGAGGATGAGTGTGTGGCGATCTAGCGTGAGAATTTGCTGCAACTCGGCGGAGAAAATCTCGAAGTCCGCCGTGCGCCGGAAGTCGAAACGATCCGTGCTGACAGCAGGTAGAGTGCTATTGCCATAAGCCTGCTCGCGGATGGTTCCCCGTCCTACAAGCGGACGGAGCGTTCGTAGCACTTGCGAGCGAGCGCCGAGGCCCTCTCGCGCCAGCGCAGCATCGTCCGGAAGCGTGCCAGGATCCGTGCCCGCTGGGATGAGCCCGCCGATGTCGCGTGTGACTTGGAATCCCTGTGACTCCAGAGTATTGAGGGTCTGGCTATTGCGCAGCCAACTCCCGAGCAAGATCGTGTGATTGCCGGGGCTCCATTCGTGGTGCAGGCCCACGATGACTGCACCAGGGTCCTGCACTTGCCGGAAGCGCTTGTTTAGCGCGTCATGGTCGCGCCGCACTTCCGCGTCGTCGTAGCGTTGGAGCGTATCGCCCGTGCGGCTGTCTTGGTATTTCGTTTGAAAAAAGAGCGAGTCTTGAGGGGAGAGTTGCAACTTGAAAGTGGCGTAAGCTTCGAAGCGAGAGAGGTCGCTATTTGGGCGGCGGCCATTGTCGTATTGGTAGCTGGCATCGAGCGCGTAGGAGAGGTTTCCTTTCGTCCCATACTGCGAAGCGATCATGCGCAGTTCGCCCGTCGAGCGATACTCCGAGACGACGTTTAGCCCGAAGCCTTCCGCCTCAAACATCTTCGAGTATTCCTGTGCCGAGACGAACTGCGAGAGCGGCCCGCCGCCCACGGGCGAGAGGAGATTCGCAAGGAGCTGTTCATTAAACCACGGCGTCTCGTAGCGCAGCAGCACGCGGCGCGGGTCGCGGAGATTGTCGTAGGAGTTCGCGAGGAAAAGATGCGCCGCCGCACTGCCGTAGTCGGCGTTCACGGCGCGCACCGCCTCGCGCACGGCGACCTCGGTCATGCCGTCGTTTTGGTAAATGCTGGCGAGGTTCGAGCTGCGCACGCCTTTGTCCTGATCGAGCAGGAATCGCGAGCGATAGATGCGGCGATTATCGTTCAGTGCGAGCGAGCGTTCGAGGTCGGCGACGGACTCGTTGTAGCGGTTCTCCTGCTTGCGCTGGATGGCTTCGTAGAGCAGCGGCGTGGGATCATCCGGGTCGAGCTCCTTCGCGCGGGCGAAGTCCTTATTTGCAAGCTGCGACAGCTCCTCCGTGCTCTGCCCGCCTTTGCCAAAGTAGCGCGCAATCGCGCCCTTCATGCTGCCCGCCTCATTGCTGAACGCCTTGCCGAGGTAGCTGTGGAAAAGCGAGCGCGTCGGCTCCAGCGTCGCCGCAGTCTGCAAATCGCTCCGCCCCGCCGCGCTGTCGCCATGCCGCAGCGAAGTGAGCCCACGGCCAAGCCACGCATTGCCCAGCCCGCTGTCGCAGCGGATCGCTTCTTCAAAAGCCGCGCGCGCTGCATCTATGCGATTCTCCGCGCTCAGTAAAAAGCCGTGCAGCGCGTGTGCTTGCGCATTGCGCGGGGTCAAAGCAAGCGCCCGCTCGGCGGCCTCGCGCGCCAGCTTTGTGCGGCCAAAGCTAAACTGCATCTCGCCCAAGCGCGTCCACGCAAAGCCATTCTCCGGCGCAAGCTCCACGGCCTTCTGCGCAGCCTTCAGCGCGGCTTCGAGGTCTGTCTTGCTCTGCTGCCAGTAGGATTCCGCGATGCAGCGCGCCGCAGAATCGCCGCCTGCCGCCGCCGTCCACTCCTTATGCGTCACCGCCGCGATGAGCTGCTCCAGCGCACGCCGTCCGGGATTCGCCGCAGGCACACCACGCAGAGCCACCGTGCCTTTATCCACGCGCCCCACCGAGAGCAGCACCGCTGCGCGATAAAGTCTGCCGCTTGTGCTGCCGGGGCTGTAGCCGCGAGGCAGCTTCGCCAACGCGCCGAGCAGATCGCCCGCGCGATACGCCTCCAGTGAGCCCGCGAGTGCGCGCTCCTCATTTGCCGAAAAACCAAACTCCTCCGCCTGCAATACCGCCGGGTAATACAGCGCCCACTGCACGAGCCCCGGCACATCCGCCGCCATGATGACCGCCGTTTTGCGCGGCGCGCTGCCGGGCGTGATCTCCGCTTGCTCGCCGCTCTTGAGCAGCAGCTTGCCAGCAGCGTTCGTGAGATACAGCTCGCCCTCCAGCAGCGTCATCGTCGTGCGCCCGCCAGCGCCCACGCGCACCACGAGCTGCGTGCCGCGAAGCGCCCCGTTCACAGCGGGCGTGCGGATGCGCAGTTGCTCCGCTTTTTCCCGACTAAAGAAATAACCGCCACCAGAATTCACCTCCGCCGATTTGCCCGGCTCGATGGTCGCCTCCGTCAACTCATCCAGCCGCAGCTCGCTCTTATCGCTCAGTCGCACCACCGCCCGGCTGTCCTCCCCCGTCCGCACTTTATCCTCCGTATTAAAAGTCGCGCCCACCGCCGCTGCTCCCCAGCCAGAGCCGCCCGCCGCCTTCTTATCCGTCGAGCCCTCCTTGCTGATAAGTTCCGAGTTATCCGCCCAAAGTGGAGCCGCCGAGAGACAGCAGATGAGTGGAAATAAGGCCGAGAGATAAAGAGGTTTTGGGCGCATGACGGGAGATATAGCGCAGCCTTTTTTCAGATGCACAGAGTTATTCGATTGTTTTCAAACCCCCACTTAAACACCCGCAGACTCTGACCCGCACAAGAGAGTTTATTTCCGCGTCACAGCATCCAAAAAGTGCGCCACCGCATAGTTGGCGAGCTGTCCGCCGGGGCCGTGGGGATTAAAATCAAACGCATGAGTCGCCCACTCGGGTTGGAGGAAAAAATACGGCACTCCGTGCTCCGCGAGACGCACGCTGAGGCGCTCACTTTGGCGATGCCACACCAGCTCATCGCGCTGCCCATGCAGCAACAGCGTGGGCGGGCTGCGATGCGACACGAGGCTGTAGCCAGAGGCGCTGGCGTAGGCTGCGGGCTGCTCGGCGGGGCTGCCGCCGAGATATTGGCGGAGGAGCTGGAAGGAGTTCAGGATGTCGTCGCTGCGCGCGTAGCCGTAGGCGAAATCCATATCCGCCGGAGCGTAAAAGGCGACCACTCCGCAAATAGCATCGCCCTCGCCGCAAGCCACTGCCTCCGCAATTTGTCCGCCAGCGGAGCGCCCCAGCAGGACGAATTTCTGCGGCGCAATCCCGAGTTCCGCTGCACGGTTTTGCAAATAGCGGATCGCATCCCGCACATCTTCGCGCTGGGCGGGCCACTGCCAGCGCGGGGCGAGGCGATACTCCACACTGGCCACCGCGTAGCCACGGCGAGCGCAGCGGCGGTCGAACTCCTCAAACTCCCGCCGCGTCCCGCCATCCCAACCGCCCGTATGCAGCACGATCACGCACGGCGCGGGCTGCGTGCTTTGCGCGTGGTAAAAATCGAGCTGCAACGCCACGCCCTCGTGCCGCGCATACTCCAGCATCTCCACCGGCACCGGCGCCGTGTCGCGCCCGAGCCACAGCTCGCTCCACGAAAAGGGCTCGCCGATTTCCCCGCCGGGGAAAGCTACCGCCAGCTCCCGCGCCACGCGCTCTGCTCCCCACCACGCACGCACCGCCGAGGAGAGCAGCAGCGCCACGCTCACCACGGCGAGCCCCGTAGCCACAAGCCCAGCGCGCGATTTCCGCCCTCGAAAAATGAGCAGCAGCAGCGGTAGTAACACCACCCAATGCCCAAACTCCGTCGCCAGTAGCGTCACCTTCCACAGCCACACCGTGGGCGCAGGCAGCACGACCATGCTCGCGATTGCGAAGCAAAAAACGGCCAGCCCAAGCCGCGCAAATCTCAGCCGATTACTTCCCATCGGGCGTAGTCGGCGCGGTGCCCTTGAGCGCAAAATCCATCGCTGCATCAAACTTCAGCGCCTTCAGCTTCAGCGCAAATTCCTCGTCGCTCGCCAGCGCGATCACCCGCTCGTTGCGAAGCAATTTCAGGTAGCTCCCCGTCGCGATCAGCTCGCTGATCGAGGCATCCTCGCGGAGCGCCACGATCTTTGGATGATACGATAGCGCCTCGATCCCAGGGTAGCTCAAGAAGCGATCCAGCGCCTCCGCGTTCGACACCATGAGCCCCAGCTTCACGATGCTCGCGTAGGCGTGCGCGGGCACAGGATCGTAGCTTTGGAAAAACTTCCCACTCCCATCCGCATCCAGCGCCTCGCTCAGTTTCGCCAGCCCCCGCACCAGCACACCCGGCTGCTCCACGGGCGGGAGCGCACCCACGCCAGACAGCACGAGCTGCGGCTTTTTTGCTAGTTCCACATTCGTCTGCGCCAGTCCGCCGAGCGCGCGGATCGCATCGCTCGCCAACATAAAAAGCACGCCTCCAAACGCCAGCCCCAGCACCGCACCGAAGATACCGTAGCTCGTGCGCGCAGAGCCGGGGCGCTGCTCTGCGGTGCGCGAAAAAACGAGCCCACTCAGCGAGCGCAGACCGATAAGTGTCACGAGCCCCAGCGCCATCCCGCCGATGACATTTAGGAGCTGCGGCGGGAAATGCAAAAACCCAAACAACGGCCCCACACTCGTCGCCCCAAACCACGCCGCCGCATACGCGCTCACGATAGCCACGATAGACCCCACCTGCCGCGCCACACCTTGCCGCCAGCCATTCCAAGCGAAAAGCACACCCGCGATAGCCGCGACCCCGAAGTAGCCAGACTTGAGCGTGTCCGCGCTGATCTCATTCATAAAACGCTACCCGCACTGCGCCCGCTGCCGCAGTGCGTGGTCGCACAGCACCAGCGCCGCCATCGCCTCCACCATCGGCACCGCGCGCGGCAGCACACACGCATCGTGCCGCCCCCGCGCCTTCAGCGTCGTATTCTCATGCGCCGTATTCACCGTATCCTGCTCGCGAAAAATCGTCGCCGTCGGCTTAAAAGCCACACGGAAAAAGATCGGCTCCCCGTTGCTGATTCCACCCTGTATCCCCCCGCTCAGATTCGTCCGCGTCCGCACCCGCCCGTCCCTCATTTCAAAGGCATCATTATGCTCACTCCCCCGCAGCCCCGCCCCCGCGAACCCGCTCCCGATCTCAAAGCCCTTCGTCGCCGGTAAAGATAGCGCCCCCTTCGCCAGATCCGCCTCCAGCTTATCAAAGACCGGCTCCCCCCAGCCCGGCGGCACCCCACGCACCACACACTCCACCACCCCACCCACGCTGTCCCCCTCACTCCGCACTTTTTTTATAAAATCAATCATCCTCACCGCCATCGCCGCATCCGGGCAACGCACGATATTCGCCTCCACATCCGCCTGCTTTACCGAGTCCACATCCACCTCCGCCACCAGCGCGTGGATGCTCTTTACATACGCCACGATCTCCAGCCCCGGGGCCAGCATCGCCAGCACCTGCTTCGCAATCGCCGCCGCCGCCACCCGCCCGATCGTCTCCCTCGCCGAAGCCCGCCCCCCGCCGCGATGATCCCGGAAGCCAAACTTCGCATCATACGTGTAATCCGCGTGCGAAGGCCGATACGCCGCCGCCATCTCCGAATAAGCCTCCGGCCTCGCATCCTTGTTAAAAACCAACACACAAATCGACGTCCCCGTCGTCCGCCCCTCATACACCCCGCTCACGATCCGGCACGTATCCTCCTCCGCGCGAGGCGTCACGATCTCGCTCTGCCCCGGCCTCCGCCGGTCCAAATCCCGCTGAATAATCTCCTCCGAAATCGCCACCCGAGGAGGGCACCCATCCACGACCACCCCCACCGCCCCCCCATGCGATTCCCCGAAAGTGCTTATGCGAAAAACTTGACCAAACTGGCTCGACATCGTCCCGCACGCTAAAGCCCCCCGCCTCCACTGCGCAAATGAAAACACACCCGCCGCAGCAAAAAAACATCAAAGAAGATGGCAGCCTCAGCTTTCCCAAAAGGAGACGCTGGTGGAATCGCGCGGAATCGTTTTGGTATCTTCGAGCGAACGACGGGATTATTTCATACGCTCTTCGTAAGCGATGAGTTCTTGGGCAGAGAGGAGATCTTTGGCCAAAAGGATATGGAGGATGTGGATGCGGTCGCGGAGCTGGGTATGGCGCAATTTTTCCGCGCTGGCGCGGCCCAACATGGCGCACCCAAAGAGTGCGCCGAGCGCAGCAGAGATGGCCGCAAGCTGGGTGTCGTAGGTGCAAAACCATACAATGCCGCCGACGAGCGCGGCGAGTGGGAGAGTGGCGAGGAGCCAAGCCAGCCAGAGGTAGCGGGGGCGGAGGAGGAGTTCTTCGAGGCGTTCGGCGCGCTGAGTGGCGTAGTCTTCATCGCTCACCAGACCGGCGCGGTGGCACTCGTCGAGTTCGCGCAGCCAGAGGGTAAAATACGCGACCTCTCCGACGCTAGGCGCGTCGGTCGGCGATGGGATGGCTGCGGTTGGGCTCATGGCTGTTGGCGTTTTTAATTTAGCCAGTGGCGTGCCCGAAGAAGGAAAAACTTATGCGCTCTGGTAAGGCGGCGCTAGGAGACGCTGATGAAAGCACTCGGAGTCGCTTTCCGTCATTCGAGCGAGCGGCGTGCGCTACACCGCGCACGCCGCACGGATTTATTTAGCGTTCACCTCAGAAGTGACCTCCCTCGCTCGTCGCTAGGCCGCGTGAAGTTGGGCTTGGATGATGTGGGTGAGGGCGTTGAGCCCGAGTTCTTGGACGCTGAAGGGCTTGCCGAGGAATTCGTTGCCGCCGGAGAGGAAGCATTGGTCCCGGTTGCCGTCGGATTCATAGCCGGTGAGAAAGATGATGGGGGTGTGGGCGTGGTGGGGGATTTTGCGAATGTGCGCGCAAAGCTCGAATCCGTCGAGGTCGGGGAGGTCGAGATCGAGTAAAATGAGATCGTAGCAGGCTTCGGAGAGATCGGCGATGGCGGCACTGGCATAGGTGGAGGATTGGCTTTTGAGGCCGACGCAATCGAGGGCGGCGCTGACGGTTTCGGAGGATTCAGGGTCGTCGTCCACCATATACACGCGGGCCTCGGAAAGGTGGACGGTGCGCTCAATGTCTTGTTCGGCTAGGAGGCCGGTGATGAAGCCGATGGCGGCGTCTAGCTTTGCGGTGACCTCGGCAGTAGCCCGCTCGGGCACGCGGGCGATACCTTCCACATAGGCTGCAAAGGCTGCGCTAATGCGGTGGAGGACGATTTGCCCGTAGCCGCGAGCGTGCTCGGAAAAGGCGTGGGCGTGGGTGTGGAGGGCGTGGAGGTGGCTGGCTTCACGGGGCGAGGTGCTATCGAAGTCAGCGAGGCAGCTCCGCATATCGGCGATGACGGCTTTGCCGGTTTTTTCATCAATCGGGCCAGCCTCCACGTGGGTGATTGGCTTCGTGTCGGGCGTTTTGCGGGCGAGGGCAGCGGCGTTTGGGGTCTTTTTGGTGCGCTTGGGGGCGCGAGCTTTGGCGAGGCTGGCCTGGAGTTCATTGATTTCGAGCTGCGCACTTTCGAGCTGCTGGAGGAGTTCGTTATGGTCGGCGGAGGAGCGCTCTTCTCCCCCCGTCTGCACGGGCATGGCGTCGGAGAATTGCTGATGAAAAGTCTCACACTCTTGCATGAGCGAGGCGTTCTGCTCGTGCTCTAGCTCTAGCAAGGCGCGCATTTCCTCAAAAGCCTCGGCCAGCCCAGCACGCTCGGAAGCCTCTTTGCGGGCGGTGAAAAGCGAGGCCCTCATCCCATCGAGTTCGCTGTCGCGCTCCTGCACGCGGGCGCGCGCCGTATCGCGCTCTTGCGCGATGCGGGCGAGGTTTTGGCGGAGTTCGGCGACTTCTGCGCGATAGGCGCCATCTTCTGGCGATACGCTTGCAGAGGCGGCAGCGCTGCGGAGGGTCTCCAGCTCTTTTTGTAAAATGGGGACTATTTCACTCTGCTGAAGTGCCTCTTCGAGTTGTGCAATCGCTTGGTCTGCGGCCTTCTGTGCGACTTCCCGGGAGTAGCCGATATTCGCCACCTCGTCCTCCAGATCACCCACCCGCACTTTTAGCTCCGCCGCTTGTGCAGAAGCCGCGTCGCGCGCCTGCCGGAGCATGGCTAGCTGGCGCTGCACATCGCTGCTTTGCGGTTTGGAATTTGTAGGCCCCTTCTGCGCTTCCGCGAGGTGGTTTTGCAGCTCTTGGATTTTTACGTTCGATTTTAAAATATCGCGGCGGGCCGCTGCGAGCTGGCGCAAGGTGGACTCTTGTTCCAGCAATGCCTGATCGCGTTCTTCGGAAACGGAATCCTGCCCACGAGCCTCCTCTTTGTGTTTGCGCACGAGTTCATCGCGCTGACCTATGGCCTCTTGGTATCGCAATTCCGCTGCATCCAGTTGCCCAGCCAGACGGTCGCAATCTTTAATGAGACGTTCTACTTTTGCATCGAAATCGCTCGCCCCAGCGGCCCGCTGCTGGATCTCATCCAGCTCACTCTGGAGGATGTCGCGCTCTTGCTCGGCGATCAGTTGCCGCGCTCGTGCATCGCGGGTGGATACCTGGAGATCTTCGATCAAAGAATGAATGTGGATACTCAGATCCGAATTCACTGAATGAGCGACGGAGCCTCTTTCGGCAACGCCAGGAAAACTAGAAATTTTTTGCGATACGTGTGACATCCCTTATTTCTCACGCAGGACGATACCAGCCAGAGATGGCAGAGTTTTAGCAGCCTCCATGCCGCTGCTCGGCGGAAAAGAGTGCCATTTTGAAGACGCCTAGACCCCAGCGACCTGGTAGCCCTTCTTTTCCAAAAACGCGCGGATCTTCTCAGGCTGATCACCCTGCATCTCGATCACTCGCCCCTTCAGAGCGCCGCCTGTGCCGATGGCTTGGCGGAGTTCTTTGGCGAGCGCCTCCAGCTCGCTCGGCAGGAGGTGCGTGGGCAGCTCATGCACCACGATCACCGTCTTTCCACCGCGATGCGCCGTCTCTTTCCGCAGGACGACGCGCCCCAGCTTGCGCACCTTTTGCGGCACCTCCGGCGTGGGCGCGGCGGCGGGCAGCGACAGATTTGCGAGTCCGGCAAAGGCATCGCCAAGGCCAGCGAGCCCGCTCTGGGCGGGGTTCAGTTCGACACGTTTTGCTTTCTCATTTCGCATGGTGCCCATTTTGCTCTCAAAAATAATCTGCAACTGCACGGTAAAACGTGCGTTTACAAGTGAACAAATCTGCCTACGGTGCCGTCCAAAGCGCCAACCAACTATGAAATCTCTCACCAAAATCACCGCCGCGCTCCTCGTCCTCGCCGCTCCCATGCTTGCTCAGGACGTGAGCTACCCCGCGCCCTACGGTGCCACGCAGACGAAGACTTTCCCCTACTCCATGATCGGGCAACTCATCTTTGCCAGCGGTGCGAATGACTACCAGGGCAGCGGCACCGTGGTGCAAAAACACAGCGTGCTCACCGCCGCGCATAACGTGTGGGACTCCGATAACGGGTGGAGTTTTAATGTGGACTTCAACCGCGCAAGAGTCGGCGCAGAGGTCACGCAAAAGACGACCGCCAGCAAACTCTACGTCTTCGGCGGCTACCAAAGCCAAGCCAACCGCTACGGCGCAGATTCTGCGCGCACCTTCGCCTACGACCTCGGCGGGCTACGCTTCCGCACACTGCCCGGCGCAGGCTCCTTTGCGGGGTGGAAGTCCGACGTAAAGCTCATCACCGGCGACTCCTACAATATCGGCCTCGGCTATGGAGCCGATACCCACAGCGGCGACGACCTACTTTTCGTCGAGCCCAGCCTCAGCTTCTACAAAACCTTCAGCGCCTTTTATGAAAACGACTCCCTCACCTTCGAAGGAGGGATGTCCGGCGGCCCCGTCTTCGCAGAGCTAAAGCCAGGCGACCTCCGCATCGTCGGCGTCATCGTCGCTGGCAGCGATACGCCCCCCAGCGGCGGCATCCGCGCGCTCACTGCCAACGGCGCGACCTTCATCAGCACCTACCTCAGCAAATAGCGCCTGCGCGCTATGAAAAACTCGCGCTTCGTCGGCCTCCTCGCCGTCGTCATCCTGCTCTTTGCCGTCGGTTTTTGGCTCGGCAAAAAGCGCCAGCAGCCAGTCGCTGGCAAAATCTCAGAACGCTCCGAAACCAGCGCCAGCGCCGCTCCGCCAGCCAAGAGCCACACCGTCGCCGTGCTCGATCACTCACCCGCCGCACTCCTCGCCCGCCTCTTCGATAAACTCCGCTCCGGCGACATCGCCCCCGGCGAACTCGACGCCTTCCGCCGCGAGTTGCTCGACGCCGACCCCGCGCTAGCCATCGTCGCCATGGTGAAATTCCTCGCCACCGGCCAAGACGCACTCACCGGCGAGAGCTTCATCGTCGGCAAAGACGGCGAACTCACCGGCACCCCCACCATGCGCGCACTCATGCTCGACCTCCTCGGTCGCCTCTGCAAACAGACCCGCACCGACGAAGCCGCCACCGTCTCCCGCGCCCTGCTGGAAAAGAAAACCTCCGCCGACGAATGGGCGATCTCCCTCCGCAACGTCGCATGGAGCACCCCCAACGACCGCGCCTTCCTCGCCGCAAAAACCCGCGAACTCATCCACCACGAACCCTGGCGGCAACAGCCCTCCGGCGGCTACTACGAAGCGTTCGATGTCGCCGTCTATCTCCGCGACGCCAGCTTCGTCTCCGACTTTAGCCCCCTCGTGCAGGGTGAGGATAAAAACCTCCAGCGCAGCGCCGCCGTCGCCCTAGATCGCCTTGCCGAAATGGCCCCACTCGACGTGATGAACTACCTCAACACCAACCCCGCCGAACTCGCCGCCAAGCCCTTCCTCCGCGCCGACTACTTTAGCAAAGCCGACCTCACCCAGCCCCCCCAACGCGCCGCCATGGAGACCTACCTCGCACGCCCCGATGTCGCCAACGCGGAAAAATCCAAAATGCTCGCCGTCCTCACCAGCCCCGGCAGCTTCGCCAGCGACACCCTCCTCACCACCCCACCTCCCGCCGACGACGAGCCCCCCCAGCGCGCCGCCAGCCTCCACCAAGCCGCCACCGACTGGCTAAAAACCAACCGCTTTCCAACACTCACCAAACCTCTACTCGAGCTCCTCTCCAGCACTGCTCAGTAGGCGCTATCGCAAGAAGCGCCCGAGATTTTCCCTCTCCCACGCGATGGCTCGGTTGTAATTGCGGAACTTTTTCTCGCGCGCAAGGAAGCCCTCGTGATGGACGATACGACGCCCAGCGGAGTCATATTTGTCCGGCACAAAAGCGTGCAGCATCTCGTGATACACGACGTATTCCACATACCAACGCGGCACAAATTCGCGGTCGAGCAGCGGGTGGATGCGGATGAGCCGATCCTCCTCCTGGATACTGCCGAAGACGATGTAGCTCTCCGGCCTGCGCCGCCGCCGCTGCCCCCAAGTGATCGCGTATTTGCGCAGCCGATTATTGAAATAGCGCGCATTCATCTTATTGAAAACCTCACGCAAATCGTAGTGGAGCCCCTCAGTGCTAAATTCAAACTGCCGCTGCACCTCTCCGCGAGACGCGAGCGAGTGTCGCTTGCGCACGGTCGGCTTTACTTTCGCTTTTAATGGCGGCGTTTTAGTTTTTGCTTTGGTTGCTTTCTTCTTCATGGCCCGGAAATCTGTTGGCCATAAAGCTAGACGCGCCAGCCCGAGCTACAAGCGTTCGCTTTCGTCCGGCAAAGTTTTCCCATCCTTGTCCAAAAGCTGCTCTAACAGCGCGACTCGCTTTTTCAGCTTAGGTATGCCGTGATTATGAGCTAGTTGCTCCTTCCATTCGCGAGCTGGCATCGCTGGAGTCCCCATATACGTCTGCTTACCAGCTAAATTCTTACTCACCCCAGACTGCGCGCCAATGGTCGTTCCTTCGCCGATCTCAATATGCCCGGCTGTGCCAACTTGTCCCCCGATCACAGAGTTGCTCCCTATTTTAGTGCTGCCAGCGATACCGACCTGCCCGCAAAGGATCACATGCTGTCCGATCAGCACATTATGCCCGATTTGCACGAGGTTATCTATTTTCGTCCCTCGCTGGATCCAAGTCTTCCCGAAACGCGCTCTATCTATCGAAGTATTGGCCCCGATTTCTACGTCGTCGTCCACCTGCACGATACCGACCTGCGATATTTTGACGTGTCCCCCCCCCTGCAACTCATACCCGAACCCGTCGCTCCCCAGCACCGCACCACTGTGGAGGATGACGCGATCCCCCACAATACACCGAGCAAGAAGCGTCACGCGCGGATGGAAAAACGCATCCGCTCCCACACGCGCCTCATGCCCCACGTAGCCATGCGCGGCGATCACCGTGCGGTCGCCAATTTGTGCGCCGTCCTCGATCACCGCATACGCGCCGATGCACACATCAGCCCCGAGTCGCACATCGCGCCCGATCACAGCAGTAGGATGCACCCCCGGCGCAAACGCAATCGCTGCAGGCGCGAAATGCTCGATGATCCTCGAAAAAGCGAGCGTCGGATTTTCACACCGGATGAGGACGGGCCCCACACTCTCTGCAAAATCCAGCGGCACCAGCGAAGCCGCCGCTTGCGAGGCGCGGAGCAGCGGAAGGTATTTAGGATTGCCAAAAAAAGTGACCTCCCCCGCCCCCGCCTCCGCCAGCGAAGCCGCACCAGCAATAGCCTGCGAGCCGTCTGCCCCGGAAGCAAGCTGGCCACCGACTAAGGTGGCCAGCTCTGAAATGCTCATTTGCACAGCGGCAATTACTTCTTCTTGTCAGCGGCAGGCTTCTCCGGCGCTGCCTCGGCAGGCTTGTCTTCGCTGGCTCCACCTTTTGGCCGCTCGGCGTTGAGCTTAGTCACAACATCATTCGTGAAGTCGTAGCTCTCCTTCGCGTAAAGCACTACGGGCACGTTATTGAAACTCTTGCCCGAGACATCAAAGACGAGATCAAATCCGTCTGCTTTCACTTTGTCCGAGATGACTTTTTGGATGTTCGACACGATGCCATCGCGGATGAGCGCAGTCTTGCTGGCGATTTCCTTTTCCTTCTCTTGCGCAAAATCTTGCAAGCTCTTGGTCTGCTCCTGCCAGACGGCGATTTTCTTTTCGCGCTCTTCGTTTTTGGCCGCGCGCTTCTCATTCGAGAGTTCGGGCTTCTTCACCTCGTCGTTGAGCTTGGTGATCTCGGCTTCCAGAGCCTTGCGCTTGTCCACTTTTTCATCGAGGTCACGCTTCACAGCGGAGCGCGCTTCGTTCATGCGGGATTCCGCTTCCTTAGTCTTGTAGTAGTTCTTAAAGACTTTCTCCATATCTACCGAGCCGATTTTGGTCTGGGCGAGAGCGCCAGTGGTGCCAGCTAGGATGAGAGCGAGTGTAAGTAGCGAAGTGGTGAGGTGTTTTTTCATGATTAAAATAGAGAGTGTTTTGAGATAGATGATGCAGCGGTTTGTTTAATACTTGTAGCCGACGTTCACGTTGAATTTGCCGGATTTACTATCCCCATCCGATTGGAGCGGGAAGCCGTAGTCTAGCCGCATCGGGCCGACGAAAGGCAGCTCCAACAAGACGCCGAGGCCGATGTCGCTGTTGAGTTTGCTGCTAAATTTCCACGCATCTTTATCCACGAGACCAGCATCGTAAAAGACTGCTCCGCGGATGCTTTCGGCGATGGGGAAGGTGTATTCCACCGTGAATCGGGCAAGCGATTTACCGCCGACGGGTTCATTGTTCGAGTCCTTCGGGCTTACGTCGCGATAGCGGAAGCCACGCAGGTTATTCTGCCCACCGAGATAGAGGCGATCATAGATCGGCACCCGGTCGCCGCCGCTCCACGTCTGCACTGCGGCCACTTGGCCCTCGATGCTAAGAATGGTATCCCACGGGAGGGTGAAGTATTTCGTGCCAGTGAGATCAATGCCGTAAATATCCGTATCCCCACCGAGGAAGCCACCCGCAACATAGGTTTGGAAATCAATACGCTCGCCTTTGTGGGGGAGATACACGGTATCGCGCGTATCATAGGTGAGTTCCGCACTGAGCTGGCTCTTCCAGCGGGCACCTTTCTCTGCGAGGATCTCCGCTGAGGCTTTAGGGTCAAAGTTATGCAGGTCGGTATTCTCCGCGCGATACTCGAAGCGCAGCGAGGTGAAGTCATTGATCGGTTTGCGGAGATTGATGTCGCCGCCGTAGCGCCGCTCGTCATACACGCGGCTATTATAGCTGGCGTCGCGGTAGTAAAGCTCGCCACCGAGTGCAAGCTTCTGGTCGAGGAAGTAAGGCTCGGTAAGGCCGATGACGAAATCCTTGCGGCGAGTGCCGTATTGCGCGCGAAAATTGAACTTCTGCCCACCGCCCCGCACGTGCCCGTGGAAGAGCCCGGCGAGATCGAAGTTGCTCTCGCGGAATTGCACGTAGCCCAGCAAATTATCAATCGAGCTAAAGCCCGCGCCAAACTCGAAGCGGCCCGTGCCTGTCTCGACGAGATCCACATTCAGATCGCGCCGCCCAGGCAGCGAAATGAGAGGCTCGGCGGGACGCACTTCGGTCTTCGAGAAATAGCGGAGATTCTCGATGCGTTTCTTACTCGCATCCATCCGCACGGTGTTAAAAACGTCGCCGGGAGCAAGGGCGAGTTCACGACGGATGACTTTGTCTTTCGTCCGCGTATTGCCCGCGATGTTCACACGATCCACGTAGTATTGGACGCCTTCTTCGATGTGGAAATGAACATCCACCAGCCCTGCCCCAGCGGGCGTCGGCGTCGCGCCGGGTTGTGCCTCGATGTAGCCTTTTGCGCCGTAGAGATCGGAGATTGTCTTGCGATCCGCCTGCAATGCCTGCGGCGAATAAATGGCTCCCGATTTCAGTTTCGTGCCGCGCGTCAGCTCATCTTGTGGGAAAACCTGCGCGCCCGAATACGTAACCTTGCCCACGTGGAATTGCGCTCCTTCCGTGATCGGAAAAGTCACATCCACCTTCTCCCCATTGCGAGTCACCGTCGGCTGCTTCACCTCCGCGTAGATGTAGCCCTTGCTCTGCAAAAGCTCGCGGATCGCCGTGCGATCCTCCTCCACTTGGTCGCTACTTAGCTTGCCAGCCGTGCTGGAGAAAAGCGTGAGCAATCCCTTCGGCTTCGTCTTGATGACCTTCAGCAACTCCTTGCGACTCGCCGCCGCGTTGCCTTGGAAATTTACGTGCGCCACCTTCGTCTTCCCGCCCTCCGTCACGTCGAAAATCACCCGCGACTTTCCCTTTTCCCCCGCCTCCGTATGAAAGCGAACATCCACATCCCCGTAGCCCTTCCCTTGGTAATAATCCACGATTTTTTGCCGATCCGCGTTCAGGGAGGAATCATTCAGCGCATCCCCCGGCTTCGCCGAAATCTGGTCGCGCAGCTTCGAGGCTTTCACGCGCGTCGAGCCTTGGATCACGACCTCCGAGATGCTCGCTTTCGTCGCCACCACCACGATCACTTTCACGCCATCCGCCGTCGGCTCGCCGAAGATACGCACGTTGCTCAGATCACCTGTAGCGTAAAGATTCCGCACATCCTCCTCGGTGATTTGCG
>JAYVQK010000170.1:0-24210 GCA_043757005.1 Verrucomicrobiaceae bacterium
CGGTAGTGTCCTAATTTGACGGTTGGTAAAATGTTCCACAGCGGAATTCATTTGCGCGCCTCAGAAACCAGCCACGCGCGGACGGCAGACAAAGGGGAGTCAATCGGTGGATTGCCGAGCACAGCCACGTATTGCGGACTTGTGCCGTTCTCAACGGACCAGCCGTAGGCGCGCGCTGGCGGCGGTGTTCCTACGTCGAAAACCTCTACAATTCCCTGCCACACGATTTGCCCGCGAAAAGTCTCAACGATGGGCACAGACTCCAAGTGCTCGACTGTGCTTGCTGTAGCGCGCTCTACGGCCAACTGTGCGCTCATTGCGCGGCCTCCATAAGCTCGGGCACCGTCCAAATGTGATCGGTGACGCCCCCAGCCATTGCGGGCGTGCATCGCAGCGACTTGTGAACGCGCACGAAGTTGTAATAGCCGAAATGAAGACCAACCGCCGCGCGGAAATTCTCGATCTTCTTGCTAAAGCCATTCGTGAGACGGGTGAGCCGCCTCATGTGCATCCGCATAGTAAGATTCTGCCGCTCTACATACGACGTGGAAATCAGCGCCTCATCGGGCAATCCAGTGACGACCTCCTTGTGAATCCCAACGAGCTTGGCGGGGCTGTAGCGGCGTTGTGCAGCGATGTCTTCTTGCCCATATACTTTTACTACTTGCCCGTAGTCCACATTTGCACCGAATCCACGTTCTACCGCATCGGCATACGACTTGAGCGCGTCGCTTGAAATTTGAACACGCTGATTGAGACGCGATGCAAGGTCTTCGCAAAACGCTGTGGCGTCATACTTCCGGCGAGTATTGGAAACCAAGTAAGCCGGAACCATGCGGCTCTCGGCATCAATCGCAACGAACGTCCACACGTCGCCCATTCCAGCGCGCCGATCTTCCGCATCGGTGCGCTTTTGCTTCATGCCACAAAAACCCCAGATTTCGTCCATCTGAATTACGCGGCAGTTAAGGCCGCGCATTTCTGAATCCATGACAGCGGCACAGCCTTCACCAACACGAAGGCCAAGGCGCATGATCGTATCGCGATGCACGCCCGTCATTCGCTCAATGCTGCGGATGCTGTTGCCCTCAGCGAGAGAATGAACGATTGCCGCCTGCTTTTCGGTTGAAAGATTGTTGCTCATGCGATTTGGATTTGACTTATTGTGCCACAGGAATAGCGTTCGTCAATTACTTTTTGTGGCACAATATGAAAAAAACTAAAATTGGTCGTCCAAGGCTCCCAAACGGTGAGGCGAAAACTTGCATGGTGCGTGCTCGCGTCACGGAAGCTGAGGCGAAGGCGATTGAGAAAGCCGCAAAGGGCACTGGCGTTTCCGAATGGGCACGAAGCGTTATGCTGAGAGCAGCAGGTATTACTGCTTCTTTTCCTTAAGGCGAATGGAAAGCACCTGCATGAAATTACGGGTGTGTTCGATGATCTTTTTCGCGCGCTCTTCATCATATTGCTGGCGACCGTGAGCCGCGTAGTTTCTCCAAGCGTCCTTAAAGTGCTTAAATTCTGCTACTGATTCTGTGTAAAACTGGCGCTTGTTTTTCCATGCTAGTTTCTGCTTTACCTGCGAATCCAGCACCGAGATTCTCTTTTCTACACGCTCTAGGGCTCGCTTCCAAGTTGCCTCTCCAAATTTTAATTTTAGGGCGCTGAATAGAGCGCGCAAACCATGCTCAAGAATACGCATACAGTGCATCACGGATGCAGTAAAACGTCCGCAAGCAAAGCATTTTCCAGATTCCTCAATATCATAGGAGGCAGATGGAAACCTTTCCTGAACTCCGTTTCCGAAATACGGTTCCTTTTGTATGTAAGAGTTCGCCCTGGTTAGGGGAACCCACAAAAATAATTGTGACTTCATTTCGCTCCAAATCAGTTTTTGAAGCTCTGATAAACGAACGCCCAATACACGATATTCTATCCCTTCATTCAAATCCGATGACAAACGTTGACAGGCCTGCTGTGACTGCTGCAATCCCACCGCAGAGCATTGGTCATCCAATTCTTCTAGCAATTCATGCAACCCCTCTTCCTTGATTCGTATATCATTCGGCATACGTTCAATCACCAAAGAAACTTCCCCAATTCTTGAAGTAATCTTGCAAAACCTGATGGCGGTAAATTCTTCCATTTCCAGCCAGCTTATCAGCCGGAATGGATGTTCGATCCAAGGTAATTGTGTGGCACTAAAAGTATTCATTCAGCCACCAACCCTTTCATCTGAGATGCGTTGCTCTGTGGAACAATCCAAATTAGGACACCACCCGGGTTACGGTCTTGTGGCTGGCGGAGAAAAACACGGAACCCGCGCGTGTTTCAGATCGCTGGATTTCGCAGCTCCAGCCCCACTGGGCAATGATCCGAGCCCATCACCTCTGGCGAAATCCAGGCGCGCTGGAGGCTTGGGCGGAGGGCTGAGGAGCACAGGAAATAATCTATCCGCCAGCCGATATTCCGCGCACGTGCATCGCTCATTTGGCTCCACCACGAGTAGTGACCGCCCGCTTTTTCAAATTCCCGAAACGTATCCACAAACCCCGCTGCAACTGCCGTGCTAAAGCCCGCGCGCTCCTCGGGGGTGAAGCCGTGGGTCTTCACGTTTTCCTTGGGCCGCGCGAGATCGAGCGCGGTGTGCGCCACGTTTAAATCGCCGCCAATAATCACGGGTTTCCGAGTTTCCAAGCCGCGTAGATACGCGAGGAAATCGCGGTCCCACTGCTGGCGATACGGCAGCCGCTCCAGCTCGCGCTTCGAGTTTGGCACATAGACGTTCACGAGAAAAAACTCCGCAAACTCCGCCGTGAGCACGCGTCCCTCGCGGTCGTGCTCGCTCACCCCGATGCCGCGCGTGAGCGTGAGTGGTGGCTTTTTAGAAAAGATCGCCACCCCTGAGTAGCCCTTCTTCTCCGCCCAATTCCAATGCGCTTCGTAGCCCGGCCACACGGTGCCCGCTACATCGTCTGGGTGGCACTTTGTCTCCTGCACGCACACGATGTCTGCAGCCTGCGTAGCGAGAAAATCGAGGAAACCCTTTTTGAGCGCGGCACGTAGCCCGTTCACATTCCACGAGAGGAGCCTCATTGCACCTGCTGCGGCTGACTAGCCATCTTGGCGGCTTGTTTTAGGTCTATGATTTGGCTATTGGTGAGAATCATCATATTTCCTCTGCCATGGGTATCTTGCCGTTCTGCAAACCACGGCTGTAGCGGCCATTTTATGGCGGTGTTGGGGTTGTCGTCAAATCGCATCGCGATGTAGTCGGTGCGATGGGCTTTTGGTTTTGAGACGTCGGGATTGCCGAGATTTAACTGCGCCGTGGGGCAGACGAGATTTTGCCAAGTGATACCGTAGGGATGCAGCACATCTTCCCATGCTTCGGCATATTTCACCGACTCGTCTTTACTCAGGTAAATCTGCGGCCAACGTCCTCCGCTGGAGGTCATATAATTCGTAGTGGCTATATAGAGGCTCTTGAGATTTTGCATACATCCCAAGCGATAGACGCGCGCGCGATACCATGCGATGGAGGGGATCAAGAGCACCGCGAGGATGCCGATAATCATGAGCACTACCATCAACTCCAGCAGACTGAGGCCGCGCTCTTTCCGGGCAAAAAGAAACCGCGCCGATCCATGGGCTGGAGACGACGCGGTCACTTTTAAAAAATAATATTAGAATTAAAACAGCAGCGTGAACGCTGAAGTCGCACTGGTGCTGTTCACTGTGTTGGACTGTTTGATGCCGTCCACGATGTATTTATCCGTGCGAACAATCACTGGAGTGCCGTCTGCATTGGTTTTGCCGAAATCTACTGCCACTGCCGCAGTTCCTTCAATTCGCTGAAAGCTGTTGAGCAAGCTCGATATGCTGTTTGGGTTGAAATCGGGCGACTGAATGACTTTTGCTTTGATGATACCATTCACGTTTGCTGACTGGTTACTGAAGGTCAGTGTTTGTGTCCCAAGCGAAAGCGTTTCGGAAATGAAATCGTAGCGCGCTTGAATCAAGCCGACGAGCGAGCCCTTGGAAGGATCCCCAACCGCAACGATCTTGCCTGCAAATACGATCCCCTGTTGGAAAATTACGAAAGTCCCGGTGGCGGCACCCACGGCTGGGACGCTCAGTGAGAAAAGTCCGAGTGAATTGATAGACTCGCCGCTAACGCTGGAAGTCGAAGAGGCGCTGGTAGCGGTATTATCCACCGGAGTCATCGTGCCCGAGTAGGTGCCGACGATGTTGACGTTGAGGCCATCATCATACACGGGCCCGCCGACGAGCGCGAAGACTTGTGCCTGTAGGAAGACGATGCAGAGTAGAAAGGAGAGAAGTTTTTTCATATAGAATTTGAGTTGGCGTCACTAGAGGAGTCGCGCTGCTTTTGGTCAAACAGTTTTTTTGTGAATTTGCTTTTTTTCTTTGGGGCTGCGATTTCGGTGTGATGAATCTTCCGACCCTTCGTGCTTACTTATTGGGACTCTCTGAATTTATAATAAGGAACGAAATAAAGGCGAGTGACTTGTCTGCGCGCGGGGAGCGCACGCGCCTCGTGCGGCTGCTGCCGTTTTCTTCGGTGCCCCGCAGGGGAACTTCGGATGCCCACTCTTACGCAAACTCCGCTTAACGCCCGATCATCTCCCGCTCTCCCATCTCCAAACTCCGCTAATCTTTGAACGACTTATTGAGCCTCCACGCCTAGGGGGCGACCAATGAGGAGGTGTTATCACGGCTCATACCGGCAGAGTAAACAGACAGCGTGCGACTCTGCTTGTTCTAATTTCGAAGCATCATACGAATCGCGACGCCCCATGTTGCTGCGGTTCGCTCCACTGGTTTCCCCTCCCGTCCGATGATTGCTGGATTAATGAGTTTTTTCGCTTGAGGCAAAAAAGATCAGCACAAGATACGACCATCTCGGAGGGCATGAGCGATTACCTCATGATGAAAACAAACAATCACATACTCACTGGCGCAGTCTTTCTGGGGCTTATTCTCAGCAGCGCCAACATCACCTTCGCTCAGACTGAAGTGAAGGAAACCACTACGACCGTTACTTCTGCTGGCACGATCAGCGAGTTTGGGCCGGAGACGATCATCGTCCGCTCCGAGACTTCGCCGGAGCCGTTGCGTTACATTTACAGCAAGACGACGACCTACGTGGATGAAACGGGCGCACCCGTCTCCATCGAGACGGTGAAGTCGGGCCTGCCTGTCACGGTGTTTTACACGAAAGTGGGGGACAAGATGATGGCCTCCAAAGTCATCGTTCGGAAATCGGTGGCGAAAGCCGTCACGTCCATCGGCACGATCACGGAGTTTGGGCCGGAGACGATCATCGTCCACTCGGAAACTTCGCCGGAGCCATTGCGCTACATTTACAGCAAAGCGACAAATTACGTGGATGAAGACGGCACGCCCGTCTTGGTCGGGACGGTGAAGTCGGGGCTTCCGGTGACGGTTTATTACGTGAAGGACGGCGACAAGATGATGGCGACCAAGGTCGTCGTTCGGAAGCTGCCCGCGAAGGTTCTCGTCCCCGTCATTGAGGAAAAGAAAACCACGACGACGACGACTTCAGGCAAGTAACTGCAACCCATTGAGCCATGAAAACATTCATCATCCTCGGCTGTGCGGCGCTCCTGCTCACGGCTTGCGATACCCGCATTAATACAGTGCCAGCGGATAAGGTCATCGAGAAAAATACGACGATCGTTAACCCGCCAGTCAAGGAGGAGAAGAAGGTGGAAAACAACACCATCATCGTCACTCCGCCCCCAGCCACGACTACGGAAGAAAAGAAAACCACCACAACAACAACCAAGTAACCAAGTAACCAAAACAAACAAACATCATGAAAACATTCATCCTATTCGGCATCGCCATCGCCGCCGTCTTCTCCTTTTCCGCCTGCACGACGGTGGAGGACAGACACGAGCCATCGCACACCAGCACGACTACGACGGAGGAGACCACGCTGCGTCACCCGATCCTCGGCACGACTGAGACGAGGACGACGCACTCTTACTAATCCCCCGCCAAACTTGCGGCGGACGAGGGGCAATCGCCCTTCGTCCCCGCTCCACTTTTATCCCACCTGAACACCACGCTTTTTATGAACAAACTCTACTCTATTCTCGCCGCCACGATCTTACTCGGCGCGGCCAATCCTACGGCTCAGGCCGCTGTCCACGTCTCGGTGGATTTCTTTCACGATAACCTCGACGCCTACGGAGATTGGCGCGAAGTGGGCGACTACGGCTACTGCTGGCAGCCGCGCGAAGTGAGCAGGAATTGGCGTCCTTACAGCGATGGGCGCTGGCTTTACACAGATGCGGGGTGGACGTGGGATTCCGAGGAGCCGTATGCGTGGGCGGTCTATCACTATGGCCGTTGGGCGCGCGTGGATCGCGTCGGCTGGGTCTGGGTGCCGGGCACAGAATGGGGCCCTGCGTGGGTCTCGTGGCGGCGCAGCCCGCGCCATGTCGGCTGGGCACCGTTGCCGCCGGATGCGGAGTTTGATCGCTCCGTGGGATTCAGCGTGCGGGTGGATGCGGACTACGACATCGGCCCGACGAACTATAATTTTGTGGATGTCCGCGACTTCGGTTCGCCACGTCTGCGCGGCGTGATCGTGAGGCCGCAGGAAAACATAAACATCATCCGCAATACGACGAACATCACGAACATCACCTATGTGAACAACGTGGTGTATAACCAAGGCCCGCAATACGACACCATCTCCCGCCAAAGCAGGCAGCCGATCCGCCAACTCAAGCTGGAGCGAAGCCAAGAACTCGACGCCGACCCCGGCTCCGTGCGAGCTGAGCAATTGCGCTCGCGAGTGCAGGGCGATTCCCTACGAGTCGTCTCGCTCCCTGTGGATGCAAAAGTTGCGTCCGCGCCAAAGAAAGTCGTGGCGAAAGTCGAGAAGGCCGAATTGGATCGTGGCTGGAAAAATGCCGGCTCCGCAGCGGAGGTGGCTAAATTGCGCACCAAGATCAAAAGCGAGCCTGCCATAGCCGCCGAGCCAGCTCCACAAGCGAAGAAGGACAAGGCGGGAGAAGTTCCAGCAATCGTTCCGCCAGCGCCCGTGCCAGTTGAAAAGCCCGTGAAGGGAAAGGGCAAAATCGCGGATAAACCGAAAGACGTCACGCCTACCGAAGCTACTCCAGTCGCACCACCAATGCCGACCGAAAAGCCTCTGAAAGGGAAGCCGAAGAACGGCGACCATCCGAAGAGCGCCACGGTGCCAGAAGCTGCGCCAGTCGTTCCCGAATCGGTGCCGAGTGGAAAGCCTGTAAAAGGAAAGCCGAAGAACGCTGATAAGTCGAAGGTTGCCCCCGAGCCGACTCCCGCCGCGACGGAGACGCCCGTTCCTGCCGAGAAGCCCACGAAGCCAGAAAAGGCAGCTCCTTTAGCGCCAGCAAAAAAGCACGCGAACAAGGTCAGCGAAACTCCGCGCCCGCCTGCCAAAGCGCAGCCGAAAGTCGAAGTCGTGGAGCCAAAGCGCCCAGCGCCAACTCCTGCGGCGGAAAAAATCCGCCCTAGTAAAAAGCCAGAGACGAGCCCGAAAGCCGAGCCGCCCACAGTCCGCAAAGCGCCTGCTGCTCCGCAGGCTCAGAAGCCCGAGCCACACCAACCTGCGCCGCCCGCCGCCGTAGATCCGCAATCTGAAAAGGCCAAAGAGAAGGCTAAGAAGAAAGGTGCCGGCAATCCAGAGCAGGCACCTCAATAATCGCTCACTCCAACCCAACGCGCATCAATCACTATGAAAACCAAACCTACAAAAACACCGCACAAGCTCGGTGTAAATCTAAAGGAAGAAGCCGTGAAGGCCGTGAAGCACGACAACAACTTCAAGCAATCCCGCGATATCCGCGAGGATCGCAGCCAGCGCCAGGCCAAGAACGCTGCTCCCTCCCACATTCCAGGCGGAAAGTAATCACAAACCAAACACGAATATGGAAACGATACACGACCTCAAAGATAAACTCGCCGACGCCGCAACGAGCCTCGGTGCAAGCGCCAGCGATGCGGCCAAAGACCTACGCACTCATGCAAAGGACACTTGGGACTCGGTGCAGGAGCATACGAAAAGCGCGGTGAACGAAAGTGCCACCTACGTCCGCAAGAATCCCGTGCCCACCGCGCTTGCGGCGCTCGGCATTGGGCTGGTCGTCGGGCTGCTGCTGCGCCGCCGCACGCCGGAGACCTTCACGCACCGCTACATCTCGGAGCCACTCCACTACTCACGAGGCGCGCTGCTCGACTTTCTGAATAAAGGCAGAGGGCTGGTGAAGCGCAGCTTTTCCACAGCGGGCGAGATGGCGGAAAATGTGAGCGATGAATTGAAAGACACGCTGAAATCCGCGCGGAAGACAGGGCGCAAATACGGCATCTTCGCGGCCATGCTCCTCGCCTCCAGCCTCGCGCTTTTACCGCAAGCGCAGGCAGCCGACGCGGGCGAAAAGGCGGGCGGCACTTTCGGCATCTATATCGAAAACGACCTCTTTGCCGGCACCGACCGCCAATACACGAGCGGCGTGAAGCTCGCGTGGAGTTCAGCGGATCTCGCGAATTACAGCGACTCGCGCTACGCCAGCCCCTTCCTGCCACTCTTCAATCTCCTGCCCTACATCAACGAAAAGGACTACCAGAAGAACCTCGTTTTTTCCCTCGGGCAAAACATCTACACGCCCGACGACACGGAGAGCACCGCTTTGGTGAAAGGGGATCGCCCCTACGCTGGCTGGCTCTACCTCGGTCTCGGCGTCGTGTGGAAAAATGCCGACATTCGCAATTCTCTCGTGCTGAATCTCGGCGTCGTCGGCTCGTGGTCTTACGCGCAGGAATCGCAGCGGCTCGTGCATGATCTGCGCAGTCTCGATCACCCGAAGGGCTGGGACAACCAGCTCCACAACGAGCTCGGCGTCACCGCCGTCTATCAGCGCGAATGGCGCTGGCCCAAGCACGAACGCCGCGTCGGCCTTGATTGGGAGCTGATCCCGCACGCGGGCGTTGCGCTTGGCAATGTGCAGACCTACGCAAATGTCGGCGGCGAATTTCGTGTCGGCATCAATCTTCCCGATGATTTCGGAACCGCCGCCATCGGCCCTGCGGCGACGACCTCCACGCCCGTGGATGGCAGCCAGGGAGCGGCGCGTTCGCGCTTCGATGTCGGGCTTTACGCCTTCGCTCGCGTGGATGGCCGTGCGGTGGCGCATAACATTTTCCTCGATGGAAATACCTTCGGCGACAGCCCCTCCGTGGATCGCAAATGGTTCGTCGCCGACGTCAGCGTCGGCGCAGCGGTGAACTACAAAAACACCAAGATCGCCTACGCCTTCGTCTATCGCACGGAAGAGTTTCGCGGACAAAAAGAGCCGCAGGTCTTCGGCACAGTCTCCATGAATGTCGCCTTTTAGCACCCTATGAAAAACACACTCATCCTCGGCATCGCCCTCCTCCTCGCAGGGGCAGCCATCCTCGCCTACGGTCACTTCAGCTACCGCACCCACGAGACCGTGCTGGAGGTCGGCCCGATCAAGGCCACTGCGGATAAGACCAACACCGTCCCCATCCCGCCGATCTTTGGGTGGGCGCTGCTCGGCGGAGGCGCGTGTGTGCTCGTTTTTTCCTCGCGAGCGAAAGCGTAAGCGCTGACTGCCCGCCCACCCATGAGCCACTCCGACCGCAAGCATCTCACCGGGCCGTTGCTGGTTCTCGCGCTGTTCATCGCCGCCACGGCGACGCTGCGATATGCACAAGAGTTCTTCCTCCCACTGGTGCTCGCCGGGCTCTTGAGCTTCCTGCTTTCCCCGCTCGTGCGTCGGCTGGAACGCTGGCGGCTCGGGCGTGTGGGCGCGGTGCTCGCCACGGCGGCGCTGGCTTTTGTGCTGCTCGGCGGGCTCACGTATCTCGTCACCAGTCAGTTCCTCGATGTAGCGGGCTCGCTGCCGAAATATCGCAGCAACCTCATCGCGCGAGTCTCCGCGTTAAAGGCCAATAAAAACAATCCGCTCCGCCTCGCCGCAAAGACGATCGACGATATCACCGCTGCCGTGAACAAGCAGAATAGGGAAGCGGCCCCCTCTTCGGTGGAGGAAAAACCGCGCCCCATGCGCGTGGAAATCGTCGGCCCGGAGGAGGGCTCCATCCAGATGCTCATGGGCGTGCTCTGGCCAGTCGTCGGCCCGCTGGTAGATACGCTGGTGGTCATGGTGATCGTCATCTTCATGCTCATAGCGGGCGAAGATTTGCGCGACCGCCTCATCCACCTCATCGGGCGCGGGCGGCTCCGCGTCACGACTCAGGCTTTCGACGAAGTCGCCCAGCGCATCAGCCGCTACCTCCGCGCGCAAGTCATGGTGAACGCCAGCTTCGGCCTCGCCGTCGGCGTCGGCCTTTATTTCATCGGCATCCCCAACGCCATCTTCTGGGGCTTGCTCGGCATGGTGCTGCGCTTCCTCCCCTACATCGGCGCGTGGATCGCCGCCGCGCTCCCCCTCGCACTTTCCATCGCCATGTTTCAATCATGGACGCAGCCCGTGCTCACCATCGGCCTCTTTATCGCCGTCGAGCTCATCGTGGCCAATGTGGTAGAGCCCTGGCTCTACGGCGCGAGCACAGAGATTTCCCCGCTCGCCGTCATCGTCTCCGCGCTTTTCTGGACGTGGCTTTGGGGCGGCGTTGGCCTCGTGCTTGCCACCCCCCTCACCGTCTGCCTCGCCGTGGCGGGGAAATATCTGCCCGATCTGGCATTCATCGATCTCCTCCTCGGCGACAAGCCCTCCATCGCCCCCGGCGACCGTCTTTATCAGCGTCTCCTCGCCCTGAATGAAGACGAAGCCACCGACATCCTCGAAAAATACACCCACGACCAAACCGCCATCGCCGCCTATGACGATGCAGCCCTCCCCGCCCTCCGCAGCATGGAGGTGGACTTCCGCGCCGGCGTGCTCACCGAGGCAGCCCGCACCGACGCCTGCCAAATCCTCCGCCAAATCATCGCCGATACCACCGCGCCCGTATCCGAGATAAAAGCGACCACCGCCACCGTCCTCTGCATCCCCGCCAGCCACGAGCCCGACGAACTCGCCGCCCTCATGCTCGCCCAAATCCTCGCCACCACCGGTGTCCCCGCCACCGTCCTCTCCGCCAAACTCCTCGCTGCCGAATCCATCGAACAAGCCGCCGCCCTCGCCCCCTCCATCATCTGCATCTCCTCCCTCCCCCCCGTCTCCACCATCGCCGCCCGTGCCCTCTGCAAACGCCTCCGCGCCCGCCTCCCCGCCGCCCGCATCCTCATCGGCCTCTGGCAACCCGACGACGAAGAATTCGCCACCCGCCGCGAGCGCCTAAGCAAAGCCGGAGCCAACGAAACCTACCCCACCCTCCGCCGCGCCGCCGCCGGCATCGCCGAATTCGCCACCTGCACCGTGTAAGACACCTGCTCAACGAGACAAATGTGGCGAGCGCACTTGCCCCAAAGCCCCGCCCACTTATCGAAGCAATAGCCTCCACCGCGCACGGTGGCGATCCCAGTAAAATAAGCCGTGAGTGGCGATTGATGAATCCGTTACAGTTCGTGGCGAACCATGACCAAAGCACTTGCAAGCGATCTGAAAAAACTCGCCGCCCGCGCGTATCACGCCGCCGAGTGGGCGGAGGATATTTTGCGGCGCTACCACGCCATTTTCCCGAAGGAGAAGGACGAGCGGCTGCGCGTGCTTTACCGCTGGATGTTCGTCCCGCTGACGCTCTGGCCTTTCAACATCCACCACGCCATGAGCGACTGCCTCACCGTGGTGGAAAAAGGAAAGCGCCTGAATATCCGGCAGCGCCTCATCATTGACCTGCTCCCGGAGCCGCCGGACGAAACGATCTGCGCCGCCGTGGCCGCGCACGAACTCCACGTCCAGCGCGGCAGCTACGAAAACCTCGTGAAGACGCAGGCAAAGTTTTCGCAGACCGAACTCGCCACACGCACCGACCCGCAACTCCTCAGCCAGTGGGAGCGCATCAAGGCCGAGTTCGATGTCGCCGCGCACCGCGACTACAAGGGCGTCGTCCGCCGCACGATGGGTGCCGAGCGAAATATGCGCCCCTCTTTCTCCATGAATATGCGGAGCAAAGCCGACTTGTTCCGCGCCGCGTTCGACGCCTTTTGCCTACGCTGGAATCTCTACGGGATGCAAAACGACGAGCCGCTCCTGCTGAAACTCGCCGTCAACATCACCCCTCACGGCACCATGATCTTCATCCCGTCCTACTGGTCGTTCGACCCAAAGCGCGACATCCGCTGGGACGCCATCGCCGCGCTGCACAAAGTCCGCGTCCCCCGCCGCCAAGGCACCGCCCTCGCCGAAGGCCAAGCTGAGCGCAGGAAGCTCGCCGCGCAACTCCGCACCCTCGACGCCGAAGCCCGCCGCCTCGCACTGAAGGGCGAAAAGAAACACGCCTTCCTCTGCGCCGGCCTCCGCTTGGTGCCGGAGACAAGCGCCCGGCGGCTCGCGCGGCTGCGGGTGGAGTTTGGGAAGTAGCCAGCGCGCGGCGCTAACAGACGGCGGAAAACCATTTTGCCTCACGCAAAGGCGCAAAGACGCAAAGAGGTCAGAGACAGAATCTCAATTGTATTTTCCATCAGAGCGTTGTTGAGTGTGTCCACAGTCCGGGGGCTATTCCTCTCCCAGCGTTTTCGCTGGTGATGAACCCCCGGTCTTTTTTTGCCCATATGGTTTGATGCGTCTGCGTGCGCTCCGCAATTCATCTTTGGCGAGGGTGCATTTCAGACACGGATTGGGGACATTTAATTCTCTGGCTTCGCCATCGTGTCGCACGTATCACGTTGGCTTCGCAAAACCGAAAACAACATCGAACCAAACCTTATGAAACTCCTGCCCGAAAAAATAACCTACCCAGACAGCGAAAAGCCAAAACTCGCTTTGTTGGAGAACTTGTTTCGAGACTGGCATCAGCACTTCGCCGCCAAAGAAGCTAAGCTCCCCGGCGGACACAAAGCAGACGACATGGTTTTCGATGGCTTTTACCCGCATTATTTCAGCCAAAAGAGCCGGATCCTTTTCATCGCACGCGAGGCGCGGCAAATTGCCGGACTAAACTATCTGGAAGTTCTCTATCCCGAATATCGAACGGGAAAAAAGATCGGGGCTCAGCATCTGAACGTGAACCGAATCCATTCGCGTATGCTCTATATCGCATACGGAATCCTGAACGGGATGCCCGAATGGAAAGATATTCCTGACGCGAGTAAAATCGGGGACTCGTTCGGCAGTGCCGAGGGCGTGAGCTTCGCTTTCATGAATATCTCGAAGCTCAGCAACGAGGCGGAGGCGTGGCAGTCTGACTGGGAGGCTATCAACTCGGTTCACAAACTTTCGACAAGCAGTCGCAGTTTCAACGAGGAGGAGGTCAGGATTCTGGAACCGCAAATAGTCATCACGATGAATCTTGGAGAGAAGCTCGCGTCCCTCGGGCATCGAACGGAAATTCAGTCATCTGGTGCTGTCCGCTCCTACTGGCTGGACAGCGGAGGACACCGCAGCCTGTTGCTCGACACCTTTCATTTCAGTTCGTGGAAAGATCCCATCGCTGAAATTTACCAGCCAGTCTGTGATGCGATAAAGTTGAGTTTGGTCCAGCCATCAGCATAAATATCGGTCTCTTCAATTCACGCGAACGATCAGATAGTGTCCTGTAGCGTCGCCTCATCGCGCCCACTGAAAACCTGCCAAAGCCGCACCATGGCAAAGGTATCCAGTCGGCAGTAGGCGAGGAGTTGGCGCTTGATCACGCTTTTGCGCTCTTCGTTGGTGTCGGGCTGAATCGCCTCGTGATACGCCTCCATCGCCGCGCCACCATCCTGCACGCCGTCGAGTGCGTTGTAGCTCAACTCTGGCACTGCGGCGGGTAGCACGGCTTTGATGCTCCAGCTTCCTTGCTGGCTGTGGTGGTAGTAGCGGTTGCGGGCGATTGGCAGGAGGTCCACCACGCGGGCACTGATGGCTCGCAGCGGTTCTGCCAAATCGGGATAGCGCTCGGCCAACTCGCGGATGCGTGTCGTTTCAAAAGCGGCGTTATAGACAAACACTGGGCCGCTTTCACCGCAGGCTGCGATCAATGCCTTGGCGAAGGGTTCAGATGGATCGCCGCCTGTGAGATCGAGGAATGTGGTGTGTGAAAGTTCGCCGGATTCGGCGAGGCTGTGCAGGCTGAATTGGAAGGTGATTTGCTGATACGGGCGCGTTCCTTTCCAGATAGGAATGGCGAATTGGATGCTCTCGAAATCGAGGAAATATGCAGGGAAGCCGTGAGGAGCGAGATCCGATGCTGCGCCTGCGGCATCAAAGAAGACCGTCTTGGCGAGCGAGTGTTCTTTCACCCTGAATTGTTTGTCGGTGAGGAGGGCATCTGGAACGCCACACAGGTCTTTCACGCCTTGCTCGGCTAGTCGCTCACGTTTTGCCGCCGAAAAGTAGGGTAGCCAGTGAAGCGGAAACTCTGGCGGGACAATATCCCGGTGGCAGTAGTTGCAGAACCCGCACTCAAACGGCTGGTAGCAATGCGAGCCGACGGCAATTTCCGGTTCGTTTGGCTGATCCGCGATCTTTTGGGCCTCGGTAATCCAGCCTTTGACCTCCTCGGTGCGAGCGAAGGTTTCTGCCGTGAGATCGTTTTCTTTCAGCAGCCCCCGGTAGTCTTGCTCGCCGGGATAGATCCACGAGTTATCAATGTGCGCTAGCGCGACGGACTTCAATTTCACCCCGGCGGACTGCGCCACGAAAGCCTGAACGGCGATGTCATCCCGATGGTAATCCTTCACGCTGGTGGATGATTTGACCTCGACCATCCTCCAAACGAGTTGCCCCTTCTCGAACTCGGGCAGCATCACATCTGCAAAAGCCAGAGCGCCGTCCGCCTTGAAGCCCGCCTCAAAAACTGGCTGCTTGGAATCAGCGAGCAACTCCGCAGTGCGCGCAAAGGCAGCGTCGAAGCCATCGGTGTTCACATCAATCACTGCTCCTTTCCCCTCTGGATCATAGAGGCGCTTCGCAATGTCACCCACTTGGTATCCCGTCTGAAACCGGGCCTGAGTGCCTGCCGAATCCTCCCGCAGATCAGGCCGATGGACCTCAGCCAAAGGCGTTTCGGGCATTGGCGAAATGCCATGAGTTTGGATTTTGAAAAATGGCGCATGAGCTTTGTGGAAGTTGTATCGGTAGGCGGCGGACGTTGCTTGCAGATTCGGGCTTCTGTTCTATTTCCGAAAACTTTTCAGACCAAATCCCTTGTGTTTGGAAAGCGCCTGAGCCGCCGCTTTCGACACTTTGGTAAGGCTGGGGAGCGATAGAAAACCGGTATGCTCGGCAAGCGCCTCGGCGGCCTCATTTGAAATCGTGACGAGTCCGCGGAGATAGAGGTCGCCTGCATGGGCGGAGAGCCCTTTGGCCACACCAACCGACAATGCGCGCAGTCCGTTGAGCCAGAGGCCGCCTTTCATTTTGGCGACAGCTTGGGCGGCGTCCTCGGAAAGCGTGGTCAGTCCGCTGAGGTCGAGGATGCCGCGATGTGCGGAGAACACTTCCGCCGTGGCGTCCGTGAGGGTCGTGAGGCCGCTGAGGTTGAGGTATTGCTTGAGGGTGGAGAGGAGCGCGGCGGCGCGTGGCTCGATGCTGGTGAAGGCGCACAGTTCGAGGTCGTGGATGCGCTCGCGGTGCGCGGTCACCAATTCCAAAGTCAGCAAGGTTTTCGTGTCGTTCATCGGGGTCGAGAATCCGCCGCGCCGCGCAATTTCCAAGGGAAGCGAATGGAGACATTCGCTGTCGCAGTTTCGACGTGCGATGGCGGGGACGCTCACACGAGAGCACGACACCCACCATTCGCGGTGCCGGGCATTACCCAAATCTGGGGTAGTGGGCGGGGCTTAACACTCCTTAACATGACTTCGCGCGCGAAGGGGGTATCTCTCGATGCAAATGCCAGCAGCTTTGCCATGGTCGTCGTGGGTTTTCCCTAAGTTCCTTTCGCCTCGGTAGGTGTCATTGATCTACTTCGACGTTGAGGTAGTAACAGACACGCTCTCACTCCTTGCATTCACGATTCCTGATCTTTTGCCTGATTTTACAGGCACCCAGTCTGTGCTTTGCTGCCGACCTGCCTACAGACCACGCGGAGAAAATGGCGCGTGGGCTCGATCTTTTCCGTAAGGAAGTCGCGCCGCTGCTGAAAGAGCATTGTGTGAAGTGCCACGGGGGCGAGAAGACGAAAGGGGAGTTCGACATGGCTACGCGCGAGGGGTTGTTGCATGGGGGAAAAGAGGGCGTCTCGATCAAGCCTTTCGATGCTGCGGGTAGTCCGATGATGAAGCTCGTCCGACATGAAGAAGAGCCGGAGATGCCGGACAATAAGCCGAAGCTCGCCGATGAAATCATCGCGAAAATTGCTGAATGGATAGACCTTGGCGCGCCATACGACGAACCGCTGGTCGCTGGCAAACAACCGCCCCGCGACCGTGCAGTAGTGAGCGAGGCTGACCGCAAGTGGTGGTCTTTTCAGCCCTTGGTAAATGTCGCACCACCAGCGGGCGCAGCGCATCCCGTGGATGCGTTTTTGCTAAAAGCCGCGCAGACAAAACAGCTCGCGCTCAATCCGCCCGCCGAGCCTCGAAAGCTCATCCGTCGCGCTTTCCTCGATCTCACAGGACTGCCTCCGTCGCCGGAAGAAGTGGATGCTTTTCTCGCGGATACCGCCCCAGATGCGTGGGCGAAACTCGTAGCCCGACTGCTGGACTCGCCGAGTTACGGCGAACGCTGGGCGAGGCATTGGCTGGACGTTGCGCGCTTTGCGGAGAGCAGTGGATTTGAGCACGACTACGACCGGCCTCATGCCTTCCACTACCGCGACTTCGTCATCCGCGCGCTGAACTCGGATATGCCGTTTGTGCAATTCGCGCAGTGGCAGCTTGCAGGCGATGAATTCGCGCCCGGCGACTCGCTGGCGCTGATGGCTACAGGGTTTCTGGGCGCAGGCGTCTTCCCCACACAGATCACGGCGAACGAAGTGGAGCGCACGCGCTACGATGCGATGGACGATATGCTGGCGACGACGAGCAGTGCGTTCCTCGGGCTGACGGTGGGTTGCGCGCGCTGCCACGATCATAAATTCGACCCGATCCCGACTGCGGATTATTATCGGTTGCTTTCGACTTTCACCACCACGGTGCGGAGCAATGTGGACCTCGATCTCGATGGCAAGAAAGTGCCCGTGATGGTGTGCGCGGAGGGCTATAATCCGATTGTGATGCACTCGCAGGGCGCTCCGTTTTTAAACGAAACGCACATCCTCAAGCGCGGCGATACGAATCAAAAACAAAGCGTGGCGCAGCAGGGATTCCTGCAAGTGCTCTCGCGCGGCGGCGATGAGAAGCTGTGGCAATGGGCTCCGCCGGCTGGTGCTCAATACTCGGGGCGGCGGCGCTCGCTGGCGAATTGGATGACGGATACGGAGCACGGCGGCGGCGTTTTGCTCGCACGAGTCGCTGTGAATCGGCTGTGGCAGCATCACTTCGGGCGCGGACTGGTGGCGACGCCGAATGACTTCGGAAAGACGGGCGCGCAGCCGTCGAACCCTGAGCTACTGGACTGGCTGGCAGGGGAACTCATTCGCAATGGCTGGCACTTAAAGCCGATCCACCAACTGCTGATGACGAGTGCCGCTTACCAGCAAAGCACTGCGACCGATCGCGCGAAACTCGCCGCCGACCCGGACAATGCGCTGTGGATGCGCCGCACGCCGCAGCGGCTCGAAGCCGAGGCCGTGCGCGACAGCGCGCTCGCGGTCTCGGGCGCGTTGGATCGCACGATGTTCGGCGCGGGCACGCTCAATGAGCGCAGCAAGCGGCGGAGCATTTACTTCACGATCAAGCGCAGCCAGCTCGTGAACTCGATGGTCGTCTTCGACGCGCCCGAGCCGCTCACGAGCCAGGGCTTCCGACCAACCACAACGGTCGCACCACAAGCCCTACTGCTGATGAACAGCGCGCAGACGCGCGAGTGGGCGCTGGCCTTTGCAAAACGTGTGGAGAGCGATGTGAAATCCAGCGAGGATTCCACGCTGCGGATCGCCCGCGCCTACGCTCTGGCGCTCAGCCGCCCGCCCCGCGCGGAAGAAGCCGATGGCGCGCTCGCTTTCCTCCGCAGCGGCACCGCCGCCTACGCCGGGAAAGCCGATGCACCCACGCTGGCGCTCGCCGACCTGTGCCAGACGCTGCTGGCGCTAAATGAATTCATCTATGTGGACTGAGCCCTCAGTTGGTCTTCAGCCCTTCGAGTTTGGCGAGCTTCTTGGCCTTCGAGTCAAAGCTCCAAAACGTGTCGCAACCCAGCGCCAGAGCCGATGCGACGTGCAGGATGTCGTAAGTGCGAAAGCCGTGCTTGGCGGTGTGGCGGAGAGTCAGATTATTAAATATCGCCTTGAGCGTGGAGGCATCCACCACGGTTCGCGCAAGGCTGGAACGAGCGGCAAGATATTCAGAAAAAGTCGCATGCGCCACGGCGGTCAGCTCCGCAGAAATGCGGAGTCTCGAACCGCTATGGGCTTCAAAACGATAACGCTCGATAGCGTTGCAGACTTCGAGTTCCGCCAGCCAAGTCACTGGCATCACCACTTGCTCTGGCAGGGTTTGCAGCAGCTCCAGCGCATCGTTGAACGCCTCAACCGCCAAACATATCCGCACCAAAAAATTGCTGTCCGGGTAGGGTTTCAATCCACGTCCTCCCCGGCCATCCAGCGGTCAATCCGACTTTGCTCTTTTGCAGAGGGTGCCACGAATCCCATCGCCTTCATTTTCTCGTGGTGCGCGCGGATCTTTGCGATGTCCACGGCTCGTTGCTGCGCGTGCTCGTCGGGCGTTGGCTGCTTCACCTCCGGCGTGAGCACGAATGAGCGCCCGTTCCGCGAGCGGATGCGGACGGAGCCACGATATTCGCACGCGGCGATGACTGCCGCCGCACGCCGACTCATGTCGCGGACGGTAAAAGTATCGGGCGGTATTTCTACGACTTTCGGTTTTCGTTTTAGCAGCGTTTTTATGTCAGACATGATGACAGACATCGCTTCGCTCACAACTTCCAATTTCACCGCCGCATGAACACTCCACACCCACACATCTCTCGCCGACAACTCCTCCAGCGTGCTGGCTCGGGCTTTGGCCTGCTCGCGCTGCAAAGCCTGCTGGCCCGCACGGGCTTTGCCTCGGCGGTGAATCCCCTCGCGCCGAAAGCGCCGCATTTTCCGCCGCGCGCGAAGTCGGTGATCTGGCTTTTTATGAATGGCGGCGCGAGCCACGTGGATACTTGGGACTACAAGCCGGAGCTGCAAAAGCGCGACGGCCAGCCGCTGCCAGGCTTCGATGCGAAGACGGGATTTTTCCCGGATGCGGTGGGGCCGCTGATGAAGTCGCCATTCGAGTGGGCGCAACACGGGCAGAGCGGGACGTGGGCGAGCTCGCTCTTCCCGAATCTCGCGCAGCAGGTGGACAAGATGGCCTTCATCCACTCGATGCACACGGACTCGAATAACCATTCGCCCGCGCTTTTCATGATGAATACGGGCGTGACGCGGATGGGAAATCCGAGCGTCGGCTCGTGGGTGACGTATGGCCTCGGCTCGGCGAGCGATGATCTCCCCGCCTTCCTCGTGATGAGCGACCCAAAAGATCGCGGCCTGCCAAAAGGCAACGCGAGCAACTGGACGGCGGGCTTCTTGCCGGGCGTGTATCAAGGCACCTGGCTGAAGCCGAAGGGCGAGCCGATAGACAACCTCAAGCGACCCGCCGACCTCACGGATGCACGCCAGCGCGAACAGCTCGATCTTTTGGCAAAGCTCAATCGCGCGCAGCTCGGCGAGTCCGCCGCCGAGGGGGAAATGGCGGCGCGTATAGACAGCTTCGAGCTGGCGTATCGGATGCAGACTTCCGCGCCCGAGGCGTTCGATATTTCGCGCGAGCCCGAGCACATCCGCAAGCTCTACGGCATGGATCAGCCGCACTGCGCGCACATCGCGGCGCAGTGCCTCACCGCGCGGCGGCTCGTCGAACGGGGCACGCGCTTTGTGCAGATTTACAGCGGCGGCATGGAGAACCAGCTCTCGTGGGATTGCCACCTCGACCTCGTCGGCAACCACACCGGCTTTGCCCGCGAGACGGATCAGCCTTTCGCCGCGCTGCTCGCCGATCTCGCGCAGCGCGGCTTGTTGAAAGACACGCTCGTGATTTGCGGCGGTGAATTTGGCCGCCTGCCCATCTCGCAAAAAGGCGCGAAGCCGGGGCGCGATCACAACCCGCACGCCTTCACGCTGTGGATGGCGGGCGGCGGCGTAAAGGGTGGCTCGCACTTCGGCGAGACGGACGACATCGGGCACAAAGCCGCCGTGAATAAAGTGAGCGTGCGCGACTTCCACGCCACGCTGCTGCACGCGCTCGGGCTCGACCACGAGCGCCTCATTTTCGCATTCCAGGGCCTCGACCAAAAACTCACGGGCGTGGAAAAAGCGCGCGTGGCAAAAGAAATCTTCGCTTAAAATCACACCATGAATTGCAACGACCAACCCTTCCTCTCGCTCGCGCAAAACGCACAGCGCGACATCACACGCCGCACTTTCCTCCAGCGCGCGGGCGGCGGCATCGGGCTTGCGGCTCTTGGCGGCTTGCTCGGCGGGCAGGCGCAGGCGGCGGGCACTGCGGGGCTGCCGGGGTTTCCGAATTTCGCGCCAAAGGCCAAGCGCATCATCTATCTTTTCCAAAGCGGTGCGCCTTCGCAGATGGATCTCTTTGACCCGAAGCCCGAGCTGTCCAAACGGCGCGGCGAAGACCTGCCAGCCAGCATCCGTCAGGGCCAGCGGCTCACGACGATGACTAGCGGGCAGAAGACTTTTCCCGTCGCACCGAGTATTTTTAAATTCGCACAGTATGGCCAAAGCGGCGCGCAATTCAGCGAACTCATGCCGCAGATGTCCGCCCTCGCGGACGAGTGGTGCGTCATCCGCTCGCTGAATACCGAGGCGATCAACCACGACCCGGCGATCACTTTTATGCAGACGGGCTCGCAGCTCGCGGGGCGGCCCAGCATCGGCTCGTGGATGGCTTACGGGCTCGGCAGCGCGAACGCCGACCTGCCCGCTTACGTCGTGCTCACGAGCTTCGGCACAGGGCGCAAGGACGACCAGCCGTTGTATGATCGGCTGTGGAGCGCGGGCTTTCTCCCGGCGAAACATCAGGGCGTAAAATTCCGCAATAAAGGCGACCCAGTCCTCTACCTCTCGAACCCTCCCGGCATGAGCAGCGAGACGCGCCGCGAGACGCTCGACGAACTTTCCGCGCTGAACCAGCACCGCTTTGACGCGCTCGGCGACCCCGAGATCCAGACGCGCATCGCGCAATACGAGATGGCCTTCCGTATGCAGACCAGCGTGCCCGATCTCACCGACATCTCGAAGGAACCCGACGACGTCCTCGCCCTCTACGGCCCCGAGGTAAAGAAGCCCGGCACCTACGCCGCAAACTGCCTGCTCGCCCGCCGCCTCGCCGAGCGCGACGTGCGCTTCATCCAGCTTTTCCACATGGGGTGGGATCACCACGCCGGCCTCCCCGCCGCGCTGAAGGGCCAGTGCTCCGATACCGATCACCCCACCGCCGGGCTGCTCCGCGACTTAAAACAACGCGGCCTCCTCGACGACACGCTCATCGTGTGGGGCGGCGAATTTGGCCGCACGATCTACTCGCAAGGCACCCTCACCGAGACAAACTACGGGCGCGACCACCACCCCCGCTGCTTCACCGTGCTGATGGCCGGGGCGGGTGTGAAAAAGGGCACGACCTTTGGTGCCACGGACGACTTCTCCTACAACATCACGGAAAACCCCGTCCACGTCCACGACCTCAACGCCACCATCATGCACCTCATGGGCGTCGAGCACACCCGGCTCACCTACCGCTTCCAGGGCCGCGACTTCCGCCTCACCGACATCCACGGTGAACGCGTGAAGGGCATCCTCGCTTAGAGTGGACTTCCGACCCTTCGCCCGCTTTCATCCGCCCATATGAAACCATATTGGACCGGAGTCTTCCCCGCCATCACCACGCAAATGAACCGCGACGGCTCGATCAATTTCGAGGCCACCGCCACACACATCGAAGTCCTCCTCGCCAGCGGCGTCTCCGGCATGGTCATGCTCGGCTCCCTCGGCGAAAACCAGATGCTCGACGCCGATGAAAAGCGCGTCCTCCTCGACATGGCCGTGCAAGTCATCGAAGGCCGCGTGCCCGTCCTCTGCGGCGTCGCCGAGACCAGCACCGAGGCCGCCGTGCGCTTCGTCGAAGACGGCGAAAAAATCGGCGCAGACGGCTACATGGTCATGCCCGCCATGTGCTACAAGACCCCCGACCCCGCCGAGACTCTCGCCCACCTCCGCACCACCGCCAAGGCCACCGGCCTCCCCATCATGGTCTATAATAACCCCATCTCCTACGGCAACGACATCACCTCCGAGATGTTCGCCGAACTCGGGAAAGTGAAGAACCTCGTCGCCCTCAAAGAGAGCAGCGGCGACACCCGCCGCATCACCGACCTCCACCGCGTCTGCGGCGACCGCTACGCCCTCTTCACCGGCGTGGACCCCCTCGCGCTAGAGTCCGCCATCCTCGGCATAGACGGCTGGGTCGCCGGCACTGGCATCGCCTTTCCTGCGGAAAACCAATACCTATGGGAGCTCATGCAGCGCGGCGAGTGGGATAAAGCACGCGCCATCTACCGCTGGTTCACCCCCCTCCTCCACCTCGATACCTGCGTAAAATTCGTCCAAACCATCAAACTATGCGTGCAAGAGTGCGGCCTCGGCACCGAATGGACCCGCGCCCCCCGCCTCCCCCTCGCCGGAGCCGAGCGCAAACGCGTCCTAAAAATCATCCACGAAGGCATCGAAACCCGCCCCAAAGTGCCCAAACGGAAATAGCCTCGAGCTGCTAAAAAGTAACGCCCCACGCCGCGACGAGCAGACGCGGGGCGCTTTGAAATGAAGACAAAGCCCTCATCATTCTCTCCCGAAAATAGGTGCGAAGTTCTGCGCAAGCCTCACCCTTCCACCCCAATCAACCTATGAGCAAAGCACTCACCCTTGATCTTAAAAAACTCGCCAATCGCGCCTACCACATTGCCGAGTGGGCTGGAGATGTTTTGCGCCGCTACCACGCCGCCCTCCCGCTTTTGAAAGACGACACCGCCGCGCCGCTCCAGTCGCTCTACCGCTGGGTATTCGTCCCGCTTACCCTCTGGCCATTTCAGATCGTAAATGCGCTCGCCGATTGCCTCGCCGTCGTAGAAAAAGGCAAGCGCCTCAACCAACAGCAGCGCCTCCTCATCGAGCTACTGCCAGAGCCGCCCGACGAACCCACCTGCACCGCCGTCGCCGCCCACGAACACCACGTCCAAAGCGGCACCTACGAAAACCTTGTGAAAACACAGGCCAAATTCTCCCAAACCGAACTCGCCATCCGCACCGACCCACAGCTCCTCAGCCAATGGGAGCGCATCAAAGCCGCCTTCCCAGTCGCCACCTACCGCGACTACAAAGGCGTCCTCCGCCGCACCATGGGCGCAGAGCGCAATCTGCGCCCCACCTTCACCGTGAATCTCCGCCGCCGCGCAGACGTCTTCCGAGCCACCTTCGACGCCTTTTGCCAACGCTGGAACCTCTACGGGATGCAAAACGACGACCCCCTCCTCCTCAAACTCGCCGTGAACATCACCCCTTACGGCACCATGATCCTCATCCCCTCCTACTGGTCATTCGACCCGAAACGCGACATCCGCTGGGACGCCATCGCCGCCCTCCACCGCACCCGAGTCCCCCACCGCCAAGGCCCCGCCCTAGCCGAAGGCCAAGCCCAACGCCAAAAACTAGCCAAAAAACTCCACCGCCTAGATGAAGAAGCCCACCGCCTCAGCCTAAAAGGCGAAAAGAAACACACCTTCCTATGCAACGGCCTAAGCTGGGTCCCAGAAACCAGCCCTAAACGCATCAGCAGACTGCGAGCGGAGTTCAAAAAGTAGTCAGCGACTTTAGGGGATTCCCGGAAACTTTGGCGACGGATCTGGAGTGCGGGGGCATGACCCCGCTCTGGAG
>JAYVQK010000171.1:0-6373 GCA_043757005.1 Verrucomicrobiaceae bacterium
CGTGCTTCCACTGAATGTTCCTCTGGCTGTGACCGTGCTTTCTCCGACCACGCCAGAGCTTGATAGCGAGCGCGCCGAGTGGGCCGCTCTCAGTGCACAGAGCCTCGCCAAAGCGTATGGCGACAACGAGCCCGAATACACACTAGCCGACCTCCGGCCATGACCGAGGGCGACATTGCGCTGACGCCACTCCCGCAGGCGGACGGACGCACCAAGCCAAGACCGGCGATCCTACTCCGCCAGATGCCTCCATTCGGCGACTGGCTCGTTTGTGGCGTCAGCACCCAACTCCAGCAGGAGGTCGTCGGCTTCGACGAAACTATTGAGCCATCACATCCCGACTTTCGCCGCAGCGGGCTCAAGGCTCTTTCGCTCATCCGTCTCGGCTACCTCGTCGTTCTTCCAGCCGAGCATCTGCTCGGAGTTCTCGGCTCCATTTCATCCGAGCGTCACGAGCGTTTGCTCCAGCGGCTCGGAGCGTTTCTCCAATCGGGACGAAGCGCCTAACAAACTCCTGATGTCTATGCGCGCAGCCGCAACCCATGCTCACTCAACCACAAATCCACGCCAAAAATCAGCCCGCTTTGCGGGTGAGTAGGATGTTAGGCTAATAATCTGCACGCAAATGAGTTTAGATATTCACGTCATGCCAATCTGGAGGTTCTGGGCGGGAGAGTATTCGACAGCAACCGAGCGCCTTGCCGAGCAAACAGGCGCGCCGTTCACGCGGACTGGGCAACCGAAGGCGCTATATAATACTGGCGAGGCGCAGCAACTAGCAAAGGATGTGCGACGTTGGATCGAGCTAAAAACCGGGCTGAGTGAAGCGTGGAGCGATGACGGAGACATTGTGTTTTCCAAGCAGTTTCAGTTCGATGCCATTCATGCCGTGCGAGCTTACGCGGCTCATATGGAAAGCTCGGAGGAGCCATTTACGCTGACCGAGAACTTTCACAGTTCGCCTGCTGTTCGCCGAGTTTGGGCGGGAGTTCCGACCGACTTTCCCCATTTGATCCGCCACGAAGACAATGCGGGATTCTATGTTCCCGCTAATTTTGAGTCACCGCTGAAGCTCATGGGACAGCCGCCGATTATTGGCTCATCGGTTCAGTTGATGATTGAATTAGCCTCTCTTCGACGTCGGCTCGGTGACTTTCCTGATTATGGAGCGCGCCAACAGGGAGAGGTTGATGACGAGCATCATCCCGGATTGGCGTTGGTGAAGTATGGCGTTGCTTTTCTCTATCAGGCATGTTGGCTATCTGTTCAATCGAGGCTGCCAATCGTTATTGACGGATAAGCTAGCATAACCCTTATAAAATCTGACAAGGATTGATTGGGTAAAAGCTGGGCTTGTGTGGCTTGCTTTTACGCGGGTCAATGGAACGCTTCCACCCCGCTAGATCACGGTGGACTCTTTGTGCGGGGCGGCGTTACAAGGGGCGGCATGATGAAAGGCGCGGAAACAAAAAAGGTGTTGTCGTTAAAGCAACAGGAGGAGCTGCTGGAAACATTGCGGTGCCGTTTTGAAAAACATACGGCTCGCCACGCAGGGCTCGCATGGCCGCAAGTGCAGGCCAGGCTGGCGGCGGACGCCGGGAAGCTGTGGTCGCTCGCGGAGATGGAGCGCACGGGCGGCGAGCCGGACGCCGTCGGGCCGGCGGGGAAGACCGGCGAGGTGTTGTTTTTTGATTGTTCGGCGGAGACGCCCAAGGGCCGCGTGGCGCTCTGCTACGACCGCGCCGGGCTGGAGTCGAGGAAGGAGCACCGGCCCGCAAACACGGCGGTGGATCTGGCGGCGGCGATGGGTGTGGAGCTTTTGAGCGAGGAGCAATACGGGGAGCTACAAGGGCTGGGCGATTTCGACACGAAGACATCGAGCTGGGTGCAGGCTCCGGCGGATGTCCGCGCGCTCGGCGGCGCGCTCTACGGCGAGCACCGCTACGGTCGCGTCTTCGTGGGGCATAATGGGGCGCAGTCTTACTACAGCGCGAGGGGCTTTCGCAGCGCGCTGCGGGTGTGAGGAGCTGGCTAAATCTACATTTCCTCTTACGCTCTCTTTTTTTCCATGAATCTCTCCGCCTATCTCACCAAGCGCTCTGCGCAGATTGACCGCGCACTTTCCCGCCAGCTCCCGGCGGAGAGTGTGAAGCCTGTGACCCTCCACAAAGCCATGCGCTACTCGCTCTTTGCAGGCGGCAAACGGCTGCGGCCCGTGCTCGTGCTCGCTGCCGCTGAGGCTTGCGGCGGCTCGGCGGCGGCGGCGACTCCGGCGGCGTGCGCGGTGGAGTGTGTGCATACGTATTCGCTGATCCACGATGATCTGCCGTGTATGGACGACGATGATCTGCGGCGCGGGAGGCCGACGAATCACAAGGTCTTCGGCGAGGGCGTGGCCGTGCTCGCCGGGGATGCGCTGCTCACCGTGGCGTTCGAGATTTTAGCGAAAGCAAAGCCCACCGCCCGCTACGACATCGCCGCGCTCATACACGAACTGGCGCACGCTTCCGGCAGCCGTTGGCTCGTGGGCGGGCAAGTCGCGGATCTCGAAGGCGAGGGCCGCCGCCTCAGTGGCGCGGAGCTGCAATACATCCACCGGTGCAAGACGGCGGCGCTGCTCACCACGAGCATCCGCCTCGGCGCGATGAGTGCGGATGCGACGCCCGCACAGCTCAAGGCGCTGACCGTTTTCGGCCAAAGCGTGGGCCTCGCTTTCCAAATCATAGACGACATCCTAGACGTGACGCAGCCCAGCGAGAAGCTGGGGAAGACCGCTGGCAAAGACTTGCACGCGCAGAAGGCGACCTACCCGGCGGTCTTCGGCCTGGAGAAATCGCGCACCGAAGCCCACAAACTCACGACGAAAGCACGCACCTCGCTGGAGCCTTTCGGCAAAGCCGGAGCCGTGCTCCTTGCGCTCGCGGACTACTTGTTGGCGCGGGAGTATTGAGGCCTGTGTCACCCCATCTTCTTCCCCCGCGCCATCATGCTCACCGTGCGAGCCTGGCGCTGATTTAAACCACGAAGGACACGAAGGACACGAAGGACACGAAGGGTGCGAAGGGTGCGAAGGGTGCGAAGAACAAAAATAATAATCTTCGTGTCCTTCGTGTCCTTCGTGCTCTTTGTGGTTAAAAAAATGCGCGCCGCTTGCCGCTCGCACGCCCATCCACTATCACCCCTCCACCATCAACCCACACACCGTGCCCGATCATTTCGCCAAAGACATCGCTGAAGCGCCCGATACGCCCTTCGACATCTCGCTCCGCCCGCCCGCTTTCAATGAATTCTCCGGGCAGGAAAAAGTGCGCGAGCAGCTCCTCGTCATGGTCGAGGCGGCGAAAATGCGCGGCGACGTGCTGGAGCACATCCTCCTCAGCGGCCCGCCGGGGTTGGGCAAGACGACGCTCGCCCACATCCTCGCGCACGCCATGGGCGTCGGCATCAAATGCACCAGCGGCCCCACCATCGAGAAAGCAGGCGACCTCGCCGGCCTCCTCACCACGTTGCAGCGTGGCGACATCCTTTTTATAGACGAAATCCACGCCCTCTCTCGCGTGATCGAGGAGTATCTCTACCCCGCGATGGAGGACTACAAACTCGACATCATTATTGATCAAGGCCCCAACGCCCGCAGCGTGCGGCTGAATCTCCCGAAGTTCACCCTCATCGCCGCCACCACTCGCAGCGGCATGATTACCGCCCCACTCCGCTCGCGATTCGGGATGACTTGCCGGCTCGATTATTACCCCGCCGATGTCTTGCAAAAAATCATCCTCCGCAGCGCCAGCCTCATCTCCGTGGAGATAGACGCCCCCGGCGCGCTGGAAATCGCCGCCCGCAGTCGCGGCACGCCGCGCGTGGCCAATAACCTCCTCCGCTGGGTGCGCGACTACGCCCAAGTGCGTGCGGATTCCCGCATCACCCGCGAAGTCGCCGACGCCGCGCTCACCATGCGCGACATTGACCGCGAGGGCTTGGATGAAATGGACAAACGCATCCTCGAAGCCCTCATCCTGAAATTTGAAGGCGGCCCCGTCGGCCTCAACAGCCTAGCCGTCTCCGTAGGCGAAGACCCCGGCACCCTCGAAGACGTGAACGAGCCCTACCTCATCATGCAAGGCTACCTCAAACGCACCCCCCAAGGCCGAGTAGCCCTCCCCGCCGCCTACAAAAAACTAGGGCTCGCCACGCCGAAGAAGGCTGGGGAGCTTTTCACGTAACAGAGGGCATTTTGGATGAAAGAGGACGCAATCGAAAAGCCACGTCACCCGATGCGCGGAGCCATTGCATATGCTTCGGTTTTACAGCTCCTTTGGGGACTTCTCTACTCGTTGATGATTTTTGATGTTACATCTGCTTATGAGTTCCCAACCGGTTCTCATTTTGGATATGTGCCGTTAAATTCCCTCGCAGTCGCAGTAGCATTATTCTGGCTCTTTGTCGTCTATCTTACACTAGCGCGAGGGCGCAAGGTTACCAAAGGCGATTTGCTAGTTATCACCTACGGTTCGCCTATATTTTCTCTCGTTACTCTTTTCATCATGTCCGCTCTCCATGCTATTCGCTACGGTGAATGGCCGAATTTTGGACTATTCTTAAGATGAAAGAGGACGCCATCGAAAAGCCAAGCCACCCGATGAGCGGAGCTGTTACAAAGGCTTTGGTTTGGCAGGTTGCTTGGACGGTTCTCTACGCGATGGCGATCCCTCCCTGTTCTCCATGCGACGATGTTATGATAGAGTCGTTCGTAGTCGCAGCAGCAGTATTTTGGATATTGGTCGTTTACATTGTCATCGTGCGAGGCCGCAAAGTGATGGAAGGAGACTTGCTCGTTATCCGCTTCGGCGTGCCTGTATTCTCACTCGTTTCGCTATTCATCTGGTCTGTTCTCTTTGCTATGCGCTTCGGGGAATGGCCGCTTTGATTGGTGATTTCAGGATGAAAAAGCTGATCTGCTTCACCGTCATCATCGCCGCACTTTTCACCCCGGCGATCTTGTTCGCAGATCCATTCTACCTGTTTCTTTTCGGCGTTGGGTCGCTTGTTTTGATCGGTGGCCCCGTTGCGGTTTTTGGAGTTTTTCATCTGTTGCGCGATGGAGGCTCGCACAGTCTAGGCCGCAGAGTTCTCAAGGCGGCGGGCCGTTATGCCTGCTTCATCGGCCTCCTCATGGTAGCCAACTATTTCGCGCAAGAGCACGCCGTTGCCAATGCCAAGGCATATCCTGAGCAGGTCGCCCCAATCCTGGAGGCATACCGGAAGGAGCATGGCACCTATCCCAAGAGCCTCGATTTACTTCCCTCCAAGCCGCCAGTCCCGCGTCTCCTGCGGGATTCTGCCTACCAATCAAATGGCCAAGGTTATGGGTTCTGTTTTTCACAGCCCGGTGGATTTATATTTGATGTCTGGTGCTATGACATGGAGACACAAACGTGGAATTTTTCCGACTGACATCGAAGGTTTGCCCAGCGCATTGACGCTCCCTGCGTAGCGTGCATCTTGTCGGTATGAGCACTCTGACGATTGAACTACCCGATACGCTTGCATCGCGGCTCGCTATGGCGAGTGCGCAGAAGCATTTGCCGCCTGCACAGATCGTCTGCGAGGCGCTGGAAAAGGCGCTGTCTTTTGAGGATGGCCCCAAGGGCGCGACATCGCTCTATGAACGGATGAAGAGTGGGATCGGGTGTATGGATAGTGGCGTGACCGATCTCGCGACGAATCCGAAACACATGATCGGCTACGGCCAAAGTCGGAAATGACTCTGCTGGATGCTGGCCCGCTGGTCGCTTTGCTGGATCGCCGGGAGCGTTATCACGATTGGTCGGTTGCGCGGCTTTTGGAAAATGAGGGCGTGTTGTGGACGTGTGGGGCTGTGATGAGCGAAGCGTGTTTCCTCGTGAGGGAGAGTCAGCGAGCTGTCGCGCAACTGAATCAATGGCTCGAAAATGGGGACATTCGTTTTGCTGGCGAGGAGGAGAGCCTTTGGGCGCGAGCGACGAGAATGATGCAGCAATACGCCAACGTGCCGATGTCCTTTGCGGATGCTTGTCTCGTGGCGCTCGCGGATGCGGAGTCAGACGCACGGATCTTTACGTTGGACAGCGATTTCCTCATCTATCGCGGCAAGAACGGCAAACCACTTTCTGTCATCGCTCCGTTCACGATGTGACGATCCAAGCTGCGCGGGCTGTTGCTGTCTTACGAGAGCGGTGTTTACCTCCACCTCATGCGTCCTACCCTTTTTCTATCACTTTTTCTCAATGCCGTCCTGGCGATGGCGGAGCTTCCGGCTGGGCGGGCTTGGAATGAGGAGGTGATTTATTTTGCGCTGACGGATCGGTTTGCGGATGGCGACGCGGCGAATGAT
>JAYVQK010000172.1:0-23966 GCA_043757005.1 Verrucomicrobiaceae bacterium
CCAGTCCTCTGGCGCTTTCCGGCGGTCGCCTTGCTTGCGACACCGAAAAGCGGCAGAGGACTGCCGCACTCCAAAACGCAAGCGCGGTGGAGAGCCTGTGGCGCTCTTCTCAGCGCACCTTCTTCGCCGTCGCCTTGAGGATGAAAAGCTCCATCCAATCCGCCTGCGTGGCGTCGCGGTATTGGGCAAGGAGGATGCGGCTGCCGCTTTTTAGGGTGAGATTCGTCGTCGTCTTGTGAGTGACAAAGCGCGGCTGCTCGACGGTCACGCGGTGATTGCCGGGCTGCGTCTCGGCGATGTGTTTATCGTAGCCGGTGAGCTGGTCGTGCTCTTGCATGATCTTCATATCTATCAGCATGGTCTGAGTATCCAGTGAGGGCTCGATTTCCAGAGCCACGCCAGCATTGCGCGTCTCGAAGGCAGATGGAGTCGCGATCTCATCGTTTTCTTTTACCTCCACTTTTGGCTGCGTGGCTGCGCGCTTGGTATCGAGTATTTCCTCGGGCGCGGACTTCTCGTCAGCGGGCACTTTTTCCTCTTCCACTTTTGGCAGTAATGGTTTGGAGAACTCCCCCGCGTAGCGCACTTCATCCACCTGCTCAAAGACAGCGCGCTGGCCGGGCTGGGTGATGATCGTGGGCCATGCGATGAGCTTCGCTTTTTTGCTGCGGAGGAGGTCTTGGATAGTGGCGTATGCTTTCTCGATTTGTGCGGGGTCGTTGAGCTTTTCGATTAAAGAAAGAGCGTCGGTCTCGGGGAGGGAGACGACCTGCATTTCGATGAAGATATTGGAGTCCGCTGGGTCATCGGGCATGGGCTCGAAGCCGCCGAGCTTGGCGAGTTCTTCGCGAGTCGGCGGCTTGTCGGCGGCGTAGAGAGAGGTGCTGAGCGCGAGTGCTAAGAGGAGATGTTTCATCCTAAAAACGGCGGTGGGAACCGAATACCTCACACAAAGACACAAAGGCACAAAGGATCGGCCCAGAGAGTGCCTCACCCATTGGGTGAACCAGCTTTTTCCAGCTACCGTCTCTTCTTCGTGCCTTTGTGTCTTTGTGTGAGGATCCACCGTTGTTTCTAGGTTCATGGTTTATCAGGTTTGATTGGTGCAAATTTCAGATCGGCTGGTAGTCGGCGTGTGGTGACTTTGAGCAGGCGTAGCTCGACGCGCCCCGGTGTGGCGGTTTGGAGGAAGGTGCCGCACAGCAGCCACTGCCCGCAGGGGGCGAGGATGTGGCTTGAGGCGTGGGTGGATTGAAATTTCGGTTGCAGCACCCACAGATCTATACGGCTTTTAGCGGGGAAAACGGGGATGCGATCGAAGCCAGAAAATGTGCAGCTCGGTGTGGAGAGCACGCACTCCACGCTTTTCCCATCGGGCAAAACGCTGGCTTCTAGCTCCACGGGTGCGCCCGTGTTGCGTGTTTCAACACCACTTGGAAGCAAGCCTGCTCCTTGATGGTAGGGGTGTGACTTTGCGGAGCCGAATGGCTCGGGTATCCAATAGTCCCCAAATTCTGTAGGGTATCTCACCTCCTCGTAAGTCTCTGCCATTGCGCCTGTGCCAGCGGAGTTCAGCTTGGATAGAGCGACGCACTCGGCGCTTCCGTTTGCGAGTTGCTGGAACAAAAGGCGCATCGCGGCGGCGGACTTTTTTTCGTCCTGTAATTGGGGCACGAGCGAGAGGGCGGCGTCTTGTGGGAGCGAGACGACTAGCACTTGCGCCTCGGCGACCCACGCATCCTCGGCGTGCAGAATGGGCGCGCAGAGGAGGGCGGCGAGGAGTAGGCAGCGCGCTTTCATTTTCCCACAGCCTCCGAACCGGGGGGCTTCCGCGTGGTCCACGCTCGGATAAAAAACAGCTCCATCTTCTTTGGCTGATCGGGCACTTTGTGGATGCCCACGAAGGATCGTTTGCCGCTGTGGATGACGAGGGTGAATTGGTCTTTCGATACACCAAAGCGCGGTTGTTTGATGGTGAGTCTCTCGCCCTTTGGGGTAATGCCGCTTGCGTATTCGTCCCACTTCAAAAGCCGCGTGTGCTGGGGGGTGACGTCGATTTTTAGCCACTGCCCATCGGCGGAGACTTGCGGTTGTAGCTCTAGCTGCAAGCCCTCTCCTCTGGTTTCAAAGCCACTCGGAGGGTAGAGCAAGGATAGTAGATTTTCGGGAAGAGGCTTGGTGTCTTTGATGGATTTCAGATCGAGGTAGGTTGCGTAACCATACTCTGTGGGATAGCGCACCTCCACGCTGCTCTCTGCCGTTTTCTTCACCCCGTGTTCCGTGAGCGCGATCAGCCTGCCCTCCAGCGTGGCTTCTCCCTTTGCCAATGCCGCCTCGATTTTTGCAAAGGCTACTTGCTCTTTTTGCTCGTCGCTGAGTGCGTCGAGTAGGGGGAGGACGGTTTTTTCGGGGAGGGTGATGGCGGTGAATTCGATGTGGATGATCCAGTCTTGCGGGGTGGGGGGCGCGTCGGCGGCGAAGGCTGCGATGGTGGTGAGTGCGAAAAGCGGGAGACGTTTCATGCGGGGAGGATTTACGGGGCGCTGGGGGAGAGGGCGAGCATTAAGAGTTCAGCCCGCCGCAGGCGCTGAGATTTCCGCGAGAGTCGCGGGCCCTGCGGGCGGCTGAACTCTTAACTCTGAACTCTGAACGAAAGAAGGATGACTGCGCTTTTGCTATCGCTGTCGCTTGTCGTCGCGGTAGCTTTTTGCGCCATGCACTCACTCATTACTATCGTCCTCGCGACTGCGCTTGTTGGCTCTGCTTTTGCGGTGGAGCGGGGGGCGGAGATTTATCAGCAGAAATGCCAGTTGTGCCATCAGGCGGAAGGGCAGGGGGTGCCGAATGTGTTCCCACCGCTGGCGGGGTCGGAGTGGCTGGTGAGTGAGCGGGAGAAGGTGGCGAAGGCTCTGTGCGAGGGCTTGCAGGGCGCGACTCGGGTGAAGGGGGCGGATTACGATGGGGCGATGCCGGCGCAGATTTTGGACGATGCGGATGCGGCGGCGGTGCTGAACTTCGTGGGGCGTTCGTGGCACAATGATGCGCCCCTTTTCACCGAGAAAGAAATCGCTGTGGCTCGGGCGAAGTCGAAATTCCCCACCTACGCGCAGCTCGTCGCGGCTTCCGCGTATGCGCCGCTGCCGGTGCCGCCCGCTGGGCTCGTGGTGCGTGAGATTGCGCGGCTGCCGGAGGGCGGGGACTTCGGCGTGCGGCTGGCGGGGGATGCGCGCGGGGTCTTCGTGCTGGCGAGCACGGGGCGCGTGTGGCGGCTCGATCTCGCGAGCGGCGCGCTGGTGGATGTGTTGCGGCCTGCGGATTACCTCGATCTCTCGCGCGGCGGGGTGACGGCGCTGGGGCTCATGCGTTCGCCGGATGGCGCGCTGTGGATCGTCACAAATCAACAAATCGTGAACCCGGAGAAGGCCGACGGTGCGCCGGTGAATGAGGTCGTCATCCACCGCAGCGCGCCCTTTACCGATGCGGCGAAGATGGGGCCGGTGAGGGCGTGGTTCACGCACCACTACCCGCACGGCGGGGGGATGAATCACGGTGTCTCGAACCTCGCGCTGGGGCCGGATGGGCTGCTGTATGTCTCCAGCGGTTCGCGCACGGATAGCGGCGAGAAATCGCTGATCCACGCCGATGCGCCGACTGGGGAGGTCGCCACGACGGCGTGCATCTGGCGGCTGGATCCGCGCGCCGATGCGCCGCAGATCGAGGTGATCGCGCGCGGCATCCGCAACCCCTACGGCTTTGCGTGGGATGGCGCGGGCCAGCTCTTCACCGTGGCAAATGGCCCGGATGCGAACGCGCCGGAGGAGATGGACGCGATCGTGGCGGGCCGTCACTACGGCTTCCCGTATCAATTCAGCGACTGGCCGCTCGCGCCCAAGCCCTACCCGCACACGCCCGATGCGCCCGATGGCCTTACCTTTTATCCGCCGGTGAAAAATCTCGGACCTGCTGGTGGCGGACGCGCCACGGGGCTCGGCACTTTTGATCCCCACAGTTGCCCCGGCGGCATCGTGTGGTGCGGCGCGGATTTCCCCGAGCCGTTGCGCGAGCGTTTCGTGGTCACGCGCTTTGGCAATCTGCTCGGCGAAGCCCGCACGGGCATCGCTGCGGATATGGGCTTTGACGTGCTGAGTATGAAAGTGACCGCTGCCGCCGATGGCACGTGGACCGCGCGCACCGAGACGCTGCTCGCGCCCCTCGGCAGACCGCTCGACGCCCTCGCCCTGCCCGGCGGCAAGGTGCTGATCCTCGAATACACGCGCCCCACGGACTTCAAAAAAGGCCTCGGCTGGTTGCCGGGGCGGGTGATCGAGCTGGGGGGGAAGTAGGCGCTCGCTGTGCGGGAGCGGCGGTATACACACCGCCGCTCCGATTCTCAGCAGCCACGGCTTTTAAAAGGGCAGCGGGTATTTGCGGGTGAAGGCTTTTACTTCCTCGTGGATCTTTGCGAGCTCGGCGGTGTCTTCGCGGGCTTCTAGGGCGCGGTGGATATAGTCGGCGATGTCCATCATTTCGTCTTCCTTCATGCCGCGTGTGGTCACGGCGGGGGTGCCGACGCGGATGCCGCCGCCTTTGGTGATCGGCTCAGTGTCGAATGGGATGCCGTTCTTATTCACGGTGAGGCCGGCGAGGTCGAGGACGGTGCTGGCGAGTGCGCCGTTCAGGCCTTTCGGGCGCAGGTCCACGAGCATGAGGTGGTTATCCGTGCCGCCGCTGACGATGCGGTAGCCGTGGTGGGTGAGGCGGGCGGCGAGGGCTTTGGCGTTGCTCACGACTTGTGCGGTGTAGGCGGAGAAGGAGGGCTGGAGGGCTTCGTGGAAGCACACGGCTTTGGCGGCGATGACGTGTTCCAGCGGGCCACCTTGGATGCCAGGGAAGACTTGGCCATCAATGGCTTTCGCATACTTTTCTTTGCAGATGATGATGCCGCCGCGTGGGCCGCGTAGGCTTTTATGCGTGGTGGTGGTGACGAAGTCGGCGAGGGCGCACGGGTTCGGGTGCTGGCCTCCGGCGACGAGTCCGGCGATGTGGGCCATGTCCACGAAGAGGTAAGCTCCGACGCTGTCAGCGATCTCGCGCATACGGACGAAATCAATGATGCGGGAGTAGGCGCTGGCTCCGGCGGTGATCATCTTGGGCTGCACTTCTTTGGCGAGCGCGGCGAGGGCGTCGTAGTCAATGCGCTCGTCTTTTTCGCTCACGCCGTAGTGGGTGACGGCGTAGAAGCGCCCGCTGAAATTGGCCTTGTGCCCGTGGGTGAGGTGGCCACCGTGGGCGAGGTTCATGGTGAGGATGCGGTCGCCGGGCTGGAGCACGGAGAAATAGACCGCCGTATTTGCCTGCGAGCCGGAGTGCGGCTGGACGTTGACGTGCTCTGCGCCGGGGAAGAGCTGCTTTGCACGATCAATGGCGAGCTGCTCGATGATGTCCACATTTTCACACCCGCCATACCAGCGGCGTCCGGGGTAGCCCTCGGCGTATTTATTGGTGAGGCAGGAGCCCTGTGCGGCCATGACGGCGGCGCTGGTGAAGTTTTCGCTGGCGATGAGCTCGATGCCTTCGCGCTGGCGTTTGAGCTCTTTCTGGATGGAGTGGAAAACGGCGCTGTCCACCTCGGAGAGCGACTTGCCGCCGGTGGCGCAGGCTTCGATTTTTTCCACGCGGCGCTCGTGGCGTCCGCCTTCAAATTCGGTGGTGAGGAACGCCTCGACGATCGGGCCGGCTTGATTGGCGGAGACGTTCACGGAGCCCATGCAGAGGACGTTGGCGTTATTGTGGAGGCGGGTAGTGCGGGCGTCGTTGGCGTTCGTGATGAGCGCGGCGCGGATGCCCGCGTGGCGGTTCGCGGAGATGCTCATGCCGATGCCCGTGCGGCAGACGAGGATGCCAAAGTCGGCCTCGCCGGAGCTCACGTCGTTACTCACCAACTCGGCGAAATCGGGGTAGTCCACGGAGTCGGCGGAGTTCGTGCCGTGATCCATGACGACGAGCCCGCGCGCTTTGAGCTGGGCGAGGATGGTGTTCTTTACCTCGTAGCCGCCGTGGTCTGCGGCGAGCGAGATGCGGAGTGTTTTCTTGGTGGTGGCGATGGTGGTTTCGGTCATTGCGGTAGAGTCTATGAATTTCAAAAGTGATGGCGTCGCTTTTTTCAAAACGTCGCGGGTGGAGATGTAGGCGTGCATCCCTTGGCCGATGGGGTCGGGCACCTCGGGCGTGGCCTCCAGCGAGGGCTCAAATTCGCAGGCGAGCCATGCTTTTTCCGCCGCCTCGGGGAAGAAGGTGAGGATGGCATCGAGATGCCCTGTGGTCATGGCGAAGATGTGGGTGGCCCACTCGACCAGCTCGTCCGTGAGTGGCTGGGAGCGGATCTTGGAAATATCAATGCCCCACTGTTTCAGAGCGACGACGCCGTTTTCGCTGGGCCTCTGGCCGTAGCCGGTGGCGACTCCGGCGGAGGCGACTTCCACGTCTTTGCGGCCTTTTACGGCATGGCGGAAAATGCCCTCTGCCAGAGGGCTCCGGCAGATGTTTCCAGTGCAGACGAAAAGGATGCGCTTATTAGTGGCCACGGTGAAGGGCGGGGACGGTAAGAGCGAGGAGCGGGGAGGTCAAGCAGGGCGGGGAAAATGTGGGCTGCCGTGTGTTTCTACTTTACTGGAATGCTCTCTTGCGGCGCGTCGTTTGCTCATTAGGGTTTTGCAGCCTTTCGGGGCAACTTCACCTTTCTTCCTACCCGTGCGTAAAAAACTCCATCTATCCATCGTAGCTCTGCTTGTCGTCGCAGGCGCTTTGCTTCTCCGTCGCCCTTCGCAGCCGGTTGTAGTGTCGCTGTCTGCGACTGTGGATGCACGCTCGGTGGCGGCGGTTTCTTTTCAAAGTGAGGATGCCGCAGAGGCCACGCGGCTCGCAGTGGAGCGGTTGGCGCGGCAGCCCAGGGGGCACACGGCGAGTGATGTTTTCATGGCTTGGGCGTCGCGGTTTGTCGCGGCGGAGGAGGGGGAAAAGGCGCGGCTCGTGGATGAGGGCATCACGCTGGCGACGGCGCGGCGGATCGAGCTGAAATCGCTCATCGTCACGGCCCCGCGCACGGCCATCGAGAATGCGGTGCCGCCGGTGGTGCGCCAGCTTTTGCCTCGCGCCATCGCGGAGCGGCTGGAGGAGCGGGTGAATGAGCAGGCGTTTTTCGGCGTGCTCGGCGCGTTGCCGGGTGCGGGCTCGGAGGTCGGGCCGCCCATCCGCCGCGAGGTGAAGACGCGCGACGGCGGCGTGTATCGCGCCTTTGTATATGGGCGACGCGCGGAGCAGGTGACGACGGCGAGCGCATCCATCGTGGGTGTGGCGGTGGATAATTATTTGGCCGTGGACGAGCGCCCGCTGCGCACGGTGGAGGCGGGGGAAATCCCGAACCATCCCAACAATAACACGCGCCGCCGCACGGTGGTGCCTGTGGATGCGCAAGGCTTCGCGCAGGATAAAGTCGTGCGCGAGGAAATCGCTCCGCCGCGTAACATCGTGCAGACGTGCCCCATCTCCGGCAAAAGCACGAGCGCTCCGCAGCGTGAGGACAGCACAACGGGGAGCGTGGAAGTCGGTCAGCCCGTGATCGAGGCTGGTGGGCAAATTCATTTCCTCTGTTCCGGCGGGCACATCCTCGCGGTGGAGGAGGGGATCATCGCCGCAGAAGGCGGCAACGGCGGCCCACGTAAACCCCTGAGCGCACCGGCGGCCACGCAGAGCACGGGCTACAAGACGAACCTGCTCATGCGCGTGGCTTTCCCCGAGTCGCAGAAGCCGAGCGTGAGCGAAAAAGAGGGCCACGATCTCGGCAAAGGCGTGCAGGATTGGATGCTCGATACGAGCTTTGGCGTGATGACTTTTATGACGACCGTGACGCCCACGATCATCATGCCGCGCACCGAGGCTTGGTATGCGAATGCCGACGCGACCAGCGCTGGCCAAGTGCTCACGGATGCTCGCGTGGCATCGAAAGCGGCGGGCTACGATCCGGTGAACTACGACTTCGACACCGTGATTTTTACCGGTTCGCCCGGCAGCTTCGGCGGTCAGGCATACGTCGGCGGCAAAGGCTGCTGGCTGAAGTCGGGCACCGGCGTGGGTGTGGCGTGCCACGAATACGGCCACAACTTTAGCCTCTGGCACGCGAACTTTTGGGATACCGCCGGGGTCTCGGTGATCGGCACCGGCGCTCATGTGGAATACGGCGACAGCTTCGATACGATGGGCTCGGCGAGCGCGGGGGACTACCAATTTAACTCCTACCAAAAAAATCTGCTGAACTGGACCCCGACCGCCGTGGTGAGCAATGTGGGCGCGAGCGGCACCTATCGCATCTACCAGATGGATCAGCCCACGCAGGATCCCGCGCTGCGCTACGCGCTGAAAATCCGCAAAGACAGCGACCGCGATTACTGGGTGGATTTGCGGCAGAAATTTACAAGCAACACTTGGGTGCAAGGCGGCGTCTTCCTTCATTGGAGCCCGTGGCTGTCCAGCGCGAGCGGCTCGCACTTGCTTGATACGACGCCCGGTTCGCCGGACGGGAAGAACGACGCGCCAATCATCGTGGGTCGCACTTTCAGCGACGTGGAGGCAGGCATCCACATCACGCCCACGGCGAAATATGCGACGGTGCCGCCGAGCATGGATGTGGTGGTAAATCTCGGCGCTTTCGCGGGAAATAACGCGCCTACGATGAGCCTCGCCGCCAGTTCTACGACGGTCGCTGCAAATGCTGTGATCACTTTCACCGCTACTGCAAATGATGCCGATGGCGATGCGCTCAGCTACGCGTGGGACTTCGGCGATAAGAGCTTCTCCACGGCCAACGCTGCGGTGGTGACGAAGAGCTGGAGCACCGCTGGCGAGTATGCCGTGCGCTGTGTGGTGAGCGATATGAAGGGGGGCACGGGCTCGGCCACAGTCGTCGTGCGCGTGGGCTCGCCTACGGTCTATCGCGTCACTGGCACGATCACGCTCGGTGGCGTGCCGCAGGCAAATGTGCGCGTCCACAATGGGCTCGCGGGAGTAGATTATCGCGGCTCTTTCACGAATAGCGACGGCACCTACGCCATTACCGGACTGATTGCGGGACTTGTCTCTGGAACTACCTCGACGACCTACACCATCGGGGCTGCTCTGGATGGCTACACTTACACTTCTACAGGTAGCGCAAATGTCGTTGTAGCACCTGGAGGTGTGGTAAATTTCACCGCCACCGATGCCGCGCGCGTGAGCATCAGCGTGCCGGATAATGTCGTCTCCGAAGGCGCGGACACTGGCACGATCCGCCTCACTCGCACAGGGCCAACGACGAGCGCGTTGGCGGTGAATCTTTACGCGCCGACGGGCTCGGCCACAAAGACCACGGACTACACGATCTCGCCAGATGTGGTTTCCGTTTCCCCGTTCTACACGTTCACGATCCCCGCTGGATCGGCGACGCTCGATGTCACACTCACCGCCGTCGTGGACGCCACGGTGGAGGGCACCGAGTTCGCTGTTTTCGAGCTAGTGCCGGGCACCGCCTACACGTTGGGCACGGCCATCGCCACGGTGGCTATCGGCGACGCAGCAGGCGCAAAGCCGCTCGTGCGCATGAGCACGCCGGACAACGACGCATCCGAGAGCGGAGCCACCGGGCAATTCCTGATTGAGCGCACGGGCTCCACGGCGGCATCGCTCGCCGTCACTGTCGCACTCACTGGCACGGCGACGAACGGCACCGACTACACCACGATCCCCACGACCATCACCATCCCAGCGGGCTCCGCGACTGCGGCGGTCAATGTCACACCTATCGCCGACTCCGCCATTGAGGGAGCGGAGTCGGTCATCCTCACGATCAGCGCCAATGCCGCGCTCTATAATCGTGCCGCTTCCAGCAGCGACTACTCGGGCACCGTCACCATTTCCGACGCTAATCTCCCCACGCTCACCGTCGTCGCGGCGGACGCCAACGCCAGCGAGGCGCTGAATGATCCCGGCGTCTTCGTCGTCACCCGCACCGGCTCCACCGCCGCCGCGCTCACGGTGAATTACGGCCTCACCGGCTCCGCGCTGCACGGCACCGACTACGTGCCGATCCCCGGCCAACTCACGATCCCCGCCGGCAGCGCCGTCGGCAGCATCGTCGTCACGCCGATAGATGACGGCATCGGCGAGCCCACTCAGACCGTCGTGATGCAGCTCCGCATCGGCAGCGGCTACATCCTCGGCGTGCAGAGCAATGCGACCGTGAACATCGTGGATAATAGCGACGTGCCCTACGCCTCCATCAGCGTCACAGCAGGGCCAGCAAAGGAATCCGGCACTGTCGGCACTTTTAAAATCACGACCACTGGCACCGGCACCGGCAATATCACCGTGCTCTATACCGCCACCGGCACGGCGACGAATGGTGTGGATTACACCGCGCTCTCGGGCTCCGTGAGTATGGGAAAAAATACGACCTCCTCATTTAATGTGACGCCCATCCAGGACTTGCTCGCCAAGGGCTACGAGACCGTCACCGTCACGCTCACGCCCGATGTCGCCTACTCGCTGGCGCTGGATTCCGCCGCCACGCTCTATATCGAAGACGACGAAGCACCGCAGGTGAACGTCTCCACGACCGACGTGGCTTTCACCGAAGCCGCAGGCCAGACCGCCCACTTCTTCATCTCCCGCACAGGCTCCACCACGGCGGCGCTCACGGTGAATTACACAATGTCCGGCACCGCCACGAGCGGCACCGATTACACCGCGCCGACAGGCTCCGTAGTCATCGCCGCCGCCGCGACGGGCGCGTATGTGGATCTCCCGATCCTCGCCGACGCACTGCTCGAAGGCACCGAGACGATCACCCTCGATGTCACACCGGATGCCGCTTACGTGCTCGGTTTCGGCAGTGCCACGCACTACCTCGCGGATGCGCAATCGCTCGCGCTCACGACATCCTTTAGCGCGAGCACGAGCACTGTCGCGGAAAGTGTCGGCACCACAAACCTCACCGTCACACTCAGCGCCGCCGCGACCGCTCCAGTCACCGTGGATGCCGTCATCAACGGCGGCACCGGGCTCGCCGGGGCAGACTATACTTTCGCCCCGCAGACGATCACTTTCGCCATCGGCGAGACGAGCAAAACGATCCCTGTGACCATCCTCGACGACACCCTCGATGAACCAAGCGAGACCGTCGTCATCAAGCTCGTGAACGCCATCGGCGCGAGGATCGTCACCGCCACGCACACCATCACCATCACCGACGACGACACGCCGCCGCCTGTGTCTGTCGGCTTCGCCGCGCTTACTGCGAGCGGCTTGGAGTCTGTATCGCCCGCGCAGATCATCGTCGTCCTCAGTAATCCGCAAGCGAGCGCAGTCACCGTGGATTTCGCCGCGACAGGCGGCACCGCCACGAATGGCACCGACTATACGATCACCGCTGGCACGCTCACTTTCGCCGCTGGCGAAACAGCGAAGGTGCTGCCCAATACGATCACCAACGACACCACGCTGGAGCCTGCCGAGACGATCATCGTCACGCTTTCAAACGTCACGAGCAGCGTCGGCGCAGTCCTCAGCGCGAACACCACGCACACCTACACCATCACCGACGACGACGACGTGATCGTGAGCCTCGCCGCCAGCGTCGCCAGCGCAGCAGAGCCCGCGACGAATGGCCAATTCACCCTCACCCGCACCGGCCCCACAACAGGCGCACTCACCGTGGCGCTCACCATCACCGGCACCGCGACGAGCGGCGCGGACTACACGGCGATCCCCGCCACCGCGACCATCGCCATCGGCGCGAGTTCGGTGAATGTGCCCGTTACCGTGCTAGACGATGCGCTCGGCGAAGGCAGCGAGACCGTCATCGCGAGTATCGCCGTTGGCGCTTACACCATCGGCACGCCGAGCACAGGCACCGTCACCATCGCGGACAACGAGCCGAGCGTGAGCATCCTCGCCAGCGATGCGAATGCTGCCGAGGCGGCGCTCGATCCCGGCACCCTCATGATCTCGCGCACCGGCAGCACGACAGCCGCGCTCACTGTAGCCATCACGATCAGCGGCACCGCGACGAATGGCACGGACTACGCCACGCTCGCCACGCCCGCCATCATCCCCGCTGGCAGCAACAGCGTCGCACTCACCGTCACTCCCATTGACGACACGACGCAGGAAGGAACCGAGACCGTCATCGTCACACTCAATGCAGGCGCTTACCTCATCTCCGGCAGCCCGAGCGCGACCGTCAATATTGTGGATGACGACATTAACTACGCCCCCGTCATCACCCTCATCAGCCCTACGACCAGTAATGTCACCATCCCGCTTGCCGTCGGTCTTTTCATCGAGGCCACCGCTACGGACGACGGCAAGCCCGTCTCTCCCGGCGTGCTAACGACGACTTGGACAAAAGTCAGCGGCCCCGGCACCGTCACTTTCGATAATGCGGCGACACCCACGACAGGTGCCGTTTTTTCCGCCAGCGGCGTGTATGTGCTCCGCCTCACGGCAAATGACGGTGCAATCCAAGTCACCAAAGACCTCACGGTGAACGTGGATACCTTTAGCTATGGCGACATCGGAGCCGTCGGCGTCGCCGGGAGCTACAGCGAGGCAGGAGGCGTCTATACGGTGAGCGGTTCGGGCACGAGCGTCACCAGTGGCTCCAAAGTAGATCAGTGCTTTTTCATCCGGCAAAAAACTAGCGGCACGAGCTGGGATGCCATTGTGCGGCTCACCTCTCGCACCACACCCTCCACCACCTCCACACGCTGCGGCATCATGGCTCGCTCGGGGACCGCGACCGGAGCGATGTCGTGTTTCATGTCTATCACCAGCGATGGCCGCGCCTCCTTCATCTACCGCACTGCTGCCGATACAAATTCCGCCAAAACTACCGACTCTGCTACAGGCAGTCTCACCGTCCCGCGCTGGCTCCGCCTTGCGCGCAGCGGCAACGCCCTCACAGGCTACTACTCCGCAGACGGCATCACTTGGACCCAGCACGGCACCATCACCTTTGCCATCGGCGATCCCGTCCTCGTCGGCCTCGCCGTCGTCAGCGCCGTGAACTCGACCCTCGCCACGGCCACCTTTGACAATGTCAGCATCGTATTCCCCGATAACACCGCCCCCCTCGTGAACGCTGGCCCAGCCGCCAGCGCCACACTCCCGCAATACGCCGCGCTCGACGGCACCGCCAGCGACGACGCGCTCCCTGCCTCCTCCGCGCTCACCACGACTTGGGTGAAAGCCAGCGGCCCCGGCACCGTCAGCTTTGCAGACTCGGCGGCGATTGCCACCACTGCTTCATTCAGCACCCCCGGCAGCTACGTCCTCCGCCTCATCGCCGACGATGGTGCGGTGAAAACCTACGACGACACCACCGCCAGCGCCACGCTCCCCGTCCTCACCATCAGCGCGACGACGCCCACTGCAAACGAGGCTGGGCCTATCGCGGGCGAGTTCACCATCACCCGCGCGGGCTCCTCGGATTTCACACTCGCCACGCACTACACCATCGGCGGCACCGCCACGAATGGCACCGACTACGCCACCCTCGCCAGCGCCCTCGACATCCCCATCGGCGCAAGCTCCGCGACCCTCGCCGTGCAGCCCGTGCTCGATGTTTTCGTGGAAGGCAACGAGACCGTGCAGCTCACACTTTCCCCCGATGCCGCCTACACCCTCGGCGCATCCGCGAGCGCCACCGTCACCCTCGCCGATGCGCCCGTCGTCTCCCTTCTCGCGAGCGATTCCACCGCCACCGAGTTTGGCCCGACCACCGGCACCTACACCGTCTCCCGCACCGGCTCCACAGCGGGCGCGCTCACTGTCAGCGTCAGCACCAGCGGCACCGCGACCTCCGGCAGCGACTACTTCGCACTCGCAGGCAGCATCACCATCCCCATCGGCGCGAGCAGCTCCAGCGTCGCCCTCACCCCCATCGCCGACACCCTCGCCGAAGGCCCCGAGACCGCTACGCTCGCCCTCGACACCAGCACCGCCTACGCCACCATCAACGCCTCCGGAACCATCACCATCGCCGACCTGCCGATAGACGATTGGCGCTTCGCGAAATACGGCATCAACGCCAACACCGCCTCCGCTGCCGATACCGCGAATCCCGCCAACGACGGCCTCAACAACCTACTCAAATACGCGATGAACCTCGATCCACTCACCGCCGTGCTCGCACCGCAATCTACCATCGAAAGCGGGATGCTCACCCTCACCTACCGCCGCAACCTCCTCGCCACAGACATCACTTTCACCCTCCAAGAAAGCACCACTCTCAGCGCATGGAGCACCGCCGCCCCGACCGAAGAAATCCTCTCCGACGACGGACTCACCCGAGTCATCAAAGCCAAAGTCCCCGTCGGCACCGCCCCCGCCAAATACCTCCGCCTCCGCGCCCAAAGGCCGTAGTTTGCTCGTTGAAATCCCACCAGAGTCAATTTCTGGAGCGGCGAGGATAACACAGCGGAATTAAAAACATCGCCAGAACGCCAACGTATCTGAAGGGAAACCGCCGTGCAGTGATAGAAAAGCGACAGCGATTTCCGTGAAGTGCGCGCTTTAAGACAAATGCAAATAACTTATAGCGTGATTCAGGACTTTATATTCCATTTCACTGCCATATTTACGCCTAGAATTGCCTGAGAAACGTCTTGAAAACATCCTTTCACCCTTTAGCGTCCGCGTCCCGTTACTCAGGAGAGCCGAGGCTCGTCTGTAGCGGGGCCAGCATTTTAATACCATTTCACCATGTCCGCACTGAATCAGACCATTCTCGATCAAACTTCATCTTTCGCCGGTTCACTCTACGACCCCGCTCACGAGCACGATGCTTGCGGCGTCGGTTTTGTGGCCAAAGTGGACGGCACTCGCTCGAATCGCATTCTCCGCATGGGCTTGGAATCGCTCTGCCGCCTCGTGCATCGCGGCGCGCTGGATGCCGATGCCAAAACGGGCGACGGCGCGGGCGTGACGACACAGATCCCGCATAAGCTCTTCCGCAAGGAAGTGGAGAAGCTCGGCGCGAAACTTTTTAACGACTCCGATCTCGGCGTGGGCGTGATGTTTCTCCCTCGCCGCGACAAATATCAATACGAGCGCGCCAAGCAGATCACCGAGATGGTGCTGGCGAAGCGCGGGCTGCACCTCTTCGGCTGGCGCGAGGTGCCCACGAATGAGACGTATCTCGGCGAGACGGCGGCGACTTCGCTCCCGCGCATCGAGCACGTGCTGATCGGGAGATCGAGTGAGCTGGCGGATGATGAGTTTGAACGGCTGCTCTTTTTGTGCCGCAACGAGATCGAGAAAATGGCGATGGAAGACGGGCTAAAGCACTTCTACGTGCCGTCGTTTTCCGCCCACATGATTAGCTACAAGGGGCTCTTCGTTTCGCCGTCGTTGGAAAAGTATTACAAGGATTTGCAGTCGCCGGATTACGAGACTTCGATCTGCCTCTACCACCAGCGTTACAGCACGAATACCTTCCCGACATGGCCGCTGGCACAGCCTTTCCGCATGATGTGCCATAATGGTGAGATCAATACGCGGCGCGGAAATTCCAACTGGATGCACGCCCGCGAGGCCGAGTTGCAGGCGGGCGCGTGGGGCTCGGATATTGATTTGCTCAAGCCGATCATCCAGCCGGGCGGTAGCGATTCCGCCGAGCTGGATAATGCGCTCGAAGTGCTCGTGATGAGCGGGCGCTCGCTGCTCCACGCGATGACCATGCTCGTGCCGCCCGCGTGGCGGAACGACAAGACGACCTCGCCCGAGCTGCGCGCGTTTTACCAATTCCACGGCTGCATCAACGAGCCATGGGACGGCCCTGCCGCGCTGTGTTTTTCGGACGGCAAGACCGTCGCCGCCTGCCTCGACCGCAACGGCCTCCGACCAGCGCGCTACAAGCTCACGGACGACGGCATCCTCGTGCTCGGCTCGGAAGTCGGCACGCTGGAGCTGGACGACGCGCACATCGTGGAGAAAGGCCGGCTCGCCCCCGGTGAGATGATCGCCATCGAGGACGGCGTGTTGCTGAAAGACGCGGACATCAAAGCCAAACTCGCCGCCCAGCAGCCCTACGCGCAGTGGGTCAGAGACAACAGCGTCTTCCTCGCCGACGTGCCGAAAGCCCTGCTGGCAGAGCCTTCCGAGCCGGTGGACATCCTCGGCCTCACGCAAAAGCAGATCGCCAACGGCTACACGAATGAGGAACTGGACATCATCCTCAAGCCGATGATCCTCAGCGGCACGGAAGCCATCGGCAGCATGGGCGACGACTCGCCGCTCGCCGTGCTCTCGCCAAATCCGCGCCTGCTTTACACCTACTTCAAGCAACTCTTCGCGCAGGTCACAAACCCGCCGATTGACCCGATCCGCGAGAAGCTCGTGATGTCGCTCAATACGAGCATGGGCTGGCGGCGCAATCTTTTCGCCGAAGCCCCCGAGCAAGCGAAGCTCATCCACACCGCGACACCGATTCTTTTTGAAAACGAACTCGCAGCATTGAACGGGCTCGAAGCCAGTGGCTTTAAAAGCGCGACGATCTCCTGCACCTGGCCGCTGAGTGAGGGCGAGACGGGCCTAGAGAGCGCAGTCGCCCGCATCTGTGCCGAGACCGAGGCTGCCGTGGATGCAGGCGCACAGATCATCACACTGAGCGACCGCAGCGCCGATCACGCCAACGTTCCCGTGCCCATGCTGCTCGCCATCGGCGGCGTGCATCACTATCTCATTCGCGCGGGCAAACGCATGAAGGCATCGCTCATCGCCGACACCGGCGACGCCCGCGACGTGCATCACCTCGCATTGCTCATCGGCTACGGAGCCAGCGCCATTTGCCCGCACGTCTTGTTCGAGACGGTGCGCGAGCTGTTGGAGAAAGTCCGCATCGCCGCCCAGCAGGCCATCGTGAAGGCAGGCGAAGATGCGGAGAAAAAAGCGAAAGCCGAAGCTGCGCTCGCCGAAGTCCCCGACTACGTCACCGCGCTCAAGAACGTGCGCAAGGCACTCGAAGACGGGTTGCTCAAGATCATGAGCAAAATGGGCATCAGCGTCCTCGCGAGCTATCGCGGCGCGCAAATTTTCGAGGCCGTCGGCGTTGGCGCTGGCGTCATCGAGCGTTGTTTTGCGGGCACTTCCTCGCAAATCGGCGGTATCGGTTTCGTCGAAATTGCTCGCGAATCTCTCGCCCGGCACCACCACGGCTACTCCACGCCAGTCCCCGCCGAGCAAGCACTGAAGCGGGAGGACGGCGGCTTCTACCGCTTCCGCCCAAAGGCCGAGGTGCATGCGATCACGCCGCCCGTGATTCAGAATTTCCATCAGTATGTGAAAACCGGCGACGCCACGAAATACACCGCCTACGTCGAGGCGTTGAAGGCGAATCACCCGATCACGATTAAGGATATGTTGGAGTTTGTGCCGAAAACCTCGTTGCCCATCGAGGAGGTCGAGAGCATCGAAGACATCCGCCGCCGATTCACTACGGCGGGTATGTCGCTCGGCGCACTTTCGCGCGAAGCGCATGAAGCACTCGCCATCGCGATGAATCGCATCGGCGGTAAATCCAACAGTGGCGAGGGCGGCGAAGACCCCGAGCGTTTTAAAATCCGCGCGAATGGCGACAACGCCAACAGCGCGATCAAGCAAGTGGCCTCGGGCCGTTTCGGCGTGAGCGCGGCGTATCTGGCCAGCGCGAAGGAAATCGAAATCAAAATGGCGCAAGGCGCAAAGCCTGGTGAGGGCGGACAGCTCCCCGGCCATAAAGTGAGCGCCTACATCGCGAAGCTCCGCAACACGGTGCCCGGCGTCATGCTCATCTCGCCGCCGCCGCACCACGACATCTACAGCATCGAGGATCTTGCGCAGCTCATCCACGACCTCAAGGAAGTGAACACGCGCGCCAAAGTCTGCGTGAAGCTCGTGAGCGAAGCCGGAGTCGGCACCGTCGCGGCTGGTGTGGCCAAAGCGCACGCCGACATCGTGCTCGTGAGCGGCCACGACGGCGGCACGGGAGCGTCCCCACTTTCCTCCGTGAAATACGCGGGCACCCCGTGGGAGCTTGGTGTCGCCGAGACCCAGCAAGTGCTCATGGCGAATGGCCTGCGCAACCGCATCGTCCTCCGCACGGACGGCGGCATGAAGACTGGCGAGGACATCGTGAAAGCAGCGATTCTCGGCGCAGAAGAGTTTAACTTCGGCACCTTCACCCTCATCGCGATGGGCTGCGTGTATGTGCGCCAATGCCACCTCAACACCTGCCCCGTCGGCGTCGCCACGCAGGATGAAAAGCTGCGCGGTAAATTCAAAGGCACGCCCGAGATGGTCGTGAACTTCTTCAACGGCGTCGCCCAGGAAATCCGCGAACTGCTCGCCAAGCTCGGCGTGCGCAAAGTCGAAGACCTCATCGGTCGCACAGAATTCCTCACGCAGCGCAAGATTGAGGGACATCCGAAAGCCAACACCCTCGACCTTTCCCGTCTGCTGAAAGTGAACGCAAAGAGCGAGGCCGACATCCGCTTTTGCACTGCCCGCCGCAACGATGGGCAGCACGACGCGCCGCTCGACGACACCGTTTTGCAGGACGCGAAAGACGCGATCACTGACGGGCGCGTGATGACGCTGAAATACAAAGTGCAGAATACAAACCGCAACATCGGCACCCGAATCAGCGGCGAAATCGGCTACCAGTATGGCAGCGAAGGTTTGCCGGAAGGCACGCTCACACTGGAGCTCAGTGGCTCGGCGGGGCAGAGCTTTGGCACTTTCCTCGCCAGCGGCCTCCGCCTCGTCCTCACGGGCGAAGCGAATGACTACGTGGGCAAAGGCATGAGCGGCGGCGAAATCGTCGTCCGCCCGCCAGCAAAGGCGAGCTTCCCCGCGCACGCGAATAGCATCCTCGGCAACACCTGCCTCTATGGCGCGACCGCCGGCCACCTCTTTGCGAATGGCCGCGCGGGCGAACGCTTCGCCGTGCGCAATAGCGGAGCCACCGGAGTCGTGGAAGGCGCGGGCGATCACTGCTGCGAATACATGACGGGCGGCACGATCCTCGTCCTCGGCAGTGTCGGCAAAAACCTCGGCGCAGGCATGACTGGCGGCGTCGCCTACGTCTTCGACGAAACGGGAATGCTCGCGGAAAACTACAACCCCGCCCTCGTCCAACACGCGGCACTCACTGACGCAGACACCATCGTCGTCAAACAACTCATCGCCCAACACGCCGAAAAAACCGACAGCGCACGCGCCAAACAAATGCTCGCCGATTGGCCGAAATACGCCGCGCAATTCCTAAAAATCCACCCCCGCAGCGCAGCCCCAATCCCTGCTGTCGCCGGACCCGTCGCCACCAAAGCACTGGCGTAAAAAACGAGTAGGATATGACTTCATAAAAGGAGGCGCTGCCATTCTGCCAGTGCGGTCTTGCGGTGCTCCCGGGCGTCGAGGGGCGGGGCTGTGGCGGTGGGGCGTTGGGCGAGCCAATGAGCAAGGGCTTCGGCGTCGCCGAGGGGCGAGATGTGGGCGTGGGGGAATCGGCGCAATTCATCCGCAATCGCGCCCTCGGTGGGGCCGATGAAGAGGATGGGGCGGGGGAGCGAGAGGATGAGGCCGAGCTTGCTGGGCCACAGCAGGCCTTGCGCGGCGGGGAGCAGGGTCACGGCGAGCGCGTGGCAGCGGAGGAGGGAATCGCGCAACTCGCTCTCGGGGACGTAGCCGTTCCATTCGCACTGGCGCAGGCCGAGTTCTGCGGCTTGCGCTTGTGCGGCTGGCCACGAGGGGCCGCCACCTTGGAAGAGGAGGCGGATGTTTTCGCCGCGTGATTCGAGGAGCTGTTGCGCGCGGAGCAGCGTCTCCCATTCGTGGGCGCGACCGAGGTTGCCGGAGTAAATCCACGTCCACTGCGCTTGCGGCACTGCTTGCGAGGGCGGGAGATCGAGGATGCTCTGGAAGACCCACGGGCGGATGCACACGGGCTCCACACGATAGGTGCGGAGGCGCGCAGCCATGTCGGCATCCAGCGCGACGACATGTGCGCAGCGGCGATACGCACGGCCCATCAGCCAGCCGGTGAGGCGGGCGACGAGCGAGCCGCGCTTCACCTCACCCAGCTCCACGGCGAGCTCGGGATACATGTCCATCGCCCAGTGAATATGCCGCGCGCCGTGCGCGCGAGCGACACGATCCGCGACTACGGCGAGGCAGGGCGGGGAGGTGCCGGAGATCACTACATCCGCTCGCGGCGCGCGCTTTCCCTCGCGCCAAATGTGACGTAGTGCGGCGAGTTCGCGCTTCATCCGCCCGCCCGCGCGCTGCCCGCCGCGATAGTCCTGCCCAGCATCTACGAAGTCCACCGTGTGCCCCGCGCGCGCGAAATCATCCGCCAGCTCGCGGAATAAAATCCCCGTGGGTGCGGCGTCTGGCGGGAAGAATTGATTGAGAAAAAGAATACGCATCGGGCGTTGGTTGAATGGGAAGACAGCAAGTTTGCGCGCTTCTATCAACCCTGCCGCTTGCCGCCCAGCCGCGTTTCGACTTTCCTGCGCGCGTGCTTGCTCCGTTTTATCGCCACCTTATTCGTCCGATCCTTTTCCGCTTTGATGCGGAGAGGGTGCATCATTTCGCGATGGCCTTCCTCCACGGGCTTGGCCCGGCGATGCAGATGCTCCGCCGCGAGTGCGCTCCCGATCCTCGCCTCGCTCGCACGGTCTTCGGTTTGAAATTCCCCAGCCCCGTGGGCCTCGCAGCCGGCTTCGACAAGAACGCACTCGTGCTCCCGGCGTGGGAGGGGCTTGGCTTTGGCTTCGCAGAAATCGGCACCGTCACCGCGCAGGCGCAGCCCGGGAACCCTCTGCCACGCTTATTCCGAGTGCCAGAGCGGCAGGGCATCATCAATCGCATGGGCTTCAATAACGACGGCGCGGAAGTCGTCGCTCGGCGGCTGGAGAAACTACGGGCGACGGCGCAGTGGCCGCATTTTCCAGTGGGGGTAAATCTCGGAAAATCGAAAGTCACCCCGCTCGAAGAAGCAGCCGAGGACTACCGTGTATCCTTCCGCCGCCTACGCGCTCTCGGCGATTATTTCGTGCTGAATGTCTCCTCCCCGAACACGCCCGGTCTGCGCAAACTGCAAGATCGTGCCGCGCTGGAGACGCTCTTCCGCACCGTGCAGGCCGAGAATACCGAGCGCCGTCCGCTTTTAGTAAAGATCGCCCCAGACCTCACGTGGGACGCCATCGAAGACGTGCTCGCGCTCGTGGAGGCGCACGCGCTCGCGGGCATCATCGCCACCAATACCACGATAGATCACATCACCGTCCCCGAGTCGCGCCGCCAGACGGGTGGCCTCAGCGGCGTGCCCGTGCGCGCGCGTTCCACGGAGGTCGTGCGCTTCCTCGCGCAGCGGAGCAAGGTGCCCATCATCGGTGTCGGCGGCATCTTTTCTGCCGACGATGCGCGCGAGAAATTCGACGCCGGAGCCGCACTGGTGCAGCTCTACACGGGCTTCATCTATCGCGGGCCGGGGCTTGTGGGGGAGATTGGTCGCGGGCTGTGCGGGAGCAGGAGTTGAAAAATCGTCCAATGGGACTCGCTCGGTTCGAGCGTGAGTTCGCCTTTGTGCGCGCGCGCGAGTTCGCGGCTGAGGCTGAGTCCTAGGCCGTGGCCGCGCTCGGTGCGGCTGGCTTCCACGCGATAGAATCGCTCGAAAATGCGCGCGGCGTGCTCGGCGGAAATGCCGTCTCCAGTATTAGCCACGCGCACGATGCAGTGGGAATCCTGCTCCCAGAGCGAGACGCGCACGCTGCCGCCGGGGTGATTATATTTCACGGCGTTATCGAGCACGTTTAGCAAAATCTGGGAGACGAATCGCACATCCAGCACGCTCTCTCCGCACTCTGCGAGAACGCTGGAGATCGTGATGCCATGCGGTTCGGCGAGGATGTGAGCATCCTCCACCACTCCCTCTACCAGGCGGCGGAGATCGCACGGCTGGAGGTCGAGTTGGATTTGCCCGGCATCCGCGCGCGAGAGCAGCAGTAGGCTTTTGCAAATGGCGGCGAGGCGGCGTGTGTCGTCGAGCAAGCTGAGGATTTCCGGCTTTGCGGAAAGCGGCATTCCGGCGTGGGACATGAGCGACTCCAGCCCCGCACCCAGCAGAGCAAGCGGTGTCTTTAGCTCATGCGAGGCATCCGCACTAAAGCGCACGGCTTGGCGGAAACTCGCATCCAGGCGATCAAAGGTCGCATTTAAAACTTTCACCAGCCGCGCCATTTCATCGTCCGTCGGCGGCACAGGCAGGCGTTGATCGAGCCGCTCCGCCGTGATGCGCTCTGCCGCCGCCGCAATCGCTTCCACGGGCGCGAGAGCTTTGCGCGCCAGCCAGCGCCCGCTGAAAATCACGCCCAGCAACGCGAGCGGCAAGCCGATGAGATACGCGTAGAGGATGTCGCGCGTCACGCCATCCACCTGCTCGAAGCTATCGCCGAGATACAGCCGCGCGCCCTTACGCACAAAGACTCCGAGCCGATATCGCTCTCCTTTTATCCACACCGTCGTAGTGCTCCCGATCTCGCCTGCCAGCTCCATCGCCCCCAGCTCCGGCGAGCGATAAAGCGTGTGCCCGTCGGCATCCGCGAACTGCTCCACGAGATCCGGCCCCATCTCTTCTGCCGCTTGCAAGAAGCGCTCGGGGTCTTCCGGCTTGTGCTCATCCACCTCATCAAAAAACCGCACCGCATCCTCCGCCAGCTCGCGATCTAGCCCCGTGATTTGCCGCGTGCGCGCTACCCAAATCGTGACTGCGCCGAGCAGCAGTCCCGCGATGGTGAAGATGATCGCCGACCAAAATGTGAGCCGCGCTCCGAGCGACCACGCTTTCATTCTGCGATCATTTTATAGCCGTAGCCGAAGACCGTCTGGATCAGCGCGCGCTCGTAGCCCTCGTCCATTTTTTTGCGCACGCGCTGGATATAGACCTCCACCACATTGGTGCCCGGATCAAAGTGATACCCCCACACGTGCTCCAGGATCAGCGTGCGCGTGACGACACGTCCCGTCGTCCGCATGAGATACTCCAGCAGCCCAAATTCACGGACTGTGAGCGTGATGGGTTTCCCTGCGCGTTGCACCTCGCGACTCGCGACATTCATTACGAGGTCGCCCACTTTTAAAAGCGCCGGGCGATCCCCCGCGCCGCGTCGCAGCAGCACATTCACCCGCGCCACCAGCTCCTCCATCGAGAAGGGTTTCGCCATGTAATCATCCGCTCCGAGATTTAGCCCCTCGATGCGCTCGGAGGTCTCTCCGCGAGCGGAAAGGATGAGCACCGGCGTGATGATGTTTCTTTGCCGCAGCGCCCGCAGAACACTCAGCCCATCGCGCCCCGGGAGCATAATATCCAGCACGATGGCGTCGTAAGGCTCCGTCGTCGCCATCGTCAGCGCGTCCTCGCCATTCGCCGCATCATCCACCGCATGGCCACCCTCGCGCAGCGCCTTGCGCAGATGGGTGGCCAGTTTTTTTTCGTCTTCTACGACAAGGATTCGCATGGTGTGTGGTGTCTGTTTTTGGTGGCAAAGCGCGACGCTAGAGCAAGGGGATAACGATGAGAAGACGAGGGTGTGAAAGTGTTGTCAGGAGTTTTTTCGAAGACTGACTCAGCGCGGCGTGGAGAGCCGGTAGTAGGCGTGTTGCTGCGTGGCCGTAGGATCAATGAACTCCGTGACTCCACCCGCGCTACCGATCGCGCCGATGATCTGCCAATTCAGAGGCTGCAATTCCAGCGTGCGCTCGACGACGTAGGAGTGGCCGAGCAGCCCGCTCCAGATCAAGTGCAGCGCGTTGCTGCTGAGTTGCGTGGGTTTAAAATCCGCAGGCAATGGCTGCACAACAGTGCTCGTAACTTTAAAAACGAAGCCGCTGTCGTT
>JAYVQK010000173.1:0-23906 GCA_043757005.1 Verrucomicrobiaceae bacterium
GCTGCCTTGAAATTGCGCGTGAGTGAGTCGTTTGGCGACGGCATTAGCAAAGAAAGCGCGGGGAAGAAAGCCGAGAAGAAGGTAAAGAGTGAGGTTCGTAAACTGGAGAACAAATTCCGCGAGGAAATCCGCGCTCTTTTTTTACACAACAAGGATCACTGGAACACAGAACCTCTTCTTGAGATGGATATTTTCTGTGACGAAGTCTGGAGTTTTCTTGGGCTATCCAAAATGAACCTAATTATTAGCTGCGCCGTAGGAGGCGCAATCGTAGGCGCGGGGGTTGATGGTTTTGCCTTTGGTCATCTGCTGGGTATTCCGACAGTTATAGGCGGAGTTTTAGGTGGGGCCAGCGCATGGGGTTTGGCAGATAAAGCAGTTCACTGGAAAATTCTAGAAGTCAATACACCTTTGGGTTCAGTTGGAGGGAGAAAAATGGGAGGCATAAAGATTGAAGCAAGAATTCAACAGCAGTCAAAGTTGCCGGGGATTCTTTTCGATAGAATGTTGCTATTCATTGAGGCCGCTGCGTCTTGGTCTCACGGAAGGCGTCCAGAGCAAAAAATGCCATGCCCCACGGTATCTAAAACAAATCAAAGCACACAGAATAGTCGAATTGACGGGCTTAAAAAGGAGCAGAGATCGGAATTTTCTGCATACATTGGGCTACTTCATCGCCAAAAAATCGGTAAAAGTGTTCCTCAAGATAAAATGGAAGAAGCGGAAGGCAAAGTGCGCGAACTCATTTTTGAGCATTTGAAGTTTTTCACTACGGGGCACGGGTGAAAGTGGCCTGCTTCCCAAAAACCAGAAAACAACGAAAAGCTCTCGTAGCGAATGGATCAAAACCAGAGGCAGACCAAGCACCACTAACGCCACGCAAAATTTGATGCAGACTTTTTAACATCCTCCCCTCGTAGCAAAATCAGCGCAGCACTCGGCCATTTACGCCATTTGCATCGCAGCCCGCACCCGCTACACGGGAGGCTGTATGAATCTCACACGCACTGCTTACGGCACCTGGAACGGGGGCCGCTACATGAACTTCGGCGAAATGCTCGACGAAGCGCACTTCGACTCCGCCATCCTCTACGCCTACGAAAAGGGCATCCGCACTTTCATGACTGCCGACGTGTATGGCAGCGGTGCCGCCGACGAGGCGCTGGGCCGCGCGCTCGCTGGCATCCCGCGCGATAGCTACTGCCTCGTGGGCATGATCGGGCATGATTTCTACGGCGGCGCGCGCGATGGGCAAAAGGGTTTTCCGCGTTTCACCGACTCGCGCCTGCGGCAGCCCAATGAGTTTGCCGAATACGTCCGCATGGCCACGGAACGCCAGCTAGAGCGGCTGCGCACGGATCGGCTCGATTGCCTCATGCTGCACAACCCCGACCAGATCGGCTATTCGCACGACTCCGTGTGGACGGCGATGGCGCGGATGCAGGAGGAAAAAATGACCGGCTTGCTCGGCGTCGCGCCCGGCCCGGCAAACGGCTTCACGCTCGATCTGCTGCTCTGCTACGAGCGGTTCCACTCCCTGCTCGATTGGGCGATGGTCATCCTGAATCCCTTCGAGCCGTGGCCCGGCCAGATGGCGCTCGATGCGGCGGCAAACTACCAAATTGACCTCATCACCCGCGTCGCCGACTACGGTGGCCTCTTTCACGGCGACGTGCGCCCCGGCCACACCTTTGGCACGCGCGACCACCGCACCTTCCGCCCCGCAGGCTGGGTGGAGGCGGGCAGCGCCAAGATAGATCGCATCCGCCACATCGCAGAAAAAAACAACCTCACGCTGCTGCAGCTCTCGTGCATCTGGAACCTCAGCCAGAACCCCGTGAAAAGCGTCGTCCCCACGCTCATCCAAGAAGTCCCGCAGACCAACGGCGTCACCGCTAAAACCATCGAAGCAAAAATCGAAGACCTCGCTGCGATGCCGAATATCACCCTCAGCGCCGACGAAATCGCGCACCTCACCGACATCGGCCAAAACAAAAACTGCATGGAACTCAAAGGTGGCAACCCCGCCTATATCGGCGAGCCGCTGCCCGATCGCTGGTCGCTGAATAGCGATCTCCTCGCCGTCGCCGACCGCTGGAAAATCCAGCCCATCTCGGACCTCGCCTACACGCATCACTGAGGAAACGGAAAGCGGGTTGCAGAAAAACAGCGCCGAGTTAGCGTCGCGACATGAGCGTTTCACAAATCATCGAGGAATTGCCAAGGCTCACTCTCACCGAGCGCCGCAGCCTCGCTAATCGCCTCCATGAGCTAGAGCCAGAATCCGCCGCGCTCGATCTCTGCGATGCACTGAGCCTCGACGCCGTCGGTATGCTCGACCAAATGGAAGACGAAATCGCGTAAGACCGCGTCTCTTTATAAAGATAATGGAGCCCGCAAAAACTGCCGAAAATATCGAGCGATGTGTGCAGGGTAGGGTTGGAGTCTCGCCTGCCGATCTGGGCGTCCCGCCTAGATCATCCGAGCGCACGACAGTCGTGCGATTTACGAGAGACGAGTGGCGAGTGCGAGCGGGTAGCGCACGCGCCCCGCGTGTTGTCCTCGGCACCTCGCCGAGGAATGGCAGCACAGACGTCGCGCCTGCGAGCGGCTCGCTTGTAGCGCGGACGCCTCGTCCGCACCGCGTCCTGCGAATGCTCTCCTCCGTAGCAGGCACGCGGGGCGCGTGCCTCCACACTTGCAGACGAGGGCGTCCGCGCTACGAGCGAGCCGCCAGCTCTCTCACGGCTTCCGTGTCATAGCTTTTTTCAAAATATGGCCCTGCGTCATCTCGCCGATTACCACACACACACGCCGCTCTGCCGCCACGCGGAAGGCTGGCCGGTGGAGCTCGCGCGGGTCGCTGTGGAGCGGGGGCTGGGCGAGCTGGGCTTTGCAGATCACAGCCCGATGCCCGAGCCGTTTGATGATTGGCGGATGCTCATCGGCGAGCTTCCACGCTATGTGGATGCGGTCGCCGAGGCGCGCGCGCAATTTCCGCAGCTCCATATCAAGCTCGGGCTGGAGTGCGACTACCTGCCGGGCCACGAACGCTGGATCGAGCAACTGGCGGGCATGGCGGATTGGGATTTCTTCATCGGCAGCGTGCATTACCTCAAGGGCGGCTGGGAGGTGGACCACCCGAAATACATCGGGCGGCACGAGGGGCACGCGGCGGAGATTTGGGAAAACTACTGGTCTCTCTACGAGCAGTGCATCCGCAGTGGGCTGTTCGATTTCGTCGCGCACCCGGACTTGCCAAAGAAATTCGGCATCCGCCCGCCCGGCGACTTGCGGCGTTACTACGAACCCACGATTGCCGCGCTCGCGGAATGTGGCGTGCCGTTTGAGATCAACACTGCTGGCTGGCGCAAGCAGTGCGCCGAGCAATATCCCGCGCGCCAATTCCTCGAACTCGCGCACGCCGCTGGCATTCCGTTGCTCATCAATTCCGACGCGCACGCGCCCGCCGAAGTCGCCGCCAATTTCCCCGCCGCCGCCGCGCTCGCCCGCGAAGTCGGCTTCACGCACACCCTGCGCTTCACCCGCCGTGTGCGCTCCGCAGTGGCGCTGGCATGAAGGAGAAGGTGACTACGAAGGACGCGAAGAGCGCGAAGGTTTTCAAGCGTCCCGCCTTCGCGTCCTTCGCGCCCTTCGTAGTCCAATTTTCCCGAAAACATGAAGCTCCGCGCTCGCCACTACACGTTCGAGTTTCCCCGCCGCCCGCTCGTCATGGGCATCGTGAATCTCGTGGGCGACTCTTTCTCCGGCGACGGCATCACGGACATCGAAGCCGCTCTGGCACACGCTCGCCAGCTCGTCGCCGATGGCGCGGACATCGTGGACATCGGTGCGGAAAGCGCGCGCACGAACCGCGCCGCAATCTCCGAGGATGAGGAGGCTGCACAGCTCATCCGCTTCATCGAGCGTTGGCAGGAGCCCATTCCCCTCTCGATCAATACATGGCGACCCGCCGTCGCCCGCGCCGCGTTGGCAGTGGGCGGCGACATCCTTAATGACATCGGCGCGCTGCCTACGGATGCAAACGCGCGCACCTGTGCCGCCACGGGTGCTGCGCTGCTCATCATGCACACCATCGGCGAGCCGAAAGTCGCCCACACGCACATCGGCTACGACGACATCCTCGCGCGGCTCGATTTCTTTTTTGCCGAAAAGATCGCCCTTGCCGAAGCCGCCGGAGTCTGCCGTGAAAGCATCATCCTCGATCCCGGCATAGACTTCGCCAAACAGCGCGACGACAACCTCCGCATCTACCGCGAACTCTCGCGCCTCCACCACTTCGGCTGCCCCCTCCTCCTCCCCGTCTCCCGCAAAACAGTGATCGGCGACGTGCTCGGCCTGCCCGCTCCCGAGCGCGACCCCGGCACCATCGCCTGCCTCGTCAGCGGCGCCCTACGCGGCGCACAAATCTTCCGAGTCCACAACGTCCGCGCCGCCGCCCAAGCACTGCGCGTCCTCCCTTTTTGAAAGTCCCCATTTGCAAAAGCCAGCGTCCGCCTTTACCTACCCGCATCTATGGCCAATGAATCCGACAAACAGCAGATGAAGATCCAAGTGAAATACGAGGATCTGACGGCGCGCTACGCGAACCAAGTTATCCTCAGCACCGGGCAGGAGGAGGTGTATCTGGATTTCTCCAGCGGCATCATCCCCGACCAAGGCTCGGGCGTAAGCACGCTGCCGATTCACACGCGCATCGCGATGACTGCGGGCGGGGTGCGGCGGCTTTACAATGTGCTCGGGCAGCTTTTCGCGAAGCAGCAGCCAGCGCCGGGGACGACGGCTTCTACGGAGCAGCAGTAGGGAGATGTGAGTGGTGACTGGTCGCAAGCGAGCTGGCGAACGCCCCCCTCGTAGAAGCGACGCCTCGTCGCTTGCTCGTAGCGCGGACGCCCTCGTCCGTATTTGTAGCGCGGACGCCCCCCGTCTGCCAGCACGTGCAAAGCACGCGCTGGTGTGCGCTCATCGCGCTGCGGACGAGGGCGTCGCTTCTACGAGCAAGCGCGCGCTCCACGCTTGCGACCAGTCACCAGTCACCATTCACCAGCCCCCCGCACCGCCTCGAAGACTGCTCGGCGGAGGTTCGCGGCGGAGATGGGTTTGGCTACGATCATGTCAACGCCCTCGGGCAGTGCGCCGTTTTCTTGCAGCTCTTGGCCGAAGCCGGTGAGCAGGATCACGGGCGTGCCGGGGTAGAGTTGTTTTACCGCGCGGCCTACTTGTTCGCCGCTGAGGCCGGGCATGGATTGGTCGGTGATGACGAGGTCCACGCGCTGCGCCATCAGCAGCTTGAGCGCCTCATTTCCGTCGAAGACGCAGAACGTCTCGTGTCCATCGGCGGCGAGGTGTTCGGAGATGAGTTCGCAGATCATTTCTTGGTCGTCTGCCACGAGGATGCGGAGGGCGCGCTGCACGGTGGCGGCGACGGCGACTTCGCTAGCGATTTGTTGCGCGGTGGTGATCGGTAGGAGGAGGGAAAATGTGGTGCCCGCGCCCGGCGCACTCTCGATCTCGATGGTGCCTTCGTGGCGCTGGATGATGCCATAGACGACGGAGAGCCCGAGCCCCGTGCCGCCTTCGCCTTTCGTGCTGTAGTAGGGGTCTAGGCAGTGCGATTTTTCCGCCTCCGTCATGCCCAAGCCGGTGTCCGTCACGTCCACGCACACCGAGTCTGGCAGGGCGCGGGTGCGGATGGTGATGGTGCCGCCGCGTGGCATCGCATCCACGGCGTTGAAAATGAGATTCGTCAGTGTCTCGCGCAGTTCTGGTGCGCTGCCGAGCACGTTGGGCACTTCGCCGCAGTCTATTTTCACCTCGATGTTCACGCCCGCCGCCTGCGCTTTTCCGCGCCAGCGCGGGGCGGTGAAATCCACGGCTTGCTGGCAAATCTGGCTCAGGTCCACGGGCGTGCGGATGTCGCCTTTTTCCGTAGGGCGCGAGAAATCCCGCAGCCGCGCGACGACATGCGTGGCGTCCTGGGCGGCGGCGAGGATGTGTTGGAGATACTGCTGCTCTTTGGCCTCGGCACCGTTCTTTACAAGCCATGGCAGGAGCAGCTCGCCGTAGCCGAGCATCATCGTGAGCGAGTTATTAAAATCGTGCGCGATGCCGCCAGCCATCTCGCCGAGTGCGCGCAGGCGCTCTTGCCGCACGGCTTGCTCCTGCGAGGCGCGGAGCTGCTCCATGGCTTGCTCCAGCGCGGCGGTGCGCTCGCGCACTTGCTCTTCGAGGCGGAGGTTGAGGAAGCGGTTTTCCAGCAAATTGCGAATGCGGAGCTGCACCTCCGTGGCATCGAGCGGCTTGGTGATGAAGTCGCTCGCGCCCGCTGCCAGCGCGCGGCGGCGGGTCTCGGCGGTGATGTCGGCGGTGAGCACGACGATGGGCAAAAAGAAGTCTTCCGAGACGAGCTGCCGCAGTTGCTCCATGAGCTGGTAGCCATCGAGGTGCGGCATATGCAGGTCGGTGAGCACGAGGTCGGGCTGGAATTCCGCGAAGAGCGGCACGGCCTCGCGGGGGTCGGTGGTGCTGCGATATTGGATGCCGCCGAAGAGATCAAGAATCCGCTCAAGGAGGCGGACGTTCGATGGCTCATCATCTACGATGAGGATTTTTGCTGGCGGTAGTTTGTTGGTGGACATGAGCGGTGGGCTGACGCCGCTGGGCTGATTTTTTCCAACCTACTACGGGCCGAGGTGGACGGCTCCGCTACGATTGCCGCGTGTGAAGACGCCGCCTGCCTCGCCTGCGCCACCGTTCGCTTTGCGGGTGGCGATGCCTTGGAATTTGACGACGGCTTTCGTGGCGGGGTTGCCGCTATTGAGGATGAAGTCGCGGTAGGTGCCGCTAAAGAGGCCGTTCTTGGGGTTAAACTTTAACTGGAGCATCTCAAAGTTGCCGACGGGGCCGAGCGCCTGGCTGGCGTCGAGTGTGGCGGCGCTGGCGAAGGCGAGCGGGGCACTGAGTGGGAGGATGGGCGCGGTGTAGTTTGGCGCGGTGAGCATGATCTTTCCTAGGCCAGCGTTGCTTTGCAGGAGGATGCGCTCGCCGAGGACGGGCGGGGTGTAGCGGGAGCCGTGGAGGGAAATTTGGCCGCTGAAAGCGTGGGGGTCGGTCGCTTTGGTCGTGGGCTCGGCCCAGTCGAGGGTGCTGGTGAGGTCGCTATCGGGGAGGGTGGAATTGTAGGTGACGGTGCCTACGACGCTGCCGAGTTTTTTATCCAGGCCGATGTAGAGCGGGAAGAGCACGGGGCCGCTGTTGCGCTTGGCGAGCAGGGCGCTGTAGGTGGCGGAGGTGCCGTCGCCGAGTTTGCCGACGAAGGAGACTTTGCCGAGTGGTGTGATTTTCACCCGCCCAAATCCGATGCCGGCGGGGAAGTTTAAATCGGCGTTCGTGGCGGTCGCGGGGAGGAGCACGTTGTAGGTGCCCGCGTAGGCGGTGGCGAGTTTGCCGGGGTCGCCTTTTTTGGGTTTGTGCCAATCGGCGAGGTCGGCCACGAGCGAGGAGTTTAGCCCGCCGCCGGTGAGGGTGCCGTTGACTTGGCGGTCGCCGCCGAGGCCCATGATGAAGTTGAGGGTGATGTTATAGAGGGTCTTTCCTTTTTTGGCGGTGCCAAACCACACGCCGCTGGCGAGGACTTTGCCTTTGAAGCTGAGGGCGAGTGCGCCGATTTTGGTTTTGCCGGTGAAGGAGCCGAGCTTGCCGAGCTTGAGCTGGATGAGGCCGCGGCTGGGTGGATTGATGCCAGTCATCAGCCCGCTGTAGGTACCGGTGATGGCGGCGGTGAAGGGGTCGGGCGCGAAGTGGGCGGTGAGGATGAGATCGGGCTTGGTCTCGAAGGTGATCTTGGCGGTGACTTGGTTTAAAACGGTGTTGCCTTTGATGGTGCCGATCCAGCCGTTGAAGACGGAGCCGGGGCCCGGTTTGGCTTCGACGGTGAAGTTCTGTCCGGCTTCTACTTTCCCCTGCGAATCTTGTGGGATGGCTGCGCCGGTGATGAGGGTGAGTTTTTTACTCGGAGTGATGAAGAATGAGCCGGTCACGCTGCCCGCGACGCGGCCATTTGCGCCAGTGTAGCCGTCTGCGGCGCAGGTCACGCTGAGGTTCCCTTTTTTGGTGTAGAGGAAATTGTTGGTGACGGTCGTGACGTTATCCCCGTCGGAGGCTTGGACGGTGAGGGTATTTTGCCCTGGCTGGATGATCGCGTTGGCGAGCTGCCAAGTGCCGTCGTTGTTGACTTGCGCTGCAAAGAGGTCGCCTGTGCCGAGCCGCACATTCACGTAGCTGACTTGGCCGGGGAAGGACTGGCCGTCCAGCCGCCGGATGTCGCTCACGGTTCCACTGATGGTGTATTCGCCGTTCACGCCGACTTCATTCGTGGTGACGACGGCGTTGGAGGCGGGTTGGTTCACGACGAGTGCGGGTGCCACATCGTCTATCGAGCCTACGAGATTCACCGCCGAGATCAGCGTGTCCAAGAAGTGCCCGCTCGGGTCCACCACCGCCGTGGCGCTGCCTGTCGTATAGACGGTGCGAGCGGTGCTGAATGGGCCAAAACTGATGGTGCCTAGGAGCGTTTGGTCGTTGATGGCGGGTTCGTTCACATTCGGGTAATAAGTCGGATCGAGCCCGGCGACGGAAGATAGATTGATCCCCGCGACGCTATCTACGGCGTGGATGTCTGCGTCATTCACCGTGACAGCGAAGCTCACGCGCGTGCTGCTCCAGGTGATGCGGATATTGCCCGCAGTAAAATCGTCCAAGCCATCTGCCGTGAGTCCTACGATGGGGATGACGAAAGAATTCGCGCCGAGCGTGCCATCTACATCGCTGAAAGTGCCAACCCGAGAGAAGTCCCCAATCGTGATTTCGTAGGGGGTCAATTCATCAATCGTCGAGATGTCAAAACCCGTGATGAGCGCCGAGGCATTGATCGCCACCGCGCTCCGCTGCCGCGAGAGGTAGTCAGGATGTTGAGGGTCAAAGGAATCCGGGTCAGCATACACCTCATCGTGGACATTCTCCGAGTAGGTGAAGCTCGCGGGCGGATCATTCGGAAACTCCACACCCCCCTGCCCGTAGGCAACAAGGGCGAGTAAAAAACTGAAGCTATAAATCCAAAGGCGCATAAAAATGGTGCGTGAAGCTATGGTCGTTTGTTCGGTTTGCAAGAAAGGCGTGAGTGACGGTTTGGATTTCATTTTAGCAAATCTCGCGCCCAGCGCTTGCCGCCGCGACGCTCGCCGCTAGTCTCCCGCGCGATGTCAGAGACTCTTACCCCGATGATGCAGCAATACCACGGCATCCGGCGCACACTACCGCCGGATACGCTGTTGCTCTTTCGGCTGGGCGATTTCTACGAGATGTTTGCCGACGATGCAAAGGAGGCGGCGGGCATCCTCAATGTCGCGCTGACCAAGCGCAACGGCGTGCCCATGTGCGGCGTCCCGCACCACGCCCACGAGAGCTACGTGCGCAGGCTCATCAAGGCAGGCAAGCGCGTGGCCATTTGCGACCAAGTGAGCGAGCCCAAGCCCGGCCAGATCGTGCAGCGCGAAGTCACCCACATCGTCTCGCCCGGCACTGTCGCCGATCTGCACATGCTGGATGCAAAGCGGAATAACTTCCTCGCCGCCATCCATCCCGGCGAGAAAAGCGGGCACGGCTTTGCTTTTCTCGACCTCACTACAGGCGACTTTCGCCTCACCGAGCTGGACGACGACAAGGAACTCGCCGACGAACTTTCCCGCGTGCAGCCCGCCGAAGTCCTCGTGGCCGAGGAGCATATGGCGCGCTACCGCGACCTCGCCCGCGTGCAATCCCGCGACGGCTACACCTTCCTCCCCGATCAAGCATTCTTCACCCTCCGCGAGCATTTCCGCGTGCAGTCGCTCGATGGCTTTGGCTGCTCCGAGATGCCCGCCGCAGTCGGCGCAGCGGGCGCGCTCATTCATTACTTAAAGGAGCTGCGCCGCTCGCTCGCCCACATCTCGCGGCTCACCGTCTATCGCAATTCGCAATTCATGATCGTGGACGCCGCCACGCAGGCGAACCTCGAACTCATGCCCAGCCGTGGCACCTCGCGCGACACCAGCCTCCTCGGCTGCCTCGACCGCACACTCACGCCGATGGGCGCGCGGAAATTGCGCGACTGGATCCTCCACCCGCTCTGCGACATCGCCGCCCTGCGCGAGCGCCAGCAGCTCATCGGCGACCTACTCGCCGAGCCCTTCCTGCTCGGCAATCTGCGCGAAACCCTCAAGAACATCCGCGACCTCGAACGCACCGTGGGCCGACTCACGCAGATCGGCGGCAACGCCCGCGACCTGCAAGTCCTGCGCACTTCGCTGGAGCAAATCCCGCAGCTCCAGGAAGACCTCGCCGCCCTCGTGGCCAAAGAATCCGCCGCCCCGCTCATAGCCCCTGCCTCTGCGCCGGACGCTGCAAATCTCTCCGCCCAAATCCACGCCCAGCTCCACCCGCTCCCCCACCTCGTCGAGCTACTCACGCGCGCCATCGTGGACGAGCCGCCCGCCCACACGCGCGACGGCGGCATCTTCCGCGACGGCTACCACGCCGCGCTAGACGAGCTACGCAGCGCCGCCTGCGCGGGCAAAGATTGGATCGCCCAGCTCCAACAAAAAGCCATCGAAGAGACCGGCATCAAGTCGTTGAAAGTCCGCTTTACCGGCGTCTATGGCTACTTCTTCGAGGTCACAAAATCCAACCTCCACGCCGTCCCGCCCACATGGCATCGCAAGCAAACCGTGGCCACCGGCGAACGCTTCATCACGCCCGAGCTGAAAGAAGTGGAAAACAAAATCCTCGGCGCAGAGGAACGCTCGAAAGCACTGGAGATCGAGCTTTTCACCCAGCTCCGCGACGAAGTCCTCACCGAACTCACCAAGCTCCAGCAGACCGCCGGAGCCGTCGCCGTGCTCGATGTTTTATGTGGCCTCGCGGAAACGGCACGCCTCTTCGGCTACTGCCGCCCACAGCTCGCAGACGACCTCCGCATCCGCATCGCCGACGGTCGCCACCCCGTGCTCGACCAATCGCTTGTGGAGGAAAAATTCGTCCCCAACGACGTGCTCCTCGACGACACCGCGAACCGCCTCCTCATCCTCACCGGCCCGAATATGGCTGGCAAAAGCACCTACATCCGCCAAGTCGCACTCCTCGTCCTCATGGCGCAAATCGGGAGCTGGGTGCCCGCGCAAGCAGCAGAGATCGGCCTCGCCGACCGCATCTTCACCCGAGTCGGCGCGAGCGACGACCTCTCGCGCGGCCAGAGCACCTTCATGGTGGAGATGAATGAGACCGCCAATATTTGCAACAACGCCACCGCCAGATCGCTCGTGATCCTCGACGAAATCGGTCGCGGCACCTCCACCTTCGACGGCCTCAGTATCGCCTGGAGCGTCGCCGAATATCTCCACGACCAGACGCGCTGCCGCACACTCTTCGCCACGCATTACCACGAGTTGACCGAGCTGGAGATCACCCACTCCGGTGTGAAAAACTACAACATCGCCGTCCGCGAATGGAACGACGCCATCATCTTCCTCCGCAAAATTGTGCGCGGCGGAGCCGACAAAAGCTACGGCATCCAAGTCGCCCGCCTCGCTGGCCTCCCCGCCAGCGTCATCGCCCGGGCCAAAGAAATCCTCAGCAACCTCGAACACCACGAGCTAAACGCCGACGGCAGACCCACCCTAGCCGAAGCTCCCGCCCCGCCCAAGCACGGCAAGCCCCGAGGCAAAGTAGCCGCTGCCAAAGCCCGCGCCGCCATGCCCGAGCAGCCCTCGCTGCTGTAATTTTCCGTTTGATAAATCCGCACATCTGCGGAACAAGAGCCGTGTCTCATGCGTTTGGGTAAGTCGGCGCTTGAGCCGTGAGCCGTGAGAGCGCGGGCGACTCAAGTTGTTTTTTATTCTACTTGAGGAATCATAAAAGGGTCGTGCCAGCCCTTCCCAATCCACGGAGGCACACCTTTTTTCTATATCATGCTCCGCACCTTTGCCCTGCTCCTCGCCCTCGCCCTCACCGCCAGCGCCGCCGAGCTACAGAAGTTTGTTTTTGAAAAAGCCGAGATGGGCGTGCCCTTCCGCATCTCGCTCTTTGCCGAAAGCCAAGACGCCGCCAAGACCGCCGCCGATGCTGCATTTGCCCGCATCGCCGCGCTAAACGCCATCCTCAGCGACTACGAAGACGACAGCGAACTCACCGCCCTCTCCCGCAGCGCAGGCAGCGGGCACGCGGTGAAAGTGAGCGATGAGCTATGGACCGTGCTGGAGCGCGCACAGCAACTCGCCGCCAGCACGGGCGGCGCGTTCGACGTGACGTGCGGCCCACTCACGAGCGTGTGGCGGCGCGCGCGCAGGAAGTTCGAGCTACCCTCCCCGCAACTCGTCGCCGAAAGCCGCCAGCGCGTAGGCTGGCAGTGGCTCAGCCTCAATGCCGACACCCACACCGCCGAACTCCTCACCGCCGGGATGCGCCTCGATCTCGGCTCCATCGCCAAAGGTTTCGCGTGCGACGAAGCCCTCCGCGTGCTCGTGAAAATGGGCCACCCCAGCGCACTCGTCGCGGGCAGCGGCGACATGAGCGCAGGCGACCCGCCGCCGGGCCGCGCAGGCTGGCGCATCGAAGTCGCCCCGCTCGACGCCGAGGGCCGCACAGACAAGCCCGCGCCCGTCATCATCGAACTCGCCCACGCCGCCATCGCCACCAGCGGCGACACCTTCCAACGCCTCGAAATCGGCGGCAAACGCTACTCCCACATCCTCGACGCCCGCACCGGCGAGCCACTCACCAACCACACCGTCGTCAGCGTCATCGCCCGCGACGGCCTCACCGCCGGCATCTCCACCGCCTGCTGCATCCTCGGCCCCGAGCAAAGCGCCAAACTCCTCGAAGAATGGAAAGCCGCCGCCCGCTGGCAAAGTCAGCCGAGCGAGAAAGTAGAGCTACACGAGACGGCAGGCTGGAGCGAATGGCTGGCGAAATAGCAGCGGCGTATAATATCGCCGAGTCCCAAAGCCCCCCGCGAGCGACGCTCTCTAGCTACCGCTCAATCAACCATCACCCCGCATCCTTCCCGCCCCATTGAGCGCGCGAGTGAAAGCAGCCGAGATTTCCATCCGCCCCACCGCCAACCGCAACCGCGCCATCGCCGCCGACACCCGCGCAACTCGCATTAACACCCAAGAAATTGCCGCTTACACCCGCGCAACCCGCACTGACACCCAAGAAATCGGCATCTACAGTCAAGAAATCGCCGTTTACACCCGCGCAACTCGCACTGACACCCAAGAAATCGGCATCTACAGTCAAGAAATCGCCCCTTACAGTCGTGCTATTGCGACTGACAATCCTGCTATTGCGACACGCACTCAAGAAATCGCCCCTGACACTCAAGAAATGACCATCTACACCCAAGAAACCGCCATCCACCGCCCCCGCAACCCCCGCCACAACCGAGCGAACGCTTGCCAACGGCGGAATTCCGAAGGCAACCATAAAGAAATCAATGCCTTGCGCATATATCCAGCCCGAGCAACTTTCCGCGTCTGCGCGTTCTCAGCTTTCGCGAGGTCATCAGCCTACCGTCCCTCCACCTGCCTGCGCACCACATCGCTAGCAAATTGTATCCCACAGAGGGAAGCGCCCGCCGCCGCCATCGCATTCCGAGTCCCGACTGCTCCACACCGCAGATCGAGCGGGCCAAAGGCCCATCAACAAGCCAGCCCAGGGCAAGCGAGGCACGAGCGCCGCCCTGGGGCCATAGGAAAAATGCCAAGCCAAGCCCCAACGGGGCGGGACAATCTCCAAAGCCGATCAATCCCAAACGTATCGTTCATCCATCTCGACGCCATGCTTGCGACACAACGCTCGGAATTCATCCTGAAACGACAGTTTCCGATGATGCTCCTCCTGCGCCGCGACATAAGCGCGGATCTGCTCCACGTTGGACTCGCTGACGGAGAATACGCCGTATCCGCTTTGCCAGTAAAGTCCACGTAACCCGGCCCCTGTTCCTTCATCCATTTCGACGGGCTCTTCTTCGCCTCTTCCATCAACCCAGCGATCGTGACAGTGCGGGAAAGGTTGCACAGAATATGGACGTGATCTTCGACCCCACCGAGGAGAATAGGCTCGCACCCGATGGCTTGCAGGACACCCGCCATATAAGCGAGCAACCGAGCGCGAAGATCCGGGTCTTTGAGAAAAGGCACACGGTTCTTCGTGCTGAAGACAACATGGAGGACGACGCGAGCAAGAGATTGCGGCATGGCGGCGATCGTCACGCCCCGTTGGGGCTTTGTCCATTCGCGGGAACCAATCCCAGGGCGGCGCTCGTCCCTCGCTTGCCCTGGGCTGGCTTGCGTCAGGCCTTTGGCCTGAGCATCAGTGCGCCAAAGGTGCCAAACAAGCCAGCACAGGCCAACGGCCTGGGTAGCGAGTTCCCATGAGACAAAAGCCCCAACGGGGCGCAACTATACTGATCCGCATTCAAGAGAACCGTCAGGGGGGAGGACAGCGATCAAAACGGAATATCGTCTATATCAATGGCAGCGGTCGGTTTTGGCACCCCGATGGCTGCGCAAACGCGCCCAACCACTCCAGTAGCACCATATACTTGATCGTTGTCTTTGCACGCACGCTGGATGACCGCTTTCTCATCATCTGAAAAGTCGGTTACGTCCGCGATGATCTTGCTCAGATCGATTGCCCGGCTGTATGAGCCTGATTTCGCAAACGCGTAGGCTAGACCGCTTCGCATGTGGCGATGGGTCGCCGGGTGGCTGAGCAAAATATTGAAAAGCAAACGCGCGATGCGTAACGGTTGTTCCAGCGAACCGGTCAATCCCTGCACCTTGCCGATAAAGCCATACGGATTCAAACCCAACCTCACTGGCACCACAAGAGAACCTCTGCCCAAAGCGAAGCCGACCTCTTGATCTGTCCAATTGCTCTGATGGAAGTCGGGTGTCAGTAGCGCAGCAAGTGCGTGCATTGAACGGAGCCCTAACTCGATCTCATTCTGCCATTCTAAGCTTGGAGCGATGTCCTCATGCGCAATGAATGCCGAAACGCCCCAAGCCTTAAGTTCCCTCTTGAGTTCGGCGACGGCAACCTTGTGTTCCGAAACATGACTTAGAAAAAGGCGAAAGAACCCCTCAATCCAGAGATGCTTAGTTTCGGCATTGGCAGGTTTTGCCTTGGGGTCAACACCCGCCGATTTAGAGGTTAGCGGTGTGATGGTGACGCTCTCCAAATGGTCATTGCTATAGCCTCGGGATATCGCAGCCAGCTTGGCGGAGATAGCCTTTTCGACCTCCGCCAGTTTGGACTCAATTGCTGCGAAGACTGGGACGGGAACGTCCAACATCAGCCCATAGGTGTAGGTGCCGCCATTCCAGTTGTCATAATTTGTTTCCTCGATCCGGGCGCTGGCGCTTTCCAAAAGTTCCACAACATCGAACTGACCTTGATGCCGAAAAATATCTGCCAACGTGGCGACGACATCTTCAACATTTTTTGGAAATCCATTCTGAGCCATGTTCAAAGCACGAGGGTTCGATGCTGCCAGTTGATGTATGGGAACTGCGCCAGGGAGCCTCTGATGGGGGCGTTGTCGAGGCGCAGGGGAAGGAAGCGGCGCTCCTTGTTCAGCGGGTCGCGAAAGCGGAACGTGCTGGACTCCAACTGCGCCCAGTCCGAGCCGAACGCATTTGCCGACATGCAGAACACCAGCACGCGCGAGCGCTCCAGCCAGTGCAGCGAGGTCTTCAGGTATTGTTTGGTTTCCATGTTCGGGTCTAGGCCTTCTTCTTTTTGGCAGCGGGTTTGGCTTTCGGTAGGCTCTTCACCACTCGGTCAAAGTCCGACTCGTAGCGCCTGTCCTGTTCTATGCGGAATGTGGCATAGGCTTTCTCCGCCAGCGCCAAGGCCACGGCGTGAGACACATGGCCTTTATCTTGGAGGATTTCTTGTTCGTTAAATTGCAGGAAGGCATCCAGCCGCGTCTCCCAGTCCGCCATTTTCATTAAGCGGCCACGGCTGGCCTGAAACTCGGCGTGATCCAGATACATATCCACGATGTGGTTCAGCGTCTTCAGCTCGTCCGCCTTCAGGTAGTTCTTCGCCGTGCCGATGTCCGTTTTGAGAATCTTCCCGCCGGGGCCTTTCTTCCAGCTCGTCAGGCCAAAACTCGGGTGCTGGGCATCCGCACGCTCGGCGATGATCTCCGCCGCCGTGTGCCCCGTGATGGCGAAGTGCAGCTTGTTCTGCACCGTGGCAAAGAACCGCTCCGCTGCCGCCGTATTCGGCGAGTAATCCGCCGCCGTCGCGTAGATGTCCGTGATCTTCTGATACATCATCCGCTCACTGGCTCGGATCTCCCGCACCTCATCCAGCAACTCCATGAAATAGCTCTGGTCGTAGCGACTGCCACGCTTGAAGCGCTCTTTATCAATGGCAAAACCCTTCAAAATATAATCCTTCAGCCGATCCGTGGCCCAAGTGCGGAACTGCGTCGCGCGCGGGCTGCTCACCCGGTAGCCCACGGCGATGATCGCCTCCAGGCTGTAAAAGACCACCTTCCTCGTCACCTCCCTCCCTCCTTCGTTTTGAACTATTGAGGATTCCTCAACAGTTGCCTTCGGGTCCAGCTCCCGCTCGGCGTAAAGATTCGTGAGATGCAGCGATATATTGCTCAGGGAGCACTCATACAGCTCCGCCATCAGCTTCTGCGTCAGCCACACATTCTCCTTTTGAAAGCGCACCTCCACGCGGGTTGCCCCGTCTTCCGTGGTGAAGATGGTGATGTCGTCAAATCGGTCTTCTGTAGGTTCTTGGCTCATGGATTCATTTCCTTTCACTTCGTCCGAATCGCAGGCCGTGGCGGAGTCGTTAAAAAGCGGCTTGATGGATGTTTTTCGGGCCATGGTTTAGGAGGCGCTGATTTAGTCCATGGAAGGCACGGAAGGCCACGGAAAAAGTTCTTTTTTGAAGCAATGTTGCAGGGTTTGTATGGCTGTCGCTCCGATCAACCATCAACCTGCCCCTCCCGTCCCTTTTTGCGCAAAAAATCACCGCTGGCATCTCCACTGCCTGCTACATCCTCGGCCCACAATAAAGTGCGAAACTTCTCGAAGAATGGAAGGCCGCCGCCCGCTGGCATAGTCAGCCGGGCGAGACGGCAGGCTGGCGCGAGTGGCTGGCGAAATGAACCGTCTCCCCTGTTGACTCCTCTGCTTTTGGTAGCGAGGGTCACTTTTTCGTTCAGGACTCCTTCGCCATTCACGGGTGAATCACAGGTTGCTGCCACCGCGCAGAGCTCGAAATCCGATTTCGAGACATGGAGAACACACTGAATACAAAACACATCGCCTTCCTCGGGGATTATGTCCCGCGCCGCTGCGGCATCGCCACTTTCACCGCAGACATCTGCGAGGCCATCGCGGCGGAATTCCCGCAGGCGCAGTGCATCGTCGGCTCAGTGAATGACCGCGCAGAGGGCTACGATTATCCGACTCGTGTGCGCTTCGAGATCGGAGAGCAGGAGTTGGATTCCTATCACCGCGCGGCTGAATTTTTGAACCTCAACAATGTCGAAGTCGTCTCCGTGCAGCACGAGTTCGGCATCTACGGCGGCGCGGCGGGCGCTCATTTGCTGGAGTTTCTCCGCGAAGTGCGGATGCCAGTCGTCACCACGCTCCACACCGTGTTGCGCGATCCGAACGACGATCAACGCGCTGTGATGAAGCATCTTGATGCGTTGTCGAATCGCTTCATCGTCATGGCCGAGCGCGGGCGCGTGCTGCTGGAGACGGTGTATGGCATCGCGCCGGAGAAGATAGATCTCATCCCGCACGGCGTCATTGATATGCCGTTCATGGACTCGAACTTTTACAAAGATTTGTTCCATGTGGAGGGCAAGACGGTGCTGCTCACCTTCGGCCTGCTGTCGCCGAATAAAGGCATCGAGTATGTCATTGAGGCGTTGCCCGCGATTTTGGAGAAACATCCGAACATCGTCTATATCGTGCTCGGCGCGACGCATCCGCACCTCATCGCACGAGAAGGCGAGGCGTATCGGGAAAAGCTGGAGCGACTGGCAGTGGAGCGCGGAGTGGCGGCGAATGTGATCTTTGACAACCGTTTCGTGACGCTGGAGGAGCTGAAGGAATTCATCGGCGCGGCGGACATTTACCTCACGCCGTATCTGAACGAAGCGCAGATTACCTCGGGCACGCTGGCCTACACTTTCGGGGCGGGGAAGGCGCTCATCTCCACGCCTTACTGGCACGCGCAAGAGCTGCTCGCCGAGGAGCGCGGCATCCTCGTTCCCTTTGCCGATGCGGGTGCCATCGCGGATGGGGTGAATCATTTCCTCTCGAACCCCACGCTGATGACTGCCATGCGCAAACGCGCGTGGAAGGCTGGCCGGGAGATGATCTGGCCCGTCGTGGCGCGGCGCTACATGGAGAGTTTTGAAAAAGCGCGAGCGAGCTTGAGCGTGCCATCCGTGGAATCTTCAACGGCGCGCAATGACCACGGCAACTACCCACTGCCACCGCTGAAGCTCGATCATCTTTTTAAGATGAGCGACCACACGGGGCTCTTTCAGCACGCGATTTATAATGTGCCGAATTACCACGAAGCCTATTGCACGGACGATAACGCCCGCGCCTTTATCTTCACTGTGCTCATGCAGAAAATCGGCGGGCCGCAGCCGGAGTTGGATCGCCTCGCGAGCACATACCTCGCGTTCCTGTGGTATGCCTTCGATGCGAATACCTGCCGCTTCCGCAACTTCATGAGCCACGAGCGGAAATGGCTGGAGCTTCACGGCTCGGAAGACAGCCATGCGCGCGCCATGTGGGCCGTCGGCACGGCGCTCGGGCGCTCGCAAAATGAAGGCCACCGCCAGCTCTGTGGGTTGCTCTTTCAGCGCGGGCTCGCACCGATCGGGCGCTTTAGTTCCCCGCGCGCGTGGGCCTTTGCGATCATCGCCATCCACGAATACCTGCGGACATTTTCCGGCGACCGCGTGGTGAGTCAGACGCGCGACATGCTCACGAATATGCTCGCCGATTTGTTCCGCGCAAACTCCACACCCGAGTGGCAGTGGTTCGAGCGCATCGCGACCTACGATAATGCAAAACTCTCCCATTCGATGATCCTCAGCGGGCACTGGACTTCGCAGCCCGAGATTTTGGAGATCGGCCTATCTTCCTTGCGCTGGCTGCTCGCCGCACAGACGGCGGAGGGCGGGCACTTCGCCCCCATTGGCTGCCACGGCTTTTGGAAGCGCGGTGGTGAACGGGCGCGCTTCGATCAACAGCCGCTTGAAGCACACGCCATGATCTCCGCTTGCTTGGAGGCGTTCGCTGTCACGCGCGATGAGTTTTGGAGAAAGGCGGCGCAGCGTTGCTTCGAGTGGTTTTTGGGTCGCAACGACCTCGGGCTTCCGCTCTACGATGCCAATTCCGGAGGCTGTCGCGACGCGCTTTTGCAAGATCACCTTAATCAAAACCAAGGTGCGGAATCGAGCCTCGCTTTCTACCTCTCCTATGCGGAGATCACGCGCGCAGAGGGCGCGCACGTTACCATCGCCACATCATGCTCAGTCTAAACATCCAGCCTACGGGCATCACCTTTCACCCGAATAATGCCCGGGTGCTCATTCGCCCATTCATCCCTAGCGATGCGACGCGCATCATCCACATCATCGGGCGCGCGCTCGCACTGAGTGAGGCGGAATGTGAGGAGCAGCTCGCGCTCGTTTTAGAGGATTTCGGCGGACGGCATGTGGACATTCGCGCTATTTGGCGGCTGCATTTTGAGAAAGTGAAGGCGCACATCTTCAGCAGCCGCCCGCTCTCCGATGCCCGACAGCTCTACATCGGCGCGCTTTTCACCGGCGAGTATGCGCTGGAATCCGCCGCGCTTTTTAACCCCTCCATCGTCCCGCATCCGGACCAAAGTGGGCTGGCCGATGGCGAGCTGCGCTACATCCTAAGCCTGCGCGCGACGGGCGAAGGGCACATCTCTTCCATCGAGTTTCGGACTGGAGTGATCCATGCCGACCATTCCATCACGGTCGAGGAACCGTCGCGTTTCGTCACCGCCCCGGTGCAGAATCCCAACCCGACTTATCGCAAGACGGTCTTTCTCCACAAACTTATGGAAATGGGTTTTGAGAATGACTGGTCGAGTCTCGTCATGGAGTCACTCGGCACTGTCTTCACATTCGTCGAACTGGAAAAATCCATGCAGCGCGCCATCCGTGGAAGACAGCCGCTCCCGCGCGAAGTGCAGCGCACGATGGAGTGCATGAGCTGGCTCGCGCAGTCGAACTACGAGATTCATTTCGATCCCACCGTCGCCGTTGCCGAGCGCATCATTTTTCCCGTCTCCTCAAATGAGAGCAACGGCATGGAAGACGCGCGCTTTGTCCGCTTTGTAGAGGAGGACGGCACCGTGCTCTACTACGCCACTTACACCGCCTACAATGGCCGTGCCATCCTCCCTCAGCTCTTGGAGACGACGGACTTCTTGCACTTCCGCGCGCTCACACTGAATGGCCGCGCCGTGCAGAATAAAGGCATGGCATTCTTTCCACGCCGTATTGATGGCCGCTACGCCATGATCTCGCGGCAGGACGATGAAAACCTTTACCTCATGTTCTCCGACAACCCGCATTTTTGGACCGACCCCAAGCTCCTCCAGCGCCCTGGGCACCCGTGGGAAATGGTGAAAATCGGTAACTGCGGCTCGCCCATCGAGACCGAGGCGGGCTGGCTCGTCATCACGCACGGCGTCGGCCCCATGCGTAAATACTGCATCGGCGCGATGCTCCTCGATCTCGAAGACCCCTCTCGCGTCATCGCGAGTCTCGCCGAGCCGCTCCTCACCGCGATCGGCAGCGAGCGCGAGGGCTACGTGCCCAATGTCGTCTATACCTGCGGCGCGCTGCTGCATAATGGGCGCCTCATTCTCCCCTACGGCCTCAGCGATACCGCCGCGACCATCGTGACAATCGAGCTTGTCGAACTACTTGTTGCGCTCACACCTGCGTAAGATCTGCCGCCGCCATCCAGCCTTATGCCGTCGTGGAGAGAGGCGCGCTTATTGGCTCGGGGGGATTCTTAGCGCGGGAAGCGGGGCATTTTTTTGGGGCCGGGAGTGGGAGCAGCGGTAGGGATACCGCCGCTCCTTGCGCAAAACTCCTCGCCCACCCCGCCCGTTCTACGGCACTTTGCTCGGCAAATGCGTATCGCAGACCTCACTGTCCACAAACTCGCCATTGCCGACCCGCCGCTCCGCAGCAGCTACGGCCTGCACCAGCCTTACGCGCTCCGCACGGTCGTGGAGCTAAAGAGCGACAGCGGGCTCATCGGTTTCGCCGAGACTTACGGCGGCGAAGCGCCCGCCGCTGCGCTGGAGGCGCTGCGCCCACGGCTCATTGGCGCGGATCCATTTAAGCTCACGGGCTTGCTCGTGGACATGGTGGAGGGGCAGGGCAGCGGGGATGCGCGTTCGCAGACCATGCTCGTGCCGGGGGAAAATCCGCTCGACGCCAGCGCGCGCACTTTCTCCGCGATAGAAACGGCGTGCCTCGACCTCATCGGCAAAGCCGTGGGCCAGCCCGTGTGCGACCTCCTCGGCGGGCGTGTGCGCGACGCCGTGCCGTTCAGCGCGTATCCTTTTTACAAACACGCAGGCGGCGGCGGAGAGGGCGAAGATGCGCGCGAGGATGAATACGGCGAGGCGCTCTCGCCCGAGGGAATCGTGGCGCAGGTGCGGCAGCTCATCGCGACGTATGGCTTTCGCGATATTAAATTCAAATGCGGCGTGCTCGATCCCGACATCGAGATCGAAACCGTGCGCCAGCTCCGCGCGGAATTCGGCCTCCCCGTCCGCATGGACCCAAACTGCGCGTGGAGCGTGGAGACCAGCATCCACGTTGGGAAGGCGCTCCACGCCGAGCTCGGGCGCGACACCGGCGGCTACCTCGAAGACCCCACCGCCAGCATCACCGGCATGGCCGCCGTGCGCCGTGCGTTGCTCGGTGCGGGCTACGACATCCCGCTCGCCAGCAATGTCGCCGTGACGTGCTTCGCCGACCTGCCGCAGAGCGTGCGCGAAGACGCCGTGCAAGTCGTGCTGTGCGACCACCACTATTGGGGTGGGATGCGCCAAGTGCAGCACCTCGCGAAGCTCTGCCAAGTCTTCGGTATGGGCCTCTCCATGCATTCCAATTCCCACCTCGGCGTCTCCCTCATGGCCATGGCCCACGTCGCCGCCGCCACTCCGCACCTCACGTATGCGTGCGATACGCACTACCCGTGGAGCCAGGCAAAAGACGAGATCGTCGTCGGTGGGCGGATCCGATTTGAAGGCGGCACCGTCCGCATCCCCGACCGCCCTGGACTCGGCGTAGAGCTCGACTACGATCAGCTCGCGCGAGGCCGCGAACGCTACGCGAAATGCCCCTACCGCAAACGCGACGACGAAGCCGAGATGCGCAAATACGTGGATCCCAACTGGCGGCGCGCTCTCCCTCGCTGGTGATGAAAAAACGCTACAAAACTTTGAACTCCGAACTCCGAACTCCGAACTCCGAATGTTGCTGCATCGGCGTCCCCACGTTCGAAGTTCAAAGTTCAAAACTTCTCCTCTCCGCACTTGCCTGCCTCCTCCTCTCCGCCTGCGCCGTCGGCTCTCGCCCTGTCTCCGCGCGCGTGGAGCGTGGCCTGCAAGCTCGCTCCGTGGGAGCCGAGCAGATCGGCCTGCACTTGCACGGCGGCGGGCAAGGCTTCTCGCTAAACGTCTTCACCGCCGATCTCGCCAGCGCCCCCATCACCCTCGCGATGGTGCGCAGCGTCGGCGGATTGCCCGCTGTAAAAGTCCGCCTCAACGACGCCCCACCCATCACCATGATCGCCGACACCGGCGCGCAACTCTGCGTCGTCGAAGCCAGCCGCGCGCTCGCCGCCCGCGCGCAAGTCTATGCGCCCAGCGAGCAGCCCTTCCGCGTCACCGGCGTTGGCGGCGAGGAAAAAGCATGGCTCGCCCGCTTTGACCGCCTCCAGCTCGGCAGCATGGAGCTAAAATCCCTCGTCGCCGTCCTCCGCCGCTCAAAGACCTTCTACCGCGTCGGCGGCGTGCCCCTGCGCGGCGTGGAGGTGAATCTTCTCGGCGCACCCATCATCGGCGGCTTCAAATTCGTCACCTTCGATTATCCCGCTCGCCGCATCACCTTCTCGCCGGGGACGCCCTACCAGCCAAGCGCCGGAGCCCGCCGCATCCCCCTCACCGTGCGGGAAAATCTCTTCTACATCCCCCTCCACATCGGCACCCACACCATCGAAGCCATGGTGGATACTGGTGCAAAAGATCAGCTTTTCCTCCACAACGACATCGCAAAAATCTTCGACATCGCCGCCCGTAGCAAAGCCCTCGGCACTTACCGCGCAGTCGGCCTCGGCGGAGAGATCAAAGGCCACCAATACCGCCTGCCCCTCGCCCTCCTCGGCGATGTCCCTTTTCGCGACGTGACTGTGGATACCAGCACCGGCGCATGGCAGGCCCGTATCGGCACCGACTTGCTGGAGAAATCGCGCGTCACCTTCGACTTCGCAGGCGGCGCGCTATGGCTGGAGTAAAGGGGACTACGAAGAACGCGAAGAACGCGAAGCAGCGGCGGGTTCCAAGTGATTCTTTTCTGGGGACTCCCGAAAACTCGTGGTGACGCCTCTGGAGTGCGGGGGCATGACCCCGCTCTGGCGGGCGAGGAACGAGCGGGTGGGCCAGTCGCTCGCAAATCCGACCGTGTGCCCACCCGAAGGCCCCTCCAGAGCGGGGTCATGCCC